>CANJPY010000118.1 GCA_947476255.1 Chthoniobacteraceae bacterium | reverse complement strand
TGCTCCGAGGGTGCTCCGAGGGTGCTCCGAGGGTGCTCCGAGGGTGCTCCGAGGGTGCTCCGAGGGTGCTCCGAGGGTGCTCCGAGGGTGCTCCGAGGGTGCTCCGAGGGTGGTGTTCAATGCGGGTCTAAAAGAGGAGGGTGTAGGGCGGAGAGCAGGGTCTACGGCAGGAGTGCACGAAGACTTTGGTTTCTGTGAGTGGAGAGTCGGAAGGCGCAGGGGAAAGCTGGCGGTGTTTGAGCGTTTTTTCAGCATCCCTGCAGTTGTCTTTTTTGCGTAAATCGTGGTTAATCTCTTCGAGAAACCGTCGAAATTATGAAATCCACTCTTGTTGCCCTCTTGGCGCTGCATTTTGCCGTGGGTTCCGCGCATGCATTTATTGAGGTGATTGCGGAGGTTGTTCCTTATCGTGCGAAGAAGGAAACTGCGGAGGGGGCTTCGGCTTCGGGAAGTACGGGAAGTACAGGAAGTACAGGAAGTACAGGAAGTACAGGAAGTACAGGAAGTACAGGAAGTACAGGAAGTACAGGAAGCAAAGTTCCTGCCGCACCGGTGCCGGTTTCGGCCGTTGCAACGAAGTCAACCAAGGTCGTGGAGAATCAGGGGAAGATGCTGTCTATCTCAGTGCGTAATGCCAGTAAGCGGTTCGAGAACGAATTGATTGTGCGGTACTGGATCATTGGGCGCGATCTGAAGACGATGCGGCCTTCGCTCATGGATGGAGGTGAACTTAGTACTGATCTCAAGCCCAATGCGACTTTCATTGCGACTTCTGAGGCAGTGAAGGAGACGGCGTCGAAAAAAATGGCCACTCCCGGAAAGATGGGAGAGGCCACCGGAGTGAAGGTGGTGGGATACGGGGTGCAGGTGATTAAGGGAGGCAAGGTGATTGGCGAGGCTTTTCAGGAGTCGATTTATAAAAAACTCGTCGGATCCGAAGGGAAAACGCCGGGGCCGTTTTTCAGTTTGAGCAATGCAGAAGGGGCGACTGGACAGTGATGTTTGGGAGAGCTCCGGCTGGATTTTAGGCGTTATGTGACTTGAGTGGCAGCTTGGGGGGGCGGGGCGTTGTCTGAGCAGTGAGGTTTTAGAAGGGCTTCTGAAGGGCAATCGCTGCCAGGAGGTGCGAGGTCAGAAGGAAGGGACGGAGGGGTGTGCCATCCCTTAGGTTCTGCGTGAGTGCCTGGGCTGCTGGCGCTCTTGGGTGTAATCATTGTACAGGGAGATGGGATTGGCGTTGTTGATCACAATGCCTTCGACGGGGGTGCCTTGATCCTCGAAAAGCTGGATCGCCCGCAGCGCCGCTTTTCTGGGTGTGGAAGCATACCGGACCACAAGCAGAACCGAGTCCACGGCTTGAGCAAGGAGCAGCGAGTCGCTGACGGCCTGCACGGGAGCCGAGTCAAGAATGAGACAGTCGTAGCGTTGGCGCGCACTCTCGAGGGTCTCGCGCATGCCTTTGCGTGTGAGGAGTTCGGAGGCATCGGTCCTAAGGTTGCCCGCTGGTAACAAATCCAGATTGGGAATGGAAGTTGGCACAATGACCTCAGAGAGACGCTTCTGGCCTTCGAGAATTTGTGTGAGACCGGGCAGGTTTCGGCCTTTGAGGAACGTTTCCTCGAGAGACGGGGAGCGCAGGTCAGCATCGATGAGCAGAGTGCGTACCCCCTGGCGAGCCAGAGTCAGTGCGTACCCAGTGGAGCAGAAACTTTTTCCGTCACCGGCTTGGGCGCCGGCAAAGAGGAAACAATGTTTTCCTTGTTTTCGGGCACTCAGATGGAGGGATGTTCGCAGAGAGCGAAACGCCTCGAGAATGGGTTCCGACGGGTCACTTAAGCGTTCCAGGAGATGTTTTCCTGAAGCACGTTTACGGAGCCGGGGGACTGACCCTAAAACCGGGAGTCCTGTGGCGGACTCCACTTCATCCGCGGTGCGCCAGGCGGATTCCAGGACTGTTTGAGCGAAAACAGCGCCGCCCCCGACGACGATTCCTGCGAAGGCACCAATAGCAATAAATTTTAACGCAGAGGAACGTGTGGGTGAGTTTGGGAGCGAGGCTGGCTCAAAAATGCGTATGTCGCTCAATTGAACACCTCGGGCGACATCGGTTTCTTTGATTTTGCGTAGAATGGCCTCGTAAACGGCTCTATCTGTATCTACATCACGCGCCAGAGCTTTGTAGTCAATGGACTGTCTGTTGAGGGCGAGCGCCTGTTTTTCCTGTTCTTTCAGGGCTTTTTCAAAACTCGCTTCGGTGGCAACTGCACGCTCGAGGTCGGAACGCAGCGCGGTTGGCGTTTGGAGGATTAATTGTTGGAGGGAGCGCTCCGCATCGTGCAATTGAGTGAGGGTTTGGATGAATTTGGGATGCTTTTCCGTGTAACGAAGGCGCAGGGTTGAAATTTGGCTCTGAAGCTCAGCGATTTGTCCGCGCGTGGATGCGATGCGGGGTTGTTGGGCGACACTGGCGATGCGCAAAAGCGATGCGGGCTCTCCGGAGAAGCGCTCCATATCAGCGACATCGGTTTCAAGCCGGATGCGGTTTCCTCTGGCGGAGGCAAGATTGCTGGCTTGCACCTTGAGGGCCGTGATCACGGTGTCCTGGCGATCTTCGAGGGAAGTAGCTTGGTTGGATTCTTTGTAGGATTGGAGGGCTTCTTCGCTTTTTTTGAGGCGTGTTTTGAGTTTGTCAGCTTCTGTCATCAAAAACTCGAGCACTGCACGAGCCCCGCTGGATCTCTGGTCGAGTTGAAGCTGAATAAAAGCGTGGGCAACGCTGTTGGAGATGCTTTGGGCCACTTCAGGATAAGAATGGCGGGCTGTGATATCAATGAGTTGGGTGCCCCTGCGCTGGCGCACTTCCAGGCAGCCGCGCAATTGATTTTGTGCAGCTTCTGGGGTCAGTGGCGTTATCGAAAACTGAGGGTTTTCTGTGAGCTCAAGGTCGGTGCTGACTTTGGCCATGAGAGCCTGGCTTTTGAAGGTTTCTAAAATCGTTTGAAAGCCCGTTTCGCCTCCAGAAGGCGCAGGACTGTCGGACTCAAAGCCAAGAACGCGGCCTCTCGGGGAAATTTGGAGTACCGAAAGGGCTTCGTACGCGAGGGGCAGTCTCTTTACGTAGAGCGCCGCGGCGCAGAGGCCGGCGGTGGCGCAGACGCCAATCAACCAGCCGCGTTCGCGGAGAATCAGGGAAACTTGCTGGAAGTCACCGTTGGAGTTAATGTTCTGTGTCTGGGCTGAATTGAGAGCAGGAGTCGTTTGCATGGCTTTTACTAGTGGTTGAGGAGCTTCCGGAGTTGCCGCGAGCACACAGGTTTGCGCGAAGAGTTTTCCCTTCCCGAGAGGGGTCAAAACAGGCTTTCTTCGACAATCACCGTGTCTCCTTGTTGAAGCAGGAAAGCGCTGGAGGTGTTGCCTTTTGCCATTTGTTTGGCATCCAGATGGAACACTTGCTCACCGCCGGCGTTGCGCCTTTTCACGACAACTTTTGAGGGGTTGGCAATTCTGCTGTAACCGCCGGCGAGGCCGATGCCTTCGAGCAGTGTGAGGGAGTTCTCGTCAGGGAGTTCAAAGGTGCCGGGGCGGTTGACCTGGCCAAGCACGGTGAATTTTCTCTTGGTATAATCCGTGATCCGGAGGGAAACCTGCGGTTGCACGAGGTATTCTTTCAGGGCCTGTGTGATGGCATTTGCGGCTTCTGGAACGGTGCGTCCCCCAATGATGACAGATCCAATCAATGGAAAAGCAATGGCTCCGTCCCTGCCGATGCGAGCTGTGGTATCGAGTTCCTGTTCTTGAAATACGCGGATGACCACAGTGTCGTTCACCGAGAGCCTATACGTGGGGGACGGTGATTGCGCTGGGTCCGTTTTTTGCGCAACGCTTGGCGGAGATTGACGCGTTCCGGTGGGGGGGGCTTCTGCGGGGAGCGGAAGGGGCGCAGAGATGTAAAGGAGCAGTGCGGCCAGAGGGCCTGAACAGTGATTGGTGACAAACATCGGATTGATTTTTTTGAGTGTTGGAAAGGCTCAGGGATTCCGGCGGCTAAAAGCTCATGTTGAGTGAAACGCCCATTCTGTTTCTTCGGAAAGAGTGGCTCTGGGTGCCTTTGGAGTCGTTGTCTCCAATTTCGTAAAACATACCTACCGTGAGGTTTTTGCGCGGGATCCAGTCCAGTCCGATGCGGGAAAAAAGATAGTTGTCGGTGCGATCTGATGGAATTCCCGGGGTTGAGGCGGAGTAGTGAGACTTCTCCAATCCTAAAGAGAGGGTTGCGCTTAGGCTTGCAGTAAGCATTTCATGGACGGAAAGAGAGGTGCTTGTGGACTCGTAATTTTGGGCCTGTAAGGAGGCGGAGGCGAAGGTCCGGCGGCGGGCGTCCAGGGTGAGGTTCGTTTTTCCTGTGGCCTGCCAGGCGGCGCCGGCGCTGAAAACTGGGTGGGTGGTGCTTGGGGTTCCCGATTCATAATTGCGCCACTCGTTTCCTGCGGAGGCGTTGACGTCGAGTTTGCCGCTCAGTGCGGTCACGATTCTCACCAGAGCCTGAATATAGGTTTGGCGAGCGCTGGCTTCTGCATTCACAACCCCCTGGGTTGTTCCGAGTCCCCATTGTAGTTTGGGGGACCATTGGTAATTCAAATACTCCTGAGCCCTGTATTCGCTGGAGTTCAGAAGCGATTCGAATTTTGTCTGGGTGAAGTCTCCGCCGAGGTCTGCCGTGGTTTTTCCCCCGACTTGATAGGACGCCAAGCCTCCAGCATAGAAGACCGAGCGGCCAGTGCGGCCGCCCGCATCCAGAGAACTGTTGTGACTGGTTTGGAGCCCAGTTCTAAGGTTAAGCTGGAGTCTGTTGCCGCTCCATTCCGAGCCGACGCCAAGAGTCTGGTCGTAGGTGCGTTTTTGCGAGGTTTCCGTAAAGTAGGACGCGGCTCCAGCGTAGGTTGCGCCGAGACGGAAGGGCACACCGTCCTCGCCGAGTTGGAGTCGGAGGGAGGGGCCTATGCCGAACTGGAGTCCGTGTTTTTTGTTGGTTTTGCTGAGCGAACTATTGTCGTCGTAGACGGCGGAGGTGTTGATTCTAAGGCTGTAGAGGAAAGGGCCTTTCCGTCGGATTTGAGTGTAGTTGGCGAGCTCGCTAAAACCAGGGAACAGGCCAAGGGAGTTTAGGGGAGAGACGGTGGTGGAAATTTCTGGTGGGAGGGGAGTTTTGAAAAAATCTGAATTAAAAAGGGGGGGGGCTTTTGGCAGGGAGGTGAAGTCGCTGTCTGTACTGGAGGTGGGCTCTGTCTTGCTTGCGCTGTTGGGGAGGGAAGGGTCGTCCGGGCTTTGGGGAGTTTGTCTGGCGTCGGGAGGGAGTGGGGATTTGAAGAGAAGTTCGGGAAAAAGGTTCGTCGTGGGTGGAGATTGCGGATCCGGCGCCTCTGGCAGTGGATTTTGAGATACGAGGTCGGAGCCCTCTCCGGGGGCTTCAACGGCCGCTGGGACATGGGAAATGGACACCGCACCCAGAATGAGGGGAATGCCAAGCATAGGTAGATGGCTTTTTTTCAAGTCGCAGAGCGCTTTAGAGCGGAGCGTAAGGCACGCTTTGGTGGGGAGCGTGGGGTGTATGACACGCTTGAGTGAGGAGCGTGGGGTAAACGACACGCTTTGGTGGCGGGACGAGGTGCACGCTTTGGTGCACTTTTAAGGGACGTTTCAGCGAGGATTGACGTTTCAGCGAGGGCTGGAACGAGGTTCGGTGAACACGCTCAATCTCTCTATCTAAGGTTCGTTTCTGGTCTCCAAAAGGGCTGCGTTTTGAGGGGAGGTAAACTCAAAAAGGGCGGGATCTTTTTGGGCAGGATTTTCAGAAATTGCGCCGAGGCCCTTTGATGCGAAGCTCAGGGCGGTTTGAGCGAATGCGGTGATGCCTTTTTGCAGCGTTAACGCGGTGGGGTGTTGTTGGAGGGGTCCCAGCGAAGGCTTGATGTTCGAGCCCGTGTGGAGAGTTTGGCCGGTGGGCACGAAGGTGATGGAGTGATCGGCATTCCTGACTTTGAGCTGGCCTTGGATCACACTGACGCGCTGGCCAAGGTGGTAGCTGGTGCTCAGTGCAAATACAGCGTTCTGGGCGTCCACCCGTACTTCGCCAGCGTACACGGAAATCGCTTTTTCGGTGGCTTTTATGAAAACAGAACCCCGGTGCAGTTCGAGCTCGTATGCGGTGATGGCAGCCGGGGCGTGGGCACCGGGGGCGGTTTTGAGAAAGCGTCCTAGGTAACGTTCCCCCTGCCAGAAAATATTTTTTTCAATGGTGATGTCCGAAAGTTCTTGGAGTTCGAGTTGCAAACTCGAGTTGGCCAGATGGAGGTGGCCTTGGTAGCGGGTGCGGAAGCGCGACGGGTCTTCGGCCGATTCCCCAGAGCTGACCCTTTGATAACCATTGTTCTCCTCGACCCGGACCGCTTCCTGCGCCGAGACCAAGGTGAAAGATTCTGCATGCAGTGCCGTCGTGTACAGAAGAGCCACGGCCTTCAGACCGTTTCTTGTCGCTGCAGAGATTACCGCCTGCCCCCATTTCCATGCCCACCCGCCTCCTCGCCTTTTCATGTCCCCATCGTGCACGCGGTCTGGGCGCGTGACAATGGGCGGAGGGCGCACTTTGAGTGCGCAAACAGACTGTTTTCCCTAGTCGCGCCGCGGTCTGGAGCGGACCTTGGAGGGCGGGATGGTTTTTAAGGAAGCGGAGGGAGCGAGGAACCGAGAGCGATCAATACCGGTTCGGGTTTTGAGGATTGGAGGGGTTTGCTCCAGTAGCGCTTGATATCGCGCATCATCTGGGCGATGTGGGCATAACGTTCCGCTGGTTTGAGTCGTTTGTAGGCGCGATACGGGTCGCCCCAGCGCAGGATTTCAATTTTTTCGACGCGTGCGCCCCAAGCATTCATGGCGCCTCTGCTGGGTTTGTAGAGGTCGATGGTATTACGGCCAGTGAGGGCCCAACCGTAGTCATCGACAAAAAAGATTTCCCCCGTGCTGCAAAGTTTGAACACCGTGCCGGCCGGCCAGCGGCCCCAGTCTGCGGCGGCACTGTGGATGGCGGGGCCGCACCTGAGGGGGGTGCCGAGGGCGGATTTGTTGCCGTAGGCGAGGTGGTCGGATTCTGTATGGGTGTAAGCGGTGGTTTTGACTGTCTGAAAACGGGTGCGGGAGAGGGGGCGCTCGTAGGTGGGGAGTTTTCGGGAAGGAGAGGAGCAAGCGGCGTAGAGCAAGGCAAAACCGAGCAGGAGCAGGTGCTGAAGACGCATGGGGTGGAGGGGGTGGAGGGATTTTATTGGAGAGCATCGAGCACGAGCTGGGCGTGCTCGGCTGGTTTGACTTTCCGAAAGACGGCTTTCAACACGCCGTCCGGGCCAATGATGAAGGTGGAGCGCTCGGTGCCCATGTAGGTTTTGCCATACATGCTTTTTTCCACCCAGACCCCGTAAGCTTTGACCAGCTCTTGGGAGGAATCGCTGAGCAGCGGGAAGGGCAATTCAAATTTGTCGATAAACTTGCGGTGGCTTTTTTCAGAATCAATGCTGATCCCAAACACCACGGCCTTCGCCTTTAAGGCGTCCCAGAGGTCGCGCAGCCCGCACGCTTGAGTGGTGCACCCGGGGGTGTCGTCTTTGGGGTAAAAATAGAGAACAACGTTTTTACCGGCGAAATCGGAGAGTTGAACGGAGGTGCCGTCTCCGTAGGGGCCGCCAACGGCTACGGAGTGGAAATGCGGGGCTGATTGACCTTGTTGAAGCTCGGACATAGAAGTCGCTTAGAGAAAAAGATGGAATTTCGCAACTGCAATACGCTTTGAAACGAGGCTAAAGTTGAGCTGCGATTCTATGAACAAGGAGGGATTGAGGGAATCCATGGATGGAGTTTGGGATTGGCGGAGAAGCGACGAAGCGAAGAAACAAAAAAGCCAAGGGGGGGCGTTGGGCGGCTCTCCGGTTCATCACGAGGATTGCCTGAGCAAAGGCGGCCGTGGTTGGATAGGGGGATGGTTGGATGGGGGTGTTTAGCAATTTTGTAGAGGAGACGATGACGACAGCTAATAAGATCACTTTGATACGGATTGCGCTGATTCCTGTATTTGTGCTTTTCGCAGTGTATTACGGGGAGGGCGTGTTGGAGGGGAATGCCAACGAGGGATTGCGCTGGGCGGCTGTGGCGATCTTTGCCCTGGCTGCAGCGAGCGACGGCTTGGATGGGTGGTTTGCGCGCCGTTTAAACCAGAAGACGGAATTGGGTGTGTTTTTGGATCCGATCGCAGACAAGGGGCTTTTGCTGGCGGGGGTTTTGACCCTCAGTTTTTCGCATTGGCGCAATGCGTTGCCTGTATGGTTTGGGATTTTGATAGTGGCGCGGGATATGGCCGTTTTGGCGGGCGTGGTCGGGGTTTTTATTTTGCAGGGCCGCGTGGATTTGAGGCCTCGGTGGACAGGGAAGACGGCCACTGCGCTGCAAATGTTGAGTTTAATCGGAGTGATGCTGCAGCCTGCCTGGCTGCTCAAACCGGTGTTTTTTTTGGGAACGCATGTGTACCTTCAGGGGATCCGCAACTTGGATGTATTGGTGGGGGCGACGGGCGTTTTTGCTTTGATTTCGGGGCTGGGATACCTGCGGGCGGGGTTGGAGCAGGCCCATGTGCTTGGGCATGGAGAGCCTTTGGGGGTGAAACTGAAGGGGGGTGATGTTGGGGTGAAACCAGGCTCGCGAGTGGGAGACGGGACGCAGGAACGCAAATAGGTGGCGCTTTGGAGGGATTTGCCTGCTAGGGTTCCACCAATGATGCGCACGGTAGCTATTGTTGGTCGTCCGAATGTGGGTAAATCGGCTTTGTTTAATCGCCTCGCGGGGAAAAAAATATCCATCGTGCATGACATGCCCGGGGTGACGCGGGATCGCATTGTGGCGACCTGTCGGCAGGGGCGGTTTCCGTTCCAGCTTGTGGATACGGGGGGAATTGGAGCGGGAGCCGATGCGGAGTTCGCCAACCAGGTGGCGGCCGAGGTGGACATTGCGGTGGAAACCAGCGATCTCATTCTTTTTGTGGTGGATGCGCAGGCCGGCTTGACTCCCACGGACGCGGACATCGCGCGTCGCCTGCGGCGCGCTTCCAAGCCGTTGCTTCTGGTGGTGAACAAGGTGGATCATCCCAATCACCAGGGGTTGAGCAACGAGTTTAGCCGGCTTGGGTTCAGTCCGCTTTTTCCCGTGAGTGCGGAACATGGGATTGGGTTTGACCAGCTCGTGGACCGGATCAGTGCGCTCCTGCCCCCGCATGACGCAGAGGAGGAAGCGGCGCGTTTGGCGCGACCGCTTCAGATTGCGCTGGTGGGGCGTCCCAATGTGGGGAAATCTTCGCTCACGAATGCCATTCTTGAAGATGAACGCACCATGGTTTCGCCGATTTCCGGCACGACTCGGGACTCTGTGGATGTGCCGTATTCGCGCGGTGCTCAAAATTACATTTTGATTGATACCGCTGGAATTCGACCCAAAACCAAGCGCTCTGATTCCGTGGAGATTTTTTCCGTGATGCGCTCGGAGGCGAGCGTCAAGCGGGCGGACTTGTGCTGTTTGGTGCTGGATGCCTCTCAGGGCGTGAGTGGTCAGGATAAACGAATTGCCGGCATGATCCGCGACGCAGGGAAGCCTTGCGTGGTGGTGCTTAATAAAATTGATCTGATTCCCGAGCGCACGAACACGAAGGAGAAACTGCGCGAGGTTTTGGAGGAGATTCGCGGGGATCTGTCGTTCCTTCCTTATGCGCCACTGGTTTTGCTTTCTGCCAAAACGGGGGAGGATTTGGAGCGACTTTTCAAGAGGATTGAAAACGTGCGGGAGGCTTCCCGCCGGAGAATTGGGACGGGGCCGTTGAATCGGCTTTTGACCACGGCGATGACAAACCATCCGCCAGCGCTTAAAAGTGGGCGCCGCTTCAAGATTCTGTACTCCACGCAACCGGAACCCCGGGGAAGTTCCCCGATTCCGCTGCCGGAAGTGGTCCTTTTTTGCAACGACAAGAGTCTTCTGGATGACACTTACCGGCGTTTTTTAGAGGCGCGGATTCGGACAGTGGAGCCCTGGGAGGGGTTGCCCATGGACTTGCATCTTCGCCAGCGAGCGGCCCGAGGGGTTTCGCGCTCCCGCGGGGCGGCGGCCAAAGACAAAGGCGCCCGCGGCAAGGAGGGAGGGGAAGGCTTCACGGGTTCCAAACCACAGGGGACGCGGACGCGAGCGGAGGGGAAGCGGACCTCCTCGAAGGAGGAGCGGACCTCCTCGAAGGGGAAGCGGCCCTCCTCGAAGGCGCCCCGGGGGTAGGGTAAAGAACGTTTTGGCGGGTGGACTCCTCGGGTAGGAAGCCCCAGGCGGTCCGCGCAAGTTGCAGTTGTTGCCCGCCTGTGGCGCTGTTTTGTGGTCCTGCGGCAAAAAACGGGGGGAGTCTTTTTTCGAACTTCGCGAATGGCGGGTTGAGCAAAGATGCTGGGCGTGGTTAAGCTGAGGACTGATGCTTAATCCGGATTACAAGGTCAAGCTGGAGGTTTTTGAAGGACCTCTGGATCTGCTGCTCTATCTCATCAAGAGGGAAGAGGTGGATATTTATGAGGTTTCACTGGAGAAAATCACCCAGCAGTACTTGGAATTCATGGACGCCTTTAAGGCGCTGGATTTGGAAGTCGCCGGGGAGTTCGTGGTGATGGCTGCGAATTTGATTTATCTCAAAAGCCGGAGTCTTTTGCCCGTCAGTGTGCAGCCGCCTGAGGAGGAAACGGAGGAGGAGGATCCCCGGTGGGAGCTAGTGCGGCAGCTGATCGAGTATAAAAAGTTCAAGGATGCTGCGGCGCAACTGCACGAGCGGGGAATCGCGAGGGAGGCGCTTTTTAGCCGAGTGGCTGACCAGACGGATGTGCCTGCGGAGCGTCCGCTGGGAGAGGTGAGTGTTTTTGATCTGATTGCAGCCTTCAACGGGGTGTTGAAGCGGATAAATCAGAAGGAGGATTTACGGGAGATTTTTGAGGAGAACTTCACGGTTTCCGACAAGATCGAGATGGTGCTCAAGATCACTTCTGGGAGTGTGCCCGTGCTGTTCAGTGAATTGTTTTCGGGCGTTGCCTCGCGTGCAGAGATTGTGGTGACGTTTTTAGCGGTCCTGGAATTGATCCGTCTCAAGCAGCTTAAGGCGGTGCAGGAGGGGGCGTTTGGGGAAATTGAGTTGCAACGCGTTCAGGGAGATTGATATGACGCTGGCACAGGTTCTGGAAGCTCTGATTTTTGCGGCCCCCAAGCCCTTGTCGACGGCGGAGTTGTTGGCGGCGGTGAAGGCGGCTGGTGAATCCTCTGAAAATGAGGCGGCGCAGGCGCATTCGACCGTCGGCGAAGGCCGGATTCTGGAGGGGCTTGCCGAATTGCAGTCTGAGCTTGAACAGAGCGCCCGGGCTTTTCGTTTGATGGAGCAGGCCACGGGCTGGGGGTTTGTGACAAGGGGTGAGTTTGCGCCTTGGGTGAGGAAGTTGTACCCGGATGCGAAGCCGGCTCGTTTGAGTGGGCCGGCCATGGAAACACTGGCAATCATTGCCTACCGGCAACCGGTGACGCGGGCCGACATTGAGGCGGTGCGCGGGGTGGCGGTGGACGGGGTGATGCAGGTGCTCTTGGACCGTAGTTTGGTGCGTATTGCTGGGAGGGCGGACCTTCCCGGGAGGCCGCTGTTGTATTCGACCACGGGGTATTTTTTAGAACACTTTGGTCTTAAAAACGTTCAGGATCTTCCCAACGCTGCTGAATTGGGCCGGATGAACCTGCCCAAGGCGGCGGTTTCCGAAGAAAAGACGGCTAAGCAGCGGGAGCGGGACGAAATTGAGCCGGAGTTGCCGCTGGATATGCCCGCCCAGCCGGACAAGGCTGAGGCGCCCTCGCAGGATTCCGCCCCGGTTTCCGAGGAAGTTTCGGAGAAAGAGGAGGCTTCGAGTGGACTCGCGGGCGAGGAACAGGCAAGTTCACCCCCTGATTTTGCCGGGGAAGCACCGCCGGCAGACGATTTTTCATCTCATTCATGAACCTGGCAGACATTCGCAAACAGATCGACGCACTGGACGAGCAGATTCTCAAATTGCTCAACGCCAGAGCTGACTGCGTGCATGACGTGGGCGAGTACAAGCGCGCACAGGGGCTCGAAATTTACGCGCCCGAACGCGAGGAACAGGTGTACCGTTCTCTGGCCGAGCGCAACAACCGCATTGGCGGCCGGTTGCCCGAAAATGCGGTGCGGGCTGTGTATCGCGAGATCATGTCCGCCTCGCTTGCTTTGGAAAAGGACCTGCGCATTGCGTATTTGGGGCCGGAAGCGACCTTCACGCATCAGGCGGCGCGAGCGAAGTTTGGAGCGAGTGTCCAGTACGCCCCCCAGGTGTACATCGGGGATGTGTTTGACGCGGTGATGCGCGGGCAGGCGGATTACGGGGTTGTGCCCGTGGAGAATTCCTGGGAGGGGGCGGTGAACCACACCTTGGACATGTTTATCGACAGCGAGGTGCAGGTCTGCGCGCAGGTCCTCTTGAAGATTGAACACCATTTGCTCTCGCGGAGTGCGAGGGAGAAAATCGTCAAGGTTTACAGTCATCCCCAGGCTTTTGCACAAACGCGCAACTGGCTGCGGCGCAACTTGCCGGGGGTGGAGTGCGTGGAGGTCTCGAGCACGACGCGCGCGGCCGAGTGCGCGGCTCAGGAGGAAGGCGCCGCAGCGATCGCAGGCAAGCTTGCGGGGGAATGGCTTGGCCTCAATGTTTTGGAGTCGGCCATTCAGGATTCCGCGGACAATACGACGCGCTTTTTAGTCATAGGCATGAGGCCTTCCCCCGCGACGGGCAATGACCGGACCTCGCTTCTTTTCAGCGTGGCTCACGAACCGGGGGCCTTGTACCGGGCGCTGGAACCCTTCCACGCTCAGGGCATTAATATTGGTAAAATCGAGAGCCGTCCGTCCCGGAGAAAAGCGTGGGAATACTGCTTCTTTCTGGACGTTGATGGGCATGAAACGGATCCCGCCATGGAGCGTGTGCTGGCGGAGTTGAGGCAACGCTGCACGATGGTCAAAATTTTGGGAACATTCCCAGTGCCGATGGCTCCCGAGTAGCCGCCGCGCTCGCATGGGTGGGGCGCGGTTTACGGGCGGTGGTTTGCCCGAGACGACGGGGTTCGGGTTGGAGCAGCGCCTCAACTGAGCCTGTTCCCCAGCTTACTCTCTGGTGCGAGGGACGTCCAGCGTGCCGGTTTCGAAGTCGTCCTTGTGGAATGATTTGAGCGGCGGGGCTCCGGCTTTGAACCTGTTGTAAAAGTCCCTGAAATTGTCGCTCGCAAAGGGATAGGCGTCAAAGTCCGCCCCCCGGCCCAGCATGCGGGGGTCTTCCTGGGCAAGGAGTTCCGCTTCCAGTTGTTTTTTGAGTGCGTCTTTGAGCGGCTTGAGATCGGGGGTCGCCGCGAGGTTTGTAATGCAGTCAGGGTCACTGTTCAGGTCGTAGAGTTCTTCCGCAACGCGTTTTCCGAACGAGAGAGCCCAAAAGAGATCGCCGGCGTTTTTCCGGCGGGCGTGAAGAATCTCAGTTTTCGTTGGGCTGGAGTCGCAATCCAAATAGCCGGTCTCGGGGTTGCAACCCGGCCAGCGCGAAGGTTCAAAATTGCGCGAAAACAAGAGTCCATTTTTGACAATGCTGCGTACCGGGTAGCCTTCGTCGTTGGGGCGCCCGACATCGTTGCGTTCTCGGCCGAGGATGACGTGGTCCCGCGTGTCATCCAGGATGCCAGAACGCTCGGATTGGAGCAGCGCTAGAAAACTGCGCCCCGTGGCGGGCGCCATGCCTGAGTCTTTCCAGGCGACGCCAGCGATTTCGAGGAGGGTCGGCGCCAGATCAATCACGCTCACATAATCGTCCACAATCCGTCCGGGGAAGGGGATGCCTGCGGGCCAGCGGATCGCCAGGGGCAGGTGGTTGGCGATCTCGTAGTTTTGGCCCTTGCTCCGCGGAAACGGCATGCCGTTGTCTGCCATGACGATCACAATGGTGTTCTCGAGCTGGCCCCGTGTTTCGAGTTCCTGGAGCATCTTTTGGAGATGGCGGTCGAAGTGTTCCACTTCGAAGGCATAGTCGAGCATGTCGTTGCGCACCGTTTCGGTATCGGGCCAGTAGGCGGGAACGCGGTCGATATCCGTGAGCTTCTTGCCACCCTTGGCGATGCCGGAGCCGTACTCGTAGCTGCGGTGCGGTTCGAGGCCTCCGTACCAAAAACACCACGGTTTGGAGTCGGTATTGGCGTTTAGAAAATCCGAGAAGTTGGAGGCATAATCATTTTTGGAAATTTCAGGAGTGGGAGGCTCCGTCTTTCGCGCGTGGAAGGGCGTTCCGGCCATTTGGCGGGGTTTGCCGTCGGCATCGTTCGCGGTTCCTGGGCCCCAGCCCTTTGTGGTCATACCCACAAAATACCCGTGTGTGGCGAGAGTTTCGGGGTAGGTTTTAAACTCGGGAGGGAACGTCGGCCAATGATTGGCAGCGGCTCCGAGTTGCCAGGGGTTGCGTCCTGTAAGAATCGCGGAGCGCGAAGGCGAACATTTGGCGCTGGGGGTGTAAAAGCGGTTGAACAAGACCCCCTCTTTCGCGACGCGATCAAAGCCGGGGGTCTTGACCCAGCGGCAGTCGTACGCGCCAGCGTGGCCAAAGGACCAGTCGTCGGCGATGGCGACCAGGATATTCGGCTTGGTGGGGGCTGCGCGCAGAGGCGTGAGTAAACAGTGCAGCAGGAAAGCTGAGAGGAGGGCTTTGGAGAGTATACGCATGAGGACAGGACGAATGGCCGGCAGTCTAACAGCAAATCTTGAAGAAAACTGGTCTTTTTCTCCCGGGACCGCGGAGCCCCAGCTCCGCTTTGACGCTCCAAAAACACAGACAGTCATTGCGGAGCTGGGGCGTGCGCTCTCAGGTGCTGAGGCCTTTGAATCATCCATAAACCTAAATGCGGCAATGAAAGCGCGGCACACTTTATGTAACTCTATGCAGAAGAGTCTGATACATGTCAATAGAACCTCTTTTGGGCCTCACCCACTGGGTGAGCCTCCGTGCGCTGTCTCCAAAGCCGGGGAAGACAGGACTGTCTTCCCCATGTGCTCACTTTCCCATGGAGCGCGAGACTGCCTGAACCCGGAGGGGTCCCAGCCATTAGCGGTTGAGCGAAGCGACACCACCGGTACCTTCTAGCCCCACAAACACGCATCCCAAAGGGATGCCAGAGTGTGATGGGGCTGTCTGAAGCTGCGTGGTACCAGATGAGGGTCATGCGCTGTGCACCCTCTTGCATCCCTCCGGGATGCGTTGGTTTTTTGGGTGTGGTCCGGTGGTATCGCTGGCGCTCAACCGACCGGCTATTGGCTGTGATGCCTCCGGCATCTG
>CANJPY010000117.1 GCA_947476255.1 Chthoniobacteraceae bacterium | reverse complement strand
ATCAAACCACTGACTGAAAAAGGGCCGCAAGGGGGTAGGTCGGCACTACAAGTGCTTTTAAAACTTCACAAACTGAAGATGAGGCACTTACATCAACAAGCCGCCCGAAAATAGACGTTTTTCGCCACGAGTCCGCGAAGTAGGGCTAAACGCCCGCTTTGTCCCATGCCCGCACCAAGCCTCATTCAGACGCACCTCTCTTTGCCGGTGGATTTTGTACGCGCAATGGACTTGGACAAGGCATCTCTGGACGTAGAAGCACGCTACAAACGGTGCGCAGTCCCTTGGAAACCGCACTTGGAACGCACTCGAGCCGTAATCATGCGCTCCGCACACCTGGCAAAAAACCGGCGCAAGGCAGTCCTTTTTGGCGCAGGTTTACTCCACGACATTCCTCTTGCTGAACTTTCCGATCTTTTCCAAACCGTGGTGTTGGTCGACGTGGTGCATTCCCGTTCTTGCCACCTGCAGGCCTCGCTTTTCCCCAACGTCAGCTGTCTGCAAGCGGACGTGACCGGCACCGCCTCGTTTTTAATACGGGCGCGCAAAACGGGCGCGCCGCTTCCACGCCTTGAGCTGGACTTGTTCAAGGACGATGAGAGCGTTGATTTAACCGTGTCGGTGAACCTGCTCTCGCAGTTGGGATGCGCGCCTGCTGAATTTCTGCGGACTTCACATCCCCCCGGCGAGATTCGTGCGTTTCAACGGCATTTGATTGAAAGTCATTTGACGTATCTACGCCAGCGCTCAGGCCACAGCGCCTTGATCACGGATGTGGCGTGGAGCCGGCGTCCTGCGCAGCCCCCCCAAGCGCCACCGACGGAGCGGCGGGAGGTTCTGCACCAAGTACCCCTGCCTCCCCCCGCCGAAGCTTGGGATTGGCTCATCGCACCGGCCCCAGAGTCGGATCCGCACCAGGACCTGATTGCGCATGTGGCCGCTTATCCAGATTGGAAGGAGTCGAATCGCATCCTTCCCGGTTGACCCGTGGGCCTGTCTGCCGCTCCCCAGCGGACTGAATTCTTTCAGGCATCCTTAAAGTTCAAAGAACGGATAGGAGAGGCTGGAACCAGCGCGCATTTTTCCCGCCCAAAGCGTTTCCCTAGATTGAATCCGCGAAGGGCTCGGGTAAGGTTGCGCCCCATGCCCGGCCATCTTCCACCCGACCCCTCCCTGCCTGCCATCGACCAACTGTGCAAGGTGGTGGCCTCGTTACGTTCCCTAGAAGGCTGCCCCTGGGACCGCGAACAGACCCATGCCTCCCTGCGCGGCGGACTGCTGGAGGAAGCCTACGAGGTGGTGGCCGCCATCAATGCAAAGGACGATCCCAACCTCTGCGAAGAACTCGGCGACCTGCTCTTACAAGTTGTCTTCCACGCTCAAATCGCCGCGGAAGAAACCCGCTTCAATTTTGAAGCCGTGGCGCTGGGGATCTCTGAGAAACTGGTGCGCCGCCATCCCCACGTCTTTGGTTCCGAAAACGCTGCAGACTCGGAAGCAGTTCTGGTGCGCTGGGAGGAAATCAAACTTCAGGAGAAAGGAGCTAGGACGGAAGCTTCCGTTTTGGAAGGAATTTCCGAGGGAATGCCGGCGCTTCAGTACGCTGCGAAGGTCCAGAAAAAGGCGGCGACGATTGGTTTCGACTGGCAGGAAGTGACTCCCATTTTTGAAAAGGTTCGGGAGGAATTAAGCGAAGTGGAGGAGGCGCAGCCTGAGGGACGGGCGCGGTTGGAGGAAGAGTTGGGCGATCTGTTATTCTCGGTGGTCAACCTCGCCCGCAAACTCAAGGTGGACCCCGAGGTCGCGCTCAGCGGCGCCACCCACAAGTTCGCGCGTCGGTTTCGGGGGGTGGAGGCACGCATGCGCGCGCGCGGGATCCCCTCCGAGGGAGCGAGTCTGGAGGCCTTGGATGTGCTGTGGGACGAAGTCAAGAATGCGGAGAAGAACGAAGAGGGCTCCAAGGCCTCCAAGAAGGAGGTCCCCTAGGGATTATCTCTACCAATGAAGCTGCTTTTCCTGACTCCCGGCACGGGAAGCTACTATTGTGGGGTCTGTATGCGCGACAATGCGCTCGCCAAGCAGCTTTGCCAAACGGGGCATGATGCCGTATTGCTCCCGCTTTATTTGCCTCTCACCCTCGAAGAATCGGCGGCATCCCCCCACGCCCCCGTCCTGTTTGGAGGCCTCAATGTGTACTTGCAGCAACGGCTGCCTTGGTTTCGAAAGGCCCCCCGCTGGTTGGACCGCTGGTTGGATCATCCGGCACTGCTCAAATGGCTGGGCCGTTTTTCAGGGATGACGCAGGGCGCGGATACCGCAGCCATCACACTATCAATGTTGCAGGGGGAGGAGGGTGCGCAGAACCGCGAGATCGACAAACTCGTGCATTGGATTCTCCAGAGCGAGCGACCGGACGTGATCTGGCTCTCCACTGGGTTGCTCGCGGGAGTGGCCAGGCGCCTGCAGCGCGAAACGGGGGTGCCGGTGCTTTGTTCGCTGCAAGGAGAGGACAGTTTTTTAGACGGACTTCCGGAACCGTGGAAAACAGAGGCGTGGAAAGAGATGGGGCGGCGCATTGGAGAACTGGACGGGGTCGTGGCTCCGAGCCGTTTTTTCGCGGGTGTCATGGAAAGGCGTCTGGGACTGGAGGCGGGAAAGATAGAGGTGATTCCAAACGGGATGGCCTTGGAGGGATACGCACCGGCGCAAACCCCGCCCGCCCATCCTGTGATTGGCTATTTGGCGCGTTTTATCCGGGGGAAAGGCTTAGGAACGCTGGTGGAAGCCTTTATTGAAATCCACCGGCGGGGCAAGGTGAAGGGGGTGCGTTTGCGTTGTGCGGGGACGATGATTACCGAGGACGCGCCGTATCTGGAACAACAGAAGGAACTCTTGCGCGAAGCAGGCCTTTTGGAGTTCGCGGAGTTTTTGCCGAATATCAGCCGCGAAGAAAAAATTGATTTCCTCAAGTCGCTGAGCCTGGTTTCGGTGCCTGCGTCCTACGGAGAGGCGTTTGGGTTGTATTTGTTGGAAGCGATGGCCTGTGGAGTGCCTGTGGTGCAACCGCGCGTGGCGGCGTTTCCGGAGATTTTAGAAGCCACGGGCGGGGGAGTGCTGGTGGAGGAAAACCATCCCGCGGCACTGGCCGAGGCGCTGGAGAGGCTGCTTCTGGACACCCCCAAGCGCGTGGAACTTGGAGCGGCGGCGTTTCAGGCCGTGCATGGGAAATATTCGATGGCGCGGATGGCGACGCATTTTTTGCGTTTATCGGAGAGGGCGCAGAGGAAAGAGAGTTGACCCCGGAGTGGGCATTCGCCTTGATGCCTTAATGGGCTTTGAATTTAGACATCGGCGCACCGTCGAGTTTTGCGAAACCGACATGGCTGGGATTGTTCACTTCGCCCACTTTTTCCGGTGGATGGAAGCCGCTGAACACGCGTTTTTGCGCTCTCTGGGCTTCTCTGTCCATGCGAGCGAAGGGGGAACCGCCACGGGCTGGCCCCGTGTCAAAGCAAGTTGTGAGTACCTAAAGCCGTTGCGGTTCGAGGACGAAGTCGAGGCGGTTCTTGTGCTCAAGGAAGTGCGCAACCGCTCCGTATGCTACGGGTTTGAGTTTCGTGCGGTTCCGGGAGGCGAGGTTGTGGCCCGGGGAGAAGTTGTGGCCGTGCACGCGGGCGTCACCGCGGCCACGGGGGCGTTGCAAGCAGCGCCTATTCCCGAAAATCTCAGGCGCCTGCTTTTGGAGCGACTCGGGTCGGTCGAGGAACAGGGGCGCTAGAGGCATCAGCCAGCGCGGAAGCGCGGGTGCGCGCAAACCGATAGCAAAAAGGGGAAGGAACGCCTCTCGGGCACTCCTTCCCCTTGGAAAAGGAGAGTAAGACTATTCCTTCTTCTTCGTTTTTTTCTGAGGGCCTGCGACGTATTCTTCCAAACTCACAGCGCCATCACCGTTGGTATCGAGCGCCTTGAAAGCGGCTTCCACCTTGGATGCCTCCGCTTTGCCGCGGAACTCGTCGATGCTGAGAGAACCGTTGCCGTCTTTATCCAACTTCTTGAATTGCTCCTCGCGAGTGAGCTTCGGCCTGTCGGCCTTTTTAGCTTCGTCCTTGGGTTTGGCTTCGGCTTTGGCTTCCGGTTTCGCCTCAGGCTTGTCCTCGGGTTTGTCTTGGGCAAAAGCGGAAAGGGAGGTCAGCGCCACAAGGGCGGCGAGAGTGGGGAGTTTTTTCATCAGGTTGTTCTATTTTTGAGGGTCAGATTTCTTTGAGGGGAGAGGGCGGCTTCCATGTATGTCCCCAAGAGCCTTCCCAAGAAGTTGTTACGGGCCCCGGTCATTTCATGGAAAGACGCTTCATGGAAAGACGCTGCGTCAAGCCTCGCTCTCGCTCCATGGGGGGGCGGAAGCCAGCGCCAAGCCTGATGCGTCCCCTCTACAACACCAGCGGCGGTCCTAAGTTTCGCGAAATATCGCAGATTTCGCCTTTTTACCCCGCCTCGTCGAGGGCCGCCTGGATTTTGGCGTCCCACTGGAGTCGAGCCGCTCCGAGGTTTTCCTCCAAATGCACCAGGGAGGTTGTTCCTGGAATAAGCACCACATTTGGAGAATGATGCAGAAGCGCTGCAAGCGCGATTTGACCCGCCGTGGCATGGAGCGGGCGGGCGATTTCACCTAGGCGTGTATCTTGAGAGAGGGGAGCCTCCGCCGCAAAGGGTTTCGCTGCAAGCGGCCCCCACGGGATATAGGCAATCCCGTGAGCGGCACAAAACTGCAACACTTCCTCGTCCCCCCGCTCCTGCAGGTTGTAGCGGTTTTGCACAGAAGCCACCGGAGTCAAGGCAAGCGCTTCCTGCACTTGGGAAAGAGTGACATTTGACAACCCAATGCAGCGGATCTTCCCCTCCGCCCGAAGTTGGACAAGGGCGCCCACGCTTTCGGCAAAAGCGACTGCGGGATCCGGTCGGTGCAACTGGTACAAATCGATGCGTTCCAAACGCAACCGCCGCAGGCTCTCCTCACACCGCAACCGGAGTTGTTCCGGGCGCCCATCGGGAAAAACCCGGTCGGGCGCCGTTTTCTCCACGCCCCCCTTGGTGGCGATGACGACGTTTTCGCCGGCGCCTTCGAGAGCCTCGCCAAGGAGCGTCTCATTCCACCCGGGCCCGTACGCATGGGCGGTGTCGATGAAGTTCACCCCCAGCTCCAGCGCCCGGCGCACCAGGCGTTTGCCGGCGGCCCAATCCGGAAAGGGACCGAAGTTTCCGGGCTGGGCGCACAAGCGCATGGCGCCGAAGCCCAGCCGGTTGATGGAAAGTTCGCCGCCCAGTTGAAACGCAGGAAGGTTCATCCGTTGATAAGTTTGCTCATGCGCTCCGACAGAAACTGGAGTCGCGCGGCATCGCCACCCCCCACCTCGGCAATGGCATACCCGTTGTAGCCCGTTTCACGAATCGCCTGCATCAAAACGGGCCAGTTCACATCCCCTTCCCCTAGTTCCACGCCGAACCCCTTGCGCAAGCCTTCGTCATTCGCTTTTTTGCGGCTGAACTCCTTGATATGGAGATTCAAAATACGTTTCCCAAGGATCTGGGGCCAGTGTTCGGGCCAGCCGTAGACGACGCAATTGCCAATGTCAAAATGCCAGCCCACCCACGGGCTCTGGCAGGTGTCCACAAACCGGGCCGCTTCCATAGGGTTCATGATGAACTGGTTCCATACATTTTCGACGGCGATATGGCACTTGGACTTCTCCGCCGTTTCAATGCAGCGCTTGATCCCTTCCACCGCCCGCTCCCAGCATTGCTCATAATTGACTTGGGCGTTGACCACTCCCGGCACTAGCAAAACGCGCTTGCAACCTAGTTCCCCGCCCTGCTGCAGAGCAAGCTGCAGACCGCGCACCGTGCGCTCACGCTTGCCGGGGTCCGGATCCGAGAGCGGGAAACTCCAATGGGGGGTGCAAATGATTCCCGCGATTTCAAGGCCACTCTGTTTTTTGGCGTCCTGCAGAATCTCCACGCTGAGTTTTTCGTCGGGCAGATTCAGCTCGACCCCTTCAAAGCCGGCATCGCGAGCCATTTTAAAGCGGTCCGTAATCGAAGCTCCTTCCGGGCCTTTGATCATGCCGAGGTTGACGGCTTTTTTGAGGGTTGCGCCCGGAATCTGGGCGGGAGCGAGGGCAGTTCCTGCGAGGGCAGCGGCCGTGGTGGTTAAAAAATCGCGTCGGTTCATTGGAGAAAAGGAGGGTGTCCGGAATGAATTAAACCTAGTCGGCTCGAATCATTAGCCACAATGAAACAAGGACTCGAGAACCAATCTTTGCGGCGGCGAGATTTGAGAAAACCCGTCATTTTGAGGTTTACCTCAGGGCAGTCGGGCCCATCGGTGGGGGAATTTTTGTCTGGAAGCGCCCGCTTCGAACGAAGATTCGTTTGGGCTCCTAGGCAAATGGTAACTTGACGCGGCCGAGCGCACCGCGTGAAATGCAGTTTGAACCTTCACTGGTCTGCTCTTTCATAAAGAGTAAAACAGTTTGTTTTTATCTATGAATCCTCGAATTGTTCCCTCCGTCCTCTGCATGGCCGCCGTCGCGCCAATCCTCTCTGCGGGCGTGCAGGCCCAAAATGCCCCCGCTCCAAACAAGGCTCCCAACGTCGTGGAAATCGAGGTGCAGTACGCGGGTCCCGCCACAGTGGCCAAGGAACGTCTTCTGGCCAACATGCGCACCCGCGTGGGACAGGCGTATTCCGAGCAGGTGGTTGAGGAAGATATTCGAAACCTTTACGCCACAGGGAATGTGGTCAATGTGCGCATCTTTGGAGAGCCCAAAGGCGACGGGGTGAAGGTCATCGTGGTGTTGCAGGCCAAGGCTCGGGTGACAGCCGTGGAAATTCAGGGCGCTCAGGAGGTAAAGCTGAGCAAAATCCGCGATAAAATTTCGGTAAAACCCGGAGATTCCGCAAGCGAAGCCTCCATGGAGGCGGATCGGCAAAAGATTTTAGAATATTACGCCTCCAAGGGATTCACGGACGTTTCTGTGACCTACAAGCTCGACGGTAATGACAAACTCGGCACGGCACGCGTGCTCTATCAGATTCAGGAAGGCAAAAAGACGGCCATTAAGGCGGTGCGTTTTGAGGGCAACACACGCTTCAGTTCCAGCGAGCTGCTCAAAGTCATCAAGACGCGTAAGTACCGCCCGGTTCTCAGTCCTATTTTAAAAACAGGCCGGGTCGTGCAGGAACAATTAAGCGACGACGCCATCGCCCTGCGTGAGTTTTATCAGAACAAAGGCTACTCCGATGTGCAGATTCGCGAACCCAACGTGAACAGACTCAATGGAAAAGTGGAGGTCGTTTTTGTGATCAGCGAGGGCGCTCCCTACAGAGTGGGCCGTGTTTCCTTTAAAGGCGGCAAACTTTTCGGGCAGGACCAGATTGAAAAGGTCACAAAACTGAAATCCGGTGCCGTATTCTCGCCGGCGGCGATTCAGGCGGACGTCAAGGCACTCCAAGATCTCTACGGCGCAAAAGGCTACGTGGATTTTCAAGCCGGAGCACGGCCATCTGCGGGGGGGGACCATGTGACCGACATCACCTTCAACTTGGAGGAAGGAGCGCCGGCCCATGTCGGACGCATCAGCATCACGGGGAACACCCGCACGAAGGACAAAGTGATCCGTCGGGAATTGGCGCTGGCTCCGGGCGAGCTTTTCAACACTGTGCGCATGGAAGCGAGCAAACAGAGGTTGAACAATCTCAATTTCTTCCAGAAGGTGGACGTTTATCCATCGGAATCTGGAGACAAAGACCTGCGCGACCTCAACGTGGTGCTTGAGGAAAAGCGAACGGGATCCCTCAATTTCGGGGCAGGGTTCTCCTCCGTGGACAGCCTTCTGGGTTTCGTGGAACTCACCCAGAGTAATTTTGACGCCACTAACTGGCCCAACTTCACGGGAGGCGGCCAAAAGTTCCGTACCCGCGTGCAATACGGCGCAAAACGGCAGGACGCGTCCATCGGCCTGACGGAGCCGTATTTCATGGACCACAAGTTGTCCTTGGGGGGAGAACTCTTCTACCACAAAGACGAATATTCGGCAAGCGCCTACAACACCCAAAGACTTGGCTTTGAACTGGTTTCACGCAAGCCTCTGACCGAGTTTTCGTTCGGCCGCCTGGGCTACAGAGTCGAGCAGGCCAAGCTGGGAGGCGTCTCCGGTATCAACACTACGACTCTGGGAGAGGAAACCCCAGCGGTCATCATTCTGCGCGAAATTGGAGCACAGATCAAAAGCCAGATCTTTACAGGCGTCACCTACGACTCTCGCGACTCTTTGTTCCTCACGCGCAAGGGAGAGCGGGTGGATTTTTCCACTTTCGTCAGTGGCGGTCCATTGGGCGGAGACATCCAGATCTACGGCTGGAATCTGGAGGCGTCCAAATATTTCAAGTTAAAATGGGACACCATCCTGACCTTGAATGGTCAGATTGGGGTCGTGGACGCTTGGGGAACCAAAAACACAGCGTATGACGCGAAAACGGCTGGTGGCATGGATGAATCCAGCCGGTATGTTCCCCTGTATGACCGTCTCTTCCTGGGCGGCTCCAACGACCTGCGCGGGTTCAAGTACCATGAGGTCGGGGGCAGCGGGAAAGTCGTTTACAAAAATTCCGACCACGAAGCGCTGGGCGGCAGAAGCCTCGCCCGCGCAACGGTGGAGTACACGGTGCCGGTCGTCGACAAGGTCCGCGGCGCCTTCTTCTACGACGCAGGTTTTGTAAACGAAGCAGCCTACGACTTTACAACGAGCGGCTATAACTCCGACTACGGCCTCGGCTTGCGTTTGGACTTGCCGATCGGCCCCGTGCGCATCGATTACGCCATTCCAAGCAAAACGGATTCTCGCTTTGAGAATTCCGGCCGTGGCCGGTTTAACTTCAACGTCGGCTATCAATTTTAGTCAAATTCTGACTTGCTGTTTGTCTAAAAAAAAAACAACCATTAGGCCTTCTCCATTGGAGAAATCCCCTTATAGTTACCCCTTAGATTATCACATGAAACTCACTCGCATTGTTGCCACACTCGTCCTCTCCCTCGGTACCCTTTTGACCACGTCTCAGGCCGCAGATCTCAAAGTCGGCACCATCGACATGAAGGCTGTGTTCGATGGATACTACAAGACCAAGGACGCGGAAGGGAAAATTAACGAAGCCCGCACCCAAGCCAAGAAGGAGCTGGACGATCGTCTGGAAACCTTCAACAAAGCCCAAGAGCAGGCCCGTAAGCTTAACGAAGAAGCCGGAAAACCCGAACTTTCCGAAAAGGCCAAGGCTGAAAAGTCCAAGGCGCTCAACGAGAAAATCCAGGAACTGGGCGTCATGCAGCGCGAAGTGCAGGAATTCCAGCAGACCCGTGAGCGTCAGCTTTCGGAGCAGTCCGTGCGTTCTCGGAACTCCCTTGTGGAAGAAATCAACAAGGTGGTCACAGACGTGGTCAAGGCACAGAGCTACGATCTGGTTTTCGACAAGTCCGGCCAGAGCTTGAACGCTGTGAATGTCCTCGTGCATTCCAAAGAAGCGTTCGATTTCACGGCAGACGTCATTTCTAAGCTTAACGCAGAAGCGAAGAAGAAGTAGTTTTTGCGGATGGCCGCAAATTCCACACTCACTTTGCAAGAACTGGCCGCCCTCGTGGGCGGCCAGTTGTGTTTTACCGAGAGCCTCCCGCCGGCTTTGCGCATCAGCGGCGTCGCCTCCGTCGCCGAGGCCACCCCCAGCGAAGTCACCTTTCTGGGGAACCTCAAGTACCTCAAGGCGCTCCGCCGCTCCCAGGCCGCCGCAGTCCTCGTGGCCCCCGATTTCGCGGAACAGGTCACGCCCTTTCTCATCCGCGTCCCCAATCCTTCTCTGGCTTTCGCACGGTTGGTGGCCCATTTCGCTCCACCTCCCGTTGTTTTTCCAGCCGGCATTCATCCCTCTGCCTGCATCGCCGAAGGCGTCCGTCTCGGAGCTGGCGTCTCCATCCAACCCTTTGCAGTGCTTGAATCCGGCGCCTCCATCGGCGATGGCACCGTCATCGGCGCTCACTCCTACGTGGGGCACGATGCCCACATTGGCGCACACTGCCTCCTACACCCGCGAGTGACCGTGGCCGCCCGCTGCGTGGTGGGTGATCGTGTCACTTTACACGCCGGGGTGGTGCTCGGCAGTGATGGGTTTGGGTTTGAGAATGACAAGGGCCGCCAAGTCAAAATACCGCAGGTCGGCATTGTGCAAGTCGACGATGACGTTGAGATCGGCGCCAACACCACCGTCGACCGCGCACGTTTTGGACGCACTTGGATTGGCGAAGGAACCAAGATCGATAATCTGGTGCAAATCGCCCACAACGTGGTAATCGGCAAGCACTGCCTCATCGTCGCCCAAGTGGGAATTTCGGGCAGCACACACTTGGGAAACCGGGTGACGCTAGCCGGCCAAGTCGGCGTCGCCGGACACCTTGAAATTGAAGACCGCGTGGTGGTGAGCGCCCAATCGGGGGTGAGCAAGACCCTGGAGGCCGGTGGTATGTTCATGGGGTCCCCGGCCGTGCCCGCGGGTGAGTACCGGGAGCAAGTCGCTTATGTGAGGCGTTTGCACAAACTGACCGACCGAGTTCAAAAACTCGAACAGCGCCCCAGTTGAACAGTGTCCAGCCTTGGCACCCTCTGATACGGTGGGCGCGGCCCATCAGGCACAAATCCGTCCCAGCGGGCGGCAGCGGCAAGACGCGGAAACGCAAGTTTGCCCATGGACGCAGCCCTCAGGCCAACGGGACGCAGCCCTCAGGCTTACACCCAGCGGCGCGCCTTCATTTCGAATTGGGGAAGTGTCCCTTTCTGCACCTCCCTGACAGGGATTCTCAGTGAAAAGGCGCGCTCGAACTCAGCCTCCAACTGGGGCGCAACGCCCTCCGAACCCGGGCTTTCAATTTCAACCGAGATTTCAGCCAAACCCGCCCCCTTGTGGACAGTGACACGGTACTCTCCAATTTCCGGAACTTTCCGCACTACCTCCTCAACTGCACTTGGATACAAATTCACCCCTCTGACAATCACCATGTCATCCATGCGGCCCAAAATCCCCCCCTCCAACTCCAATCCTGCGGCAGTTCTGCGCGGGCGCACGACATCGCCCGTCTGGTAACGGAAAAGCGGCCAACTGCAGCGGCCCAGGGGCGTGAGCACCAGTTCGCCGAGTTCTCCTTGAGCCACGGGCGCTCCCGAGGCGTCCAGCACCTCGGCGTAATAGCGTTCTTCCAAAACACGCAGGCCGCTGGGAGTTCCTTCGAGGCCAAACGCAACGGGACCCACTTCTGTCAGGCCGTAGTGGTCCACCACCTCAGCCGCGGGCCAGGCCCGGGCCAGTTGCAAACGGACCGCGGAAAGACTCCCCCCGGGTTCGCCTGCGAGCAAAATTCGACGCACCCTGCTTTGGGAGAGGTCCACTCCGGCCTGGCGCGCGGCCCCCGCAAGGTGGAGCGCGTACGTGGGCGTGCAGCAGAGCACTTCCACCTGATGTTCAAGAAGGGCGTGCAGTCGGGCAATCGTTCCCAAGCCTCCCCCCGGAATACAGCGCAGCCCCAGCGATAAACCGGCTTCAAAGGCGGTCCAAAAGCCAAGGAAGGGCCCGAACGAAAAGGCAAAAAAGGCCACCATTCCCGGCTTCACCCCTGCCATCCGGTAACCCTCCCGCCAATTTTGCAGAAGCCACTCCCAACTCTCCGCCGTATCCCAAACGGCAAGAGGCCGCGCCGTGGTGCCGCTAGTTTGGCAGAAGCGTTGGTATTGATGGGCGGCTCTGGTCTGGTTGGTGCCGTAAGGCAGATTGCAGTTCTGATCCTCAGCGAGGGCCGATTTTTTGGTGAGCGGAACTCTTTGAGAGAAGTCTGCAAGCGAGTTTATTTGCGCAACCACAGCCCCCAGTCGCGAACGTTGAAAGGCGCTGTGTTCCACCGCCTTGTTTAACAAAGACCGAAGGGCCTCCCATTGCTGTAGCTGCAGCGAAGCACTCACAAATGACTTAAAAATTTAGAGAAAGCTATTTACTCACGGATAGACGCCAACCAGAGCTCGGAAAGCCGCTCCGTCAAAGACCTTCCCGCACTCTCGCGGCGGTCCTGGACCGAGTCAAGTCTGCCCGCTCCTTGCATCGCCTCCCGGGGAGCGCCCCAGAACGTCCTTCGACCCAAGCAACCCGCCTCGCCAAAAGGCGCGCTCGTTGTCAACGACACCTGCGCCCGCCTCGGCCTGGCAGCTATTTCGCCAAGCGAACCCTTTGCCACTCGCTTGAAGTTTGCTTCAGTTTAAGTTCACTTCAAGATTAGACGTCTCCTTCGAAGCATGAAAAAAAACGTTCCGCCTCACAAGACCATCGCCACGGGGCCGGCGTCTGGCCTCACTCTTCCCAAGGATGTGCAACGGCGCATCGAAACGGGGCGCATGGATACCACCGAAATTGTGAAGTGCGCCGAAGGGCTCAAAGAAAAGGGCGATATGGAAGCCTGTGTGGCGGCGTACCAACTCTGGGTACGGGGGAGCAAGGACCCCCACCGCTATCTGGCGTGCTTCAATTTAGGAGTGACACTCTCGAGCTTGGGGCGCTTGGAAGAGGAACTCGAGGCCTATGAACTGGCTCTCGCCGCCCGCCCCATTTTCCCAGAAGCTTTGCTGAACATTGGTTTAGTGTTAGAGCGTTTGGGAGAACCCAAAAAGGCCATCGAAAAATGGCGGATCCTAGCCTACGCAAACCTCACCCCTGAGCAGCGGTGCGTGGGACTCAACCAAGTCGGCAGGATGTCGGAAATTCTGGGGATTTACGATCAGGCGACAGAAGCGCTTGCTTTGAGCCTTCAGCTTAAACCCAAACAAACAAATGCCCTTCAGCACTGGCTCAGAGTGCGTCAAAAACGCTGCCTCTGGCCGACCTACGGCGAGCTTCCAGGCCATTCGAAATGCGACATGCTTCTGGCCACAAGCCCGATGGCCATGCTCGGTGAATCCGATAATGCCATCCAACAACTTTACTGCGCCCGGGCACTCGCCCTCAAACTGTATCCCGCTCAAGAGTCCCCCCTGAGCGAGGGGCGCAGCTACTCTCACCGCCGCTTAAGAATAGGGTACCTCTCCTCGGACTTTAACATCCACGCTGTCGGTTTGCTCCTGGCCGAACTCTTCGAGTGCCATGATCTCTCCAGATTCGAAACGTTTGGCTTTTGTGTCTCCAAGGACGACCACTCCGAGCACCGCCAAAGGCTCATCGCCGCCTTCGAACACTTCGAGCACGTGCGGCACCTCTCCGACGAACAAATTGCCCGCCGGATTTTAGCGCACGAAATTGACCTGCTCATCGACCTCAACGGCGTGAGCTCCAACACCCGCATTGGCGTCCTGAGTTTCCGGCCCGCTCCCGTTCAGGCGACCTGGCTCGGTTACATTGGCACCACCGCCCTGCCGTGGGTGGATCATGTCATCGCCGACCGCATCGCTCTTCCCGAGAAACTGGCTGATTTTTTCACCGAGAAACCGCTCTACCTCTCGCACTCCTTTCTGCCCTTCGACAGCAAACAAGCCGTGCTCCCCACCTCGGAGCGAGAAGCCCAGGGGTTGCCGCCGGACAAATTCGTGTTTGCCTCCTTCAACAACGTCACGAAATTGAACCCCAAAATGTGCGCCTCCTGGCTGCGCATTTTAAAGCGCGTTCCCGACAGTATTCTCTGGTTGGTCGACGACAACCCTTGGGCCACCGCCAACCTCAAAGACTTTGCGGCTCAACATGGAATCTCCGAAGAACGCCTCGTTTTCGCGCCGCGCCTTCCCTATGGCATCCACCTCGCTCGCGTGCCAAATTCGGATCTCTTTCTCGACAACCATCCCTACAATGCCGGGTCCACTGCCAACGACACCCTCCGCATGGGGGTGCCCTTGCTCACGCTGGCGGGAGACACCTTCGTCGCGCGCATGGGCTACAGCGTCCTCCACGAATTGGGACTGCCGGAACTCGTCACCTTTTCGCACCAAGAATACGAAGACCGCGCCGTCGAACTTGCCACTAATCGCACCGAACTTGCAGCCATCCGGCAGCGCCTTCTGGCCTCCAACGCGCGCAGGACTCGCGAACACTGCATCAAGTACACCCGGGATTTGGAACGCCTGTTCTGGGAAGCCACTGGGCACACGCCTCCCTCGAAAGTCCATTCCGTGGTGGTGCGCAGTTTGCGCAACACCAATCAGCCTCTGTGCGTCTCTAATGAATTTCAGCTCGTAGCTCTCTCCACAAAAAGGGAGTTACAGTTGTTGAGTGCCCCGCTACCCACTCCCGATTTCCTAAAAGTAGACCCAGGATCTTTGCCCAACTTCCATAAAGCAGCGGCTCGCACTCTCTCCTTCATCCCCTGGCACAAGCAGGAAACCCCGGAGGTTGTCTTCAATGTGGTCTCTCCTCCCACCCTCTCGCAGGAAACCGCGAAAGTGGTCTTTCATTTCATTTCCAGCGAATCGTTTTCGCCAAGTTCCACGCTGCCACCCTCCCTCCCCGCACCCAGTCAGTTCACCGAAGGCAGGAACCGCGTCATCACGCCCTCCGCGTGGTCTCGGGACAGACTCGTGCGGGCGGGAATGCAGCCTGAGCGCGTCTTTGTCGTCCCCTTTGGCGTCGATCGTAAAACATTCTATCCCTTCAATCCAACCGGGCGCGCCCAAGTCCGCACCCAGATGGGCATCGGCCAGGACGAATTTGTCATCACCCACGTCGGCAGCATGTCCCAAGAAAGCGGAGGCGATCTTCTTCTGCGGGCGTTCGCGGAATTGCACAGAGAAAACAGCAAGGTGAGGCTGCTTTTGAGGGAAAACAGTTTTGCTCCTGAAGGATCCGTGCAGCAAGCCATCGAATCCGTGCACCAGTCTCATCCAGGCCTCATTACGAACAACACCATCGCCAGCCTGCTTTCCTTACCCAGTGCCGTCTCTCTCCAGCACGCTCACTTTTTCTATGGCATTTCCGATGTGTACGTGGCCCCCTTCCGCTCGGAGTCCTTTCATGGGGCCGCCTTGGAGGCCATAGCCTGCGGCCTCACCGTCTTAATCACCGAAGGAGGAAGCGCGGATGGGTGGATGCGTCCCGGCATCTGCACACCCATTCCAGCCTCGCGCCGCCAGGACGCAGGAAAAGCCGCCGAAAACCCAGAGCCCCTTCTGGAGCCCGATTACGAGCAGCTTCTAAAACAACTGCGCCAGGCCATGAAACGGCCGGTTCAAAGCTTCAACGAAGCAGACCGGGAGCAATTTTTGGAAAAATGGTCCTGGGAAATTGTCGCCGACAAGCTGGTGAACATTGTCCAGTCGGCCGTCGCTTCGGTGGATGCAGAAGTTCAGGAGCAATAAATAGAGTAGGGAGACGAGGATGGTTTGCGGCCACAACCACTCCTTGTCCTCCTCTCCCCCTCATCGAACCGGACGGGCGGATTTCCCGCATCCGGCTCTCGGAGGCTGTTCTCCGGTTTGCTTCATTTGCATCGCCGTGTGGCGTT
>CANJPY010000116.1 GCA_947476255.1 Chthoniobacteraceae bacterium | reverse complement strand
CCATGCTGCCTACGGAAAATCATGAAGCAAACCGGCGAACAGCCTCCGAGAGCCGGATGCGGGAAATCCGCCCGTCCGGTTCGATGAGGGGGAGATGAGGACACGGAGTGGTAGTGGCCGCAAACCATCCTTGTCTCCCTACTCTATTAGCCGTCAGGTCGAAATTGCTTTTCGCCTGATTCCCGCAGCTTGCGCGCGGCATTATCGCGAGGCTCGGGGCGCGTTAAAGGTTCCGGTCCTCTCGACGGCCGTGTGGTGCCAACTCGGCCGCACCCAGTCGGACATCGCCCCAGAAAGGGGCGGAATGTCTCCTCTGAATATGCTCCGGTAGGTGCGCGAGGGGGCTTACGATGATTTCGCCCGGTCATGACTGAGTTTCTCGACTGCGATGTCGAGCGGGAGAATTTGAACACGCCCGCGGCGTTCCCTTCGGAGCACGAGAACGCCGAGGAGTCTTAGGGACCATGCATGGAACGCCAGCGCGGTTCGGTACGGAGCAGGTGTTTGACAAAAAAGTCCATCCTGCGGCGCGCCGCGTACGGGCTTTCGCCCACACCATGGTCGGCGCCCGGAACGACGAGGAAGTCAAAGTCTTTGTCCGCTTTGATCAGCGCGTTGACCACCTGCAGCGTGGAGGCGGGATCCACGTTGTGGTCAAGCTCCCCGACGGTGAGCAAAAGTTTGCCCTTGAGCTTTCCCGCGTGCGTGACGTTGGAGTTGTCGGCGTATTCGGGACCGATGGGCCAACCCATCCAAGCTTCGTTCCACCAAATTTTGTCCATCCTGTTGTCGTGGCAGCCGCAATCGGCGGCGGCGGCTTTGTAAAAGTCGCCATGGTGGAGAAGGGCGGCCAAGGCGTTCTGGCCCCCGGCGCTTCCTCCGTAAATGCCGACGCGGTTCAGGTCCATATACGGGTACCGCGCGGCGGCTGCGTGAAGCCAGGCGATTCGGTCGGGAAAGCCGCCGTCCTTGAGGTTCTTCCAGGCGACATCGTGGAAGACGCGGGAACGCCAGTTGGTTCCCATTCCGTCGATCTGGACCACGATGAAGCCCAATTCTGCGAGCTCCTGCGAGCGCAATGAGGGGTTCCATTCCTTGGGGACAAAGTATCCGTGCGGTCCCGCATAAATTTGTTCGATGACGGGGTATGTCTTTGAGGGTGTGAAATTTGAGGGCCTGAAAATGACGCCATAGATGTCCGTGGTTCCGTCGCGGCCCTTGGCAGAAAACGGTTCAGGTACCCTCCAATGCGTGGAGAGTAAAGGTGTTGCATTACTGTTTTCCACAGCGCAGACCAGAGCTCCATCAGCGCTGCGGCGCAACTCTGTCACGGGGGGAAGGTCGATTCTGGAGTAGACATCCAAAAACCAACGTCCGTCGGGGGAAAACTGGAGCGAGGTTTTATTCCTATCGGTGGTGCGGCCACTGTGGAAGCCGTTCGCCTGAGTGAGAAAGACGAGTCCGGAGCCGTCCAGGTTGACTCTGGCAAAATGATTGTAATAAGGATCTTGATCCTTATACACGCCTGCGCAGCGGAACCAGACCTCGCGCTTGGCCTCGTCGACTTGTTCCACACCGCGAACCACCCAACTGCCGCTTGTGAGCTGTTGTTTGACCTTTCCTGTGGCGACATCATAAAGCCACAGGTGGTTCCATCCGTCGCGTTCGCTCATCCAGAGGAGTTCCCCGCTGGAATCTAACCAGTGGAGGAAGGTCTTTTGAGAGTAGTCAATAAAGGTGGGGCTTGTTTCCTCCACGATGGTGCGAACCGTGCCGGTCGCCGCATCCACGCTTAAGACGCGCATGAGCTGATGGCCTCGTGCGTTATACAGAAAACGAAAGCTTCGGCCGTCAGCAGCCCAGCTGAGCTCAGTTGTCGACCAGGGGTTGGGGAACAGGTCCTCGGAAACCGTAATTTCGGTTTTACGTTGGAGGTCGAAAAGACGCGGACGCGACTTTGCTACTTGGTCGCCGGGCTTGAGGTAGGAGTGAGACGTGAGTTTGGGTTCGAGCTGGTCCTTGGGAGAGGACTCAATCAGGTGCACCCTCCGTTCCTGCGGCGGAATAGTCTGAAGACAAACGAGATAAGAGCCGTCCTGGGAGGTCAGGAGACTGCCTCCAAAAGCATCCTCCTTGCTTCCGCGAGAGGTGAGGGCTTCTTCCTTCCCAGAGGCATTGTGCTTGAGCCAAATATTGTGGTCTCTCAGGAAGGCTTTGTAGGAGCCTTTCGCGGGGGCTTGCCGTTCCTCGGTGGGGGGCGCGGCTTTGTCGCCGATACTGACCTCGCAGGGGCCTGTGCTTGCTTCCCATACGCCGAGACTTTTTCCAGAGGCGTCCTGGACGGTCCAGACATGCCTTGCATAGGTGCCGATCGATTTGGACTGGCCTGGGTTCAGGGAGCCATAGGACTTGAGGCTGCCCTGCACATCCACCCAAAACAGAAAAACCTCGCCCTCCGTTGGATTCATAAATCTGATTCGGGTCGCCTCGCCTCCATTCACACTGGGGCGGGATTTGGGGAGCAGGGTGAGTTTTTCCACCTTCGCCTCCCATGGCGGGCGGTCTACAACTTTGCGCGTGCCTGCGAGAGCGTCGATGACAACGCATTCTTTCTTCCCCTCAGGAAGGGTGTTCTCGTACCAGAAAGACTCGCCATCCTTCGACCAGTTGGGTTCGACGCGGCTTCTAAAAACTTTGTTCTCGGCCACTTTGGTGATCAACGCGGCTCGTTCATAGTCGGCTTGAGAACCTTGGGCGCACAACAAAACTGCGCCCGTACTCCAAAACAGCAGCGTAGGAACGAAGGTCTTCATCAGGGGGGATAAAGTGGAAAAAAGGAGGGAATGGGGGGAGGGAGGCCATCATCTACGCAATCCACTCATTCACGACCTTCCCGGCAACATCGGTGAGGCGGAAATCGCGGCCTTGGAAACGATGGGTCAGGCGAAGGTGATCGAGGCCGAAGAGGTGCAGAAGTGTCGCGTGAAAATCGTTGATGTGCACGGGGTCACGCACAATGTTCCAGCCGATTTCATCCGTCTCTCCGTACGTAAGGCCCCCCTTGAGGCCGCCTCCGGCCATCAGGATGGAAAAGGCGCTCGGATGATGATCCCTTCCGGTCACATTTTTGCTGCCGCCCCGGTTTTCGCCCAGCGGTGTGCGCCCGAACTCGCCGGCGACAACGACCAGAGTTTCGTCCAAGAGTCCGCGTTGTTTGAGGTCCTTGATGAGCGCGGCGATGGGTTGGTCTGCCATGCCGCTGTTGTACGCGAGCTCCGTGTCGAGGTTGGAATGATGGTCCCAGGAGGCGTGCACGAGGTTTATAAAACGCACACCCCGCTCCACTAAACGTCTCGCAAGAAGGCAGTTTTTGGCATAGTTCCGGTACTGGCCGGGGCCGCCTCCCCGGTCTGCCTTGATTTTCAAATCCTCGCGTTCGACTCCGTACATTTCCAGCGTCTGCGGAGATTCATCGGAGAGATCAATAAATTCGGGGGCGGCTGTTTGCATCCGGAATGCGAGCTCATAGGCGGAAATGCGCGAGGCAATTTCAGGGTCCTGCATTTGCTCAAAACGCCGCGCATTGAGTTGGGCAAGCACGTCGAGTCCCTGCCGTTGTAGCGCTGCCGGAAGTCCGTCGGGATTGCGGAGATTGAGGACCGGGTCACCTTGGTTTCGAAACAAGACGCCGGAATAGACGCTTGGAAGAAAGCCGGACTGCCAGAGGGATGTGCCGGCGCTTGTCCCGCGACCCGCCGTGAGCACCACGTAGCCCGGCAGGTCGCGAGATTCGCTTCCCAACCCGTAGTTGAGCCATGCACCGGTGGACGGCAGTCCGAAGGTGCTGCGCCCGCACGTTAAAACGAGCTGCGCCGGATGATGGTTGAACTGGTCGGTGTGCATGGAACGCACCATTAGCAGGTCGTCTGCGCACTGAGCGAGATGTGGCAAAAGGTCGCTGAATTCCATGCCGGAGCGCCCGTGTTTTGCAAACTTTCGCGGAGAGCCCATAAGCACGGCGGACTCTTTCTTGATGAACGCAAACCGGACATTTTTAGTCAGCTCTTCCGGCAGCGGCTGGCCGTTGAGTTCGTTTAACTTTGGCTTTGGATCAAACAGGTCCAGTTGGCTCGGAGCACCCTCCATAAAAATGAAGATGCAGTTTTTAGCACGCGGCGCGAAATGCGGTTTTCTAGACGCGAGCGGGTCTGCGTTGGGCGTTGCGAGGTCGGGAGTCGCTCCCAGCACCTTCTCCGAGTCGAGCAGCGAGCCGAGGGCCAGTGCTCCGAGTCCGTTCGCGGTGGTGGTGAAAAAGTTGCGACGCGTCAGTTGAATGGCTTCCTGAAGAGGATTCATGGTGACAAAAGGCTCGTGATGATTGGATGGAGAATCTTTGGCGAAGCGTCCGGAGGTCAGTCGCGAGTGATGAATTCGTCGGTGTTCAGGATAATGCGCACGACGGTGGTCCATGCCGCTGCCTCGGGTGAACCGCCCAGTTTTTTCGCTTCGTCCGGCATTTTTACAAAGCTTTCCCTCGCCGTATTTAAGAGAACGAGAAGGGGCGTTGTTTCAGTTTCATCGGGAGTTCGCAGGAGGCAGGATTGGAACAGTTGGCGCATTTTAACAACGTCCGTCTCGGCTCCTTCCGCGGGACCTTTTGGGGCCGCCACATTTCTGGCGAGGGTCAGGGACGCCTCCGTAAAGGTCTGGGCATTGAGGGTTGTTAAGGCTTGCAGGGGCGTATTCGAAAGGGTGCGCCGAACGCTTGTCACATTCGCATCGGGGCAGTCGAAAGTCATGAGATCAGGATAGGGCGCTGTGCGTTTGAAGAACGTGTACATGCCCCGCCGGTAGCGGTCCTCGCCTTTGCTTTCGGCCCAGCGGAAATTTCCCGCGTAACTGAGAGAAGCGATTTCCGGAGGCATCGGGGGGAACACGCTGGGACCGCCGATTTTGCGGGAAAGAAGCCCGGCTGTGGCGAGGTGCAGGTCGCGTACGATTTCACCCTCCACACGGAGGCGGTTCTGTCTGGCAAGCAAACGGTTGAGCGGGTCGGTATCCTTCAGGTCGGGACGGGAGGCCGAGGACTGTTTGTAGGTCTCGGAGTTCAGGATGAGGCGTATGAGGTCTTTGCGGCTCCAGCCGTGGTCCTTGAGCCGGCTTGCCAGCAGGTCGAGCAGTTCAGGGTGCGTGGGGGCATCGCCCCGGACGCCAAAGTCACCGACGGAACGGACGATTCCCTCTCCAAAAAGGCGCATCCAAATCTGGTTGGCGAGAACGCGAGAGGTGAGGGGATTTTTCGCATCCACCAACCAGCGCGCAAGGTCCAGTCGGTCTGGAGCGTCGCCTCTTCGTGCCGAGATGGAGGGAAGTACCGCGGGCGTGCCCGGCGCAACGGCCTCCGTCGGTGAAAGGAATTCACCCCGGTGCAAAACCTTGGTATCCCGGCCTGCTTTGCGTTGCGTGAGAACTCGCACTTCCATCACTGGAGGCTGCGGGCCTGCTTCTTCAGCGGCAAGCAGTGCGTTGCGGGCGGTGTCCGCCGTGGAGTCAAAATAGACAAGCCAGTCGATGATTGTTTCCTTTTGCTCGTTCGTCCATTTCTCCGAGCCCGTATCGACCAACCGCTTGAGATCAAGCTTCAAAAGACTTTCAACGGATTCTCCGACCAATGCGTTGAGTCGGAAACGGCCGAGCAAGTGCTGCGGAGCCTTCTGGCACTCGTGCCCGAGTTTGATTGTCACGGTTCGTGGCGCCTCAAGAACGAGGGGCCGTACAAGTTGGAATTGGATGTTCTGCGCCTTGCCCGTGCCCCCGGCAATCGCCCATCCAGTTTGGGGATTCCTATCAATGGTGCCTTCCGCGGGGAAATCAGGCTGCGAAAATGAGGCTTTGGGCGAATGAAGGGGCAGGGAATGAGGTTGCCCAGCGTTCGAATCCTCGACACTAAATTGTGTGAGGACGAAGTTCCCGTTTTTGTTGAGCCCAGGTCCACTCTGAGGAAGCGAAGCGTCCGGAAGAACCTCGAGACGAAAGCCGCTGATGAGGCCCTTTGGAAGGGATACGGCAAGTGTGTAGGTGTCGGTGGGTGCGAGGGAGCCGGAGGCCAGCAGGGCTCCGTCGGGTTGTTCTGTCAGGACCGTCTTGGAGGCGCTTTTTGCGGACTCTGTTTTGAGAGGCACGCTCTCGGTCGTTTTTCCAGCGAGAGAAGCAAGGCGTTGCTGCATTTCCTTTTCCCACTGGGGAAGCAGCGCGGCCAAGGGAGCACGTGCCTCGGTGTACTTTTGCTGGCGACTCTTCACGAGAGCAAGGTGCGCCGCGTTTTTTTCCGCGTAAGCTTCGAGCTCTGTTTTGGAGGTGCCAACTTTGGCGGTGGCTTCGTCAGCGTTGTTGAAGAACGAAAAGAGTTGGTAGTATTCTTTCTGCGAAATCTGGTCGTATTTGTGGGAGTGGCATCGGGCGCAGCCCACAGTATGTGCCAGCCAGACGCTTCCGGTGGTCTCGGTGCGGTCGAAAACAGCCTCGATGCGGTACTGTTCCTGGTCGACACCACCCTCGCGGTTGGTGAGCGTCTGCCGGTGGAAGGCGGTTGCTAGAATTTGTTCGGGCGAGTTTTTTTCCAGAAGGTCACCGGCGAGTTGTTCGATGGTAAAACGGTCCAGTGGCATGTCCGCATTAACCGCTTCAATCACCCAGTCGCGGTAACGCCAGGCATCGGGGCGTGCGTTGTCTTTTTCATAACCGTCGCTGTCGGCGTAACGCGCTTGATCCAACCAGTGTCGGCCCCAGCGCTCGCCAAAATGCGGAGACGCCAGAACCCGTTCAACGAGCTTCGTGTAGGCGTCTGCACTGGAGTCGTTCAGAAAGAGCCCGCTTTCTTCCGCTGTGGGGGGCAGTCCAAGCAGGTCATAGTAAACGCGCTTGAGGAGGGTGGGCTTGAGGGCTTGGCCCGACGGCATGATTGCGTCTTTGGAGAGGCGCGCGCGGACGATTTCATCCACCTGTGCGGACGGATTTTTCGCCGCTGTTTGCGGAGGTCGAATAGGGCGGTAGGCCCAATGGTCCGCCCAGTTCGCGCCCTCCGCGATCCAGCGCTCCAACTTTTCGATTTCCCTTGGCTGTGGTCGCTTGTGTTTTTTAAGAGGAGGCATGACATCGTCGTCGTGGCTCGTCGTCAGACGTGCAAGGACCTCGCTTTGTCCGGGTTTGCCAGGCACGATTCCAAGGGCTCCGCTTTCGAGCGTTTTGAGGGCGGCTTTTCGCGTTGTGAGTGCAAGGCCGCCTTTCGCTTGGTCCGGGCCATGACATTCAAGGCAGTAATTCGTAAAAAAGGGCTGGATTTCCTTCTCAAAATCCACGGCAGGCGCTGCGCAGAGGCTGGGCGAGAGAAGGCCAAGGAGGGCGACTCCGGCAAGAAAGCAGTGGGTGCTGGCGGCGTGCATGGCGAAAGAGAATGGATAGGGTTCGAGCGTCGATTGAATTGCGGGTGAGCGCCTTTGATCCGGAGTTTATTCCTGAACGGCTTGTAGTTGGGGTTTCCGAGTCGGTTGCATCAGGAACGGTCACTGAGTTCAAGGTGAAGCGCATGCCCTGAACCGCTCGTGCCATTTTCCTCTCCGTACAGGGTGTGCGAACTGGCTGAATGCTGTCAACGGATAGATGGAGTTGTTCCAGTGTATGGAGCTCGCCGAGACCCGTTGTTTGGCATGAACTTGTAGGGGGTCTCAAAAACTGGTTCCGGATGTGGAATCAGGCTGGGCAAAGTTTGACGTATTTCGTTGCATAACCACCTATGAATTTAGCCGACCTTTCCTGGGATTCCGTCGACGCGCTTTCGAGGGACGTTCCTGTTGTCATTCCGGTTGCAGCCCTCGAGCAGCATGGCCATCACCTGCCGCTGTTTACAGACAGCATGCTTCTGGGAGAGGTGATCCGCAGGGTTTCCGAAAGGCATGCGGCTGATGTCTTGTTCGCACCGCTGATGTGGCTGGGGAACTCGCACCATCATCTCGATTTCCCAGGATCCTTGTCTGCAAGTCCGCGTGTTTACTTGGATTTGCTCCTAGGGTTGATGGAAAACTTTTTGAGTTACGGATTCAAGCGGATCGTTTTTATGAACGGACATGGAGGCAACATCACACCTGGAAAACAAGCGGTGTTTGAAGTGCGTCAGAAGTATAGAGAGAGGAAAGATTTGCTTTTGTTGTTCGCCACTTATTGGGAGTTTGCAGCCCCGTCTGAGGCGGGCCATCCTGCGCTGAAGCAGTCCTCGATGGGGCATGCTTGCGAATGGGAGACTTCGATGATCCAGTGCCTCGCCCCCCATCTTGTGAAGCCGGTGGAAAATCTTGAAGACGTGTCTGTGGGGTTCGGTTTCGAACCGGCCTACCGAGGTTGGACTTCGAAAGACAGAACGGAGCCCGGCCAAATGGGGAGTCCCAGGCACGCGACGCCTGAGAAAGGCGAATTCTTGTTCACGAGTTTCGCTGAGGGAGTGAGTGCGTTTTTGGAGAAAGTCAAAGCGTGGGACGGGAAGTCCTTTCACGTGTAAGCAGAGTGGGATTTTGAGCCGAAGAGGGACAAACGGAGCAACGCTTGACGACGGGATGGGCTCGCGCGGTGCGAATGGGAGCGCCGTCGGAGTGTTGCTTTCTGCGTCGGACGGACAGAGTTGGCAGGCGGCGGCCTTGACTTGTGTCACATATCATACAAGATTGGCGGATGGCTCCGCTCAAGGTTTTAAAGACCGATTCCCTTGTCCTCCGCGCAGTAGACTCTCTTAAAAGCTTTATCCTCGAAGAAATGCTCGTGCCCGGGGCTCTCATGCCGTCTCAAGCGGAACTCGGTTCGCGTTTGAACGTTTCCCGGACGGTCGTTCGGGAAGCGATGCGTATTCTCGAGTCGCAGGGTTTTCTGCGAATTTCCCAAGGAAAGCTTCCTGAAGTCATGCCGCCCAGCACACAGGGCGTGATTGACAGCTTGAGCACGCTGATGGAGCGCTCGAAGGTGACGCTTTTGGATGTGTTGGCCGTACGACGTCCTTTGGAAATTGAGGCAGCAGTTCTTGCCTCTCAACGTGCGACGGAAGCGCAAATCGCCGCAATGGAACATGCCAACACTGCCCTTGAGGAAGCGGGCTCTATGGATGCCCAGGTTCTTGCCGACGCGCGTTTTCATACTATTCTCGCCGAAGCGTCGGGTAATCCAATTTTCAGAATCATGTTGGATGTGCTCGGCCAGTTTTTAATGGCTTCCCGCCGCCAAACGTTGCGGCAGAGCGGGGCGTCTGTCGCGGTGCATCATCATCGTCTTTTGATGGAGGCCCTCCGGGCGAGGGATCCCAAACGGGCAAAGGCAGCGGCGGAAGGTGGGATGGCGCAAACCGCTGCAGATTTGAAGCAGAGCGTGTCGCTCACTGGGGTGAGCTCAAAGGCCTCGCGCAGCTCCAGGCGCTAGTTGGAGTCTGATCCGCAGACATTCGCGACAGTGATTAGAACCACAGACTTTTGAAAATGAGCCGTTATCTTTTACGCTTACCCGCAGGTGTCGAGGATTTCTTAAGGTGCCTTGGAATTGTGCTCCTGTTGTCGCTTCCGCTGAATGCCGCCGCCCCGAGTAATACCCAGCAGAAGGGAGACTCAATGCCGGCGGGCATCACCGCGCTATTGAATCAACGGTGTTCCGATTGTCACGACGCTGAAACGAGAAAAGGCGGGATTTCTTTGGAGAATCTCAACCTCACTCGGGATTCTTTTGAAACTTGGGTGCGTGTTTACGACGCTGTGGCCTCGGGCGAAATGCCCCCCAGAAAAAAGACGCCGCTCGAAGCCAAGGAAAGGCAGGCTCTTCTGAGTGCCTTGAAGCAAAAGCTGGAAGGGATGGAGCTGGCACGGAATGCGGGTTCCGGACGCTCTCAGATCCGTCGACTCAATCGCGTCGAATACGAAACACTGCTGCGAGATCTGCTCGGGCTTCCGTTGCTGCGTGTGAAGGATCTTTTGCCCGAGGACGGGCAGCAGTTTGGCTTCGATAAGGCCGCTGGAGCGCTCGATATTTCTCCAGTCCAAATGACCAAGTACATGCAGGCCTCTGATTTCGCCCTGCATCAGGCGGTGGTGCGTGCCGAAACCAAGCCCGAAAGCAAAGTGTGGCGTGCGAACGCTTCCACTCAAGATAGCGTGCGCGCTGCGCTCGCGGTGCACTGCGCCGTTCCTCTCAACGGCGGCACGCTTGCGGAGGGGCTGAGCACTCACATCGTGGGCGATCCAGTGGGCAATTACGGGAACTGCTATCGTGGCGCCCAGTTTTCAGGAAAGGCGGATTCCGTGGCGGTCCTCACCGGAGTGATCGGAGCGCACCAGCCGGAAGGGATTCAACCCGATGGATTCCGCCCGACCATCGCGGGCATGTATAAGATCCGCTTTTCTGCCTGGGGCCTGCGCTGGGAACGCACCCGAGTGACTCCTGCAAAAGCGGGAACGGTGCGGCAGTTTGCCACCTTAGACAAGCCGTTCTTCAAGGATGAAAAAAACCGCTGGCAGGCCACGCCAAAGGAGGCTGAAGCCGCCCTGAAACCGTCGCGTGAACGCCTTGAAAACATGGACTTCTACGGCGAAGGAGAAATGACTCACGTGGTCCGTGTTTCCCTCAAAGGCGAACCCCTTGGTTACTACGATATTCCGTCCCTGAAACCTACGGTGCATGAATTTAGCGTTTGGTTGAATCCCGGAGAAAAGGTCTCGTTCCATGCGATGACGCTGCCTTCGTCAGGGGCGGCGAATTCCGGTTACAACCTGGGAATTCTTGATTACGAGGGCCCTGCGATCGCATACGACTGGTTTGAAGCGGAGGGGCCCATCAACTCGGAATGGCCGCCACAGAGCCAGCGCTCGCTGTTTGGCCATATGCCGGTTTCGAGGATGCCTCGCCCATTCTTGAAAGACGCGCCCACCGTGGAGGAAGGTGCGACTTTACGCGTTGCGCCCAACGTCCTGAATGGAGCTGGAATCGAAAGTGGCGGAGAGCGTCTTTTGAACACCAACGGCAGAGCGTCCCTCAAAATCAATTTCCCAGCTGCCGGGGAATATGAAGTGTCCTTGGGCGCTTATGAAACGCCTGCCGGTACCGAACCGGCAATGATGCGACTTCTTTCAAACGAGACGGAGCTTCCGCACGCCCGGTTCAAAGTGGATGCGCGCCGCGCACAGCCCAAGACTTTCACCTCACGCCTGCGTGTCGGAAGTTCCGGTCCCAGCGAATTGAGCGTGGAATTTCTGAACGATTTTCTGGACGAAGCAAACCCTGATCCAGAGCGCCGTGATCGAAATATTTATCTCACGAGTCTCGAGATCAGGCCGCCGAACAAAGCCAGCAATCCTCCTGCTGAGGAAAGCGCCCCGATCTCCAACCCGCGCTCTCTGCTTTTTCATTTCGCGGCGCGCGCTTTTCGCCGGCCAGTGACTGAGGCAGAGGTAGAGCCTTTTGTGAGCCTCGTAGAAGCAGAACTGAAACGGGGTGAATCCATGGAAGAGGCACTCATCTCTGGATACAAAGCCGTATTGTGTTCTCCTGAATTTTTGCTCACTGGTTTTGAAAGTGGCGTTCCCCGTTCCGACCGCAAGGGTCTTGGTCCTTTGGGGGCGCATGCGCTCGCCTCCCGCCTTTCCTTGTTTTTGTGGAACTCCGGTCCGGATGCAACCCTCGGCGCCTTGGCTGATTCCGGGCGGTTGATCGACTCCGCAACCCTGAGAGCGCAGGTAGGGCGGATGCTTGAAGATCCCCGCGCAGAGCGCTTCGTGCAGCACTTTCTCGACGAATGGCTGGAACTCAAAAAAATTGACTTCACCACGCCTGATCCGAAGCTGTATCCCGAGTTCGATCCTTGGCTGAGGGATTCCATGGTGGAAGAGACACGGGCGTTTTTCCGTTCGCTGCTCTCTGGAAATCTGAGCGTCAGGAATGTCATCGATTCCAAAAAGATTTTTGTGAACCAGCGTTTGGCGCAGTTATACGGCATTCGAGGAGTGAATGGGGCGGAGATGAAGGCCATGGAGGTGCCGCAGCACTCCGAGCGAGGGGGCATTCTCACGCAGGCGGCTGTGCTCAAGGTGACCGCGAACGGAACCGCGACGTCGCCGGTGCTTCGTGGTGTGTGGGTGACGGAACGTTTGCTCGGCATGGCCCGCCGGCAACCGCCGCCGAACATTCCCGCCATTGAACCGGATGCCACGGGAGCGGAGACGATCCGCCAGATGATTGAGAAACACCGTGAAGATTCCGCTTGCGCCGGGTGTCATGCGCGGACGGATCCGCCGGGAATGGCGTTGGAAAGCTTTGATGTCCTTGGCGGTCTCCGGGACCGGTACCGTTTGGCAGGAGAACCCAAAAAGAGGCGCGTTGGGAAAGAGTTGGTGGAAGACCTTTTTGTGGAGGTGGTCAGTGACGCCTCGCCGCGCAACCGGGTCAAGCTGCGCCTTGGTTCTTCGGTGGACGCCTCCGGTAAACTCGCCGACGGCCGGGCCTTTGAAAGTGTGCAGGGATTAAGGGAACTGCTTTTGGCTGATGAAGATCTCCTTGCTTCCAATTTTGTGCGCCAGTTGCTTGTGTACGCGACGGGCGCAGGCATTGGTTTTTCTGACCGTCCTGCCGTGGAAGCCATCGTCGCACGCACAAAGGCAGGAGGCCACGGCGTCCGCTCCATTATTGAAGAGGTAGTTGTCAGCGATTTGTTTCGGTCCAAATAATTCCCATAAGAACCGTTCTATGTTTTACATACCCCGCCCCTCCTTACCCAGACGGACTTTCATCCAGGCGGCTGGAGCGTTGCTGGCTCTACCCTTGTTGGAGGCGATGCGTCCTGCTTTTGCGAAGGCTCCAGAGGCTCCCCGCCGGCTGTTTGCCGTCTGCACAAACTTGGGCATTCTCGAACGTCACTTTATTCCCGCCGAGACGGGCGTGGATTATAAATTGACGCCGTATCTCGAGACACTGGGAGATTTCCGCAACCAGTTTACGGTGATCTCTGGAACCTCCCATCCCGGTGTCACTGGTGGCCATTCCGCCGAGCTCTCGTTTCTCACGGCGGCTCCGCATCCTGGCACCGCTTCTTTTCGCAATAGTATTTCCCTGGATCAGTACGCGGCTGAACGCATTGGCCATCACACGCGTTTTTCATCCCTTTCGTTGATGGTTGCCAAAAATGGCAGCCAGTCTCTTTCCTTCGGCGGGAGCGGGGTGATGATTCCAGCGGAGAACAGTCCTGCGCAGGTTTTTAAATCGCTGTTTGTCTCTGGGGATGCGGCAAGTGTCGAGCGGCAGGTGCAGCAGTTGCGGACGGGGCGCAGTATTCTCGACAGTGTTTCGGAACGGGCGGCTGCGCTCCAAAAGCAGTTGGGGAACTACGATCGTGACCGAATCGACCAATATTTTACTTCAGTGCGTGAAGTCGAAAAGCGGCTTGTGGTCGCTGAAGAGTGGGAACGCAAACCCAAGCCGCAGGTGGATGTGGCGCCGATTAAAAACGAGGAGTATCTGCTGGAGAAACTGGCGGCGATGTACAGCATTGCACAACTCGCTCTCTCCACGGACAGCACGCGTCTTGTCACACTGATGGTACGCACGGACGGATTCAGCCAGCACATTCCGGGAGTTGGTCTTGAGGCTCACAACCTTTCCCACCATGTGAACCGGCCCGAGGCTCTGGAGCAGCTCAAAAATCTCGAGCGCGCTCAGTTCCTGCAGCTGGCAGCGTTGCTTGGTAAACTGCGGGACAGCAAGGAAGAGGGAGGCACTCTTCTGGACCGCACCCAGGTGTTGTACGGAAGTAATTTGGGAAACGCCAATAATCACGACACCAGCAACATGCCCATACTTCTCGCCGGAGGAGGGTTTAAACACGGACAACACCTCGCCTTTGACAAGGCCAAGAATCATCCGCTCCCAAATCTGTTTGTGTCGATGCTTCAACGGTTAGGCTTGGAGACCTCGAGCTTTGCTTCCAGCACCGGGCGCTTGCCCGGATTGGAAATGGTGTAATCCGGCGCGTTGATTTTGAGGGCGGGAGGCTCCTTTCCGCCAGTCTCTCCGAAATACTGTGTTGCCTCTCAACGAACGAGAGCTATCCAGACTGGGGCGCGTTGCGAGGAAACACAGGGCATCAAACTAAATCCATTGAAAGCTTCGCTTTGCAACTGAATGTACCGATGAGGTTTCCCTTTTTCGCCCTTGTGGCGGGCCATGCATTTCTGTCGCTTTCCACCCCCGTTTCTGCCGAGGATAACCGCATCCGTTCGGAAGAGCGGGGCACTTGGCGTCACTCCGTGCACAGCAGGTTTCAAGCAAGATCCACCATTGTCGAGGTGTTGTTACCTGAGAAATTTGAGCACACCAAAAAGTACCGGGTCGTTTACGTGCTGCCGGTCGAACCAAACGAGGAGCGCAAATTTGGAGACGCCATTCAAGTTGTCCGGAAGTTTGGATATCACAATAAGCACGACGTCATTTTCGTCCTGCCGACTTTTTGCGTGTCGCCCTGGTATGGAAACCATGCCAGTGACCCTAAAAATCGGCAGGAGGACTATCTTATCAAGGATGTCCTTCCCCTCGTGGAAAGGACCTACCCGACCATGGAAACTGCAGAGGGACGACTGTTGCTGGGATTCAGCAAATCGGGGTGGGGGGCACTGTCCTTGATCCTGCGGAATCCAAGTGTCTTTGGTTATGCGGCCTCTTGGGATGCGCCCCTAATGATGACGGAAAAACAGTTTGGAAGCTGGCGAACCGACGAGGCTTTTGGAACGCCCGAAAATATGGCCCTCTATCTTCCCTCAGCATTGCTGCAGGAACGTTTTGCGCCATTCAAGGAGAAGACTCGGATCGTGGTGTCGGGCGTGAATCTGTTTGGCAACTTCGCGGACAAGAAACATCCCTACGAAGGCCCCTCGCATACCGATGCTTTTCATTCCGCCGCGGATTCCGCCGGCGTACTTCATATTTATGAACCGGGTCTCAAAACCAGCCATGCCTGGGTTGATGACTGGATGGGGACTGTGACTGGACGGTTGCTGGAACTTCCAGAGAGTCACCGGAAGCCATGACCTAGGGGCGTCTTGAGGAAGAAAGAACGAGTTCTCCCCCAATGAAACAGAAACGTACAGTCAAAGACTACCGCAGGGTTTTGCCCGTGGACCCTGTAGGTCCCATGTAAACCGCTGGTCTACAGTGTGATCGGGTTGGTTGGTGGGCAGGGACTCGAACCCTCAACCAACGCCTTAAAAGGGCGCTGCTCTCCAGAGTAAATTCAGTTTGCCCTTGAACACTTGAGATCGACTACAGCCAGCCGTCTCATTGCTGACGCCGCGCAGACGCTGCTGACCTTGCGCACGCAGGAAAGCTGCTCTGACCGATATCTAGAGTCGCTGGGCTACGAGCTCGCGCGTTTTACAAAGGCTTTCCATGAGAAAACGTTGGCGGACATTACGACCCCGGACATTGCGCATTACCTTCGCGATGCCGCAACCGCTGGGGCGCGGAACACACGGCGAAAGCACTTGGTGAAATTGTTCTCGTTTGGTTTGAGAAACAAATGGGTGAAAGAAAATCCGGCGAAGGAAGTCTCCCGTCTTAGGGAGAAGTTCGACATCGAAACGCTTAATAGAGTAGGGAGACGAGGATGGTTTGCGGCCACAACCACTCCTTGTCCTCCTCTCCCCCTCATCGAACCGGACGGGCGGATTTCCCGCATCCGGCTCTCGGAGGCTGTTCTCCGGTTTGCTTCATTTGCATTGCCGTGTGGCGCT
>CANJPY010000115.1 GCA_947476255.1 Chthoniobacteraceae bacterium | reverse complement strand
CCCCCATGAAAGCCCTCACAATCCTTCTTTCACTCCTGACCTGCTCCTCCTGGGCGGGCCCGACGCTTCTCTATGTTTCCGAAAACGGCGAAAATCGCATCACGTTTTACACCTTCGACGAGAGTTCCGGCGATTTGACCCGCGCGGGTGAAGTCCCGCTTCCCGGAGCCCCTGGCAGTCTTGCGCTCAGCGCCAACCAAGCGCACTTGTACGCGTCGGTGCGTTCCACCAAGCAATTCGCCACCCTTTCCGTGGACGGCAAGACCGGCACGCTTTCGAGCCCGGTGCTCACGCCCCCGAGCTTCAACGCCTCGTACGTGCATGTCGACAAGACGGGGCAGTGGCTTCTCTCCACGTCGTTTCACGACGGGGTGGCGGCGCTGAGTCGGATCAAGGGGGGTATCATCGACGGCCCTCCAACGGTGATTTTGAAGACCGGCAGCTACGCCCACAGCATTCAGACAGATGCCGCCAACCGCTTCGCCTTCGTCCCGCATGTGGGGGACGTCAATAAAGTCGAGCAACTGCAGTTTGACGCCACTGCCGGCACACTCACACCGAATACACCGCCGCATCTGCCCGGCGGCGAAGGCGAGGGCCCGCGCCATTTTTATTTCCACCCAAACGGCCGCTGGGTGTACTTCATCAACGAACAGGGAAAAAGCGTCACGCTGTGTGATTACGCTGCGCAAAATGGGACTCTCAAGGCCCGCCAAACAGTCACAACCGTGCCGCCCGAGTGGAAGACCAAGGGCGCCTGCGCTGATATTCATGGCAGCGCCGATGGCAGGTTTATTTACGCCTCCAACCGCGGCCACGACAGCCTCGCGGTATTCGCAGTCCAGCCCGAGACCGGCGACTTGGAACCCCTCGGCCAAACACCCACCGAAAAAATGCCACGCTCGTTTTGCTTGATGCCGGGCGGCGAAAACTTTGTCGTCGTGGCCGGCGAAGGCTCGCATCGGTTGATTGTTTATCGACGCGATACCCGAACCGGGACTCTGACACCGCTGAAAACCTACGACTGCGGGAAAGCCCCGTTCTGGGTCCTCGGAACGAAGCTCCAGTGACGCGTCTCAGCTTACGCGAAGCTCAAAAGCGATTGGCTCAAAAACACCACTGCAGCCTGCAGGACGGCCTCCCAGGGTCAGCGGGCCGCCGGAGCAAGCTCCAGAATCCGCCCCGGCAACCAGCCCACCCGCCCCTTTTGATTGGTGGGACGCGTGTATTCAAGAATTAGTACGCGGCCTTCTCCAAGGGAAAGCGCATCAATCGGACGGCCAAGCGGCGAAAGGATCGTTTCCACGGATGCTTCCCAGCTTCCATCCGCCCGCTTGCGAGGACGCACGCTGAGCACGTCAAACCCCACATCCACCGTGCAGTCAATCAGGTTCCCAAACCGCGTGACCAAAAAGCTTCCCCGCAACAACGCGGGAAATTCAGCTCCGCACCAGATCATTCCCGCGGGGCTGGAATGCGGGTCAAACGTGTAACAAGCCGCTCCCTCCTTTCCTCCACCCGCGGGTCCCACATTTGCAACTGGATGCGTAAACACTACTCCCTCTGGAGCCTTCGGCGTGTGTTTGTAGGGACTCCCCTCGGTCGCAGGCAGGTTGCCAAACTGGTACGGAAACCCGTAGTGCCGCCCCGGTTCAATCAAGTCCATCTCCTCCGGCAAGTCTTTGTCGGGTCCATTACTCGCTGTGAAAAGACGTCCCTCTCCGTCCCAAGCAAAACCGAAGGCGTTGCGAATGCCGCGTGCGAGCACTTCGATTTTGGGCTGCGGCGCTTTGGGGTCCATACGCCACAGGCACGCGGTGATGGCCGTCTCTCTTTCCGGAGAATACTTCGGTGGTTTGCCCGGCTCGCCGCCATCCGTTCTCGCGCCACTGTTGAGGTAAAGCATGCCGTCGGGACCAAATCCGATGTGACTGAGCCCGTGATTATAAGGCCCGGCGCCATGCGGATAGGAAGTTTCAAACCAAGGGCGCAACCCGGCCGGCCGGCCACCCTCAAACTTGGTCGTGCGCCAGACAACCACGCTGTTCATCCACATGGAATCGTCGTCTTTGTGGCCCTGTCGCTGGTTGGTGACAATCCAAAGATGTCCCTCGCGGTCCACGGCAAACGCACTGGATCCAAAGTCTCCTTTCTCCTCAATTCCGTATTCCGTCGCGCGGATGATTTCAGTCAGTGCCCCCTGCTTCACGTCCAGCTCATAAACCGTGGCACCGCCGAGCACGTACACGGGATGTCCCGGCCCGAGGCTTGTTAACCGCGTGCAAGATTGCGGCAACTGCGCCACTTCGCGAAGATTCCATCCCTCCGGTGGTTTTGGCAACGGTTGATAAACCGTCGCGGCAACCAGCGCGTCATAGGTTTTGTAACGGCTCTTGGTGCGAACACCTGCGACTTCTTTCGAGGTAAAGGCGTCCAGCGTGTTCCCCCACGAAGCACCCACATAGCTCAATACGTCGGCGACCTGCTCGTCGTCGAGAATCTGCGTGGGCATGACATTGTTATAGGCAGTGCCATTCACCACCATCGGCCCTCCAAGGCCCTGACAAAGGGCGAGGACCGCCTTTTCGCGGTTTGCAGCCAACCAATCGCTTTTGGCCAAAGGCGGATACACCGGCGCCGCCCCCTGGCCGCTGATCTGATGGCACATCACGCACTTTTGCACGTAGATTGCCTCGCCTCGCTGGATTTGAGTCGGGGCAGCCTGGCCCATTGCAAATGGGGTGCAGAAAAAGGGCCACAGAGCCAGAAGACGGGAGCGCATGGTTTGCATAGGGAGGCGAGTCAAAAAAAAAGGGAAAAAGAGAGGAAAAAAAGAACAACGCTGTCAACGCACAGGAAGATATTCGGCGCGGCCCCAAGTGGGACCGTGCAGGAAAAAATGAGTCGGTGAAATGCCCCGCGCCTGAGACTGCGGAGAAGTCACATCCACAAGCTGGCCGCGGCAGACGCGTCCGTTGGCGTCACTCCAGTGTACCATCCACAACGCCGCCATGCTGTCTCCGGCGCGAGGTGGGTCTTCAGCGCAATTCAATAAACGCCAGGGGATGGCGTACTCCAGGGTGTATCCGCGGCCATCGGTGTCCATGCGAAACTGCCCCTTCCAACCCTCCGGCGGACGTGGACCGGCACTGGGTGTGAAGATGAAACCATGCTGCAAACGCAGGCGGGGCTGCTCCGCTGATTTGTCGTAGGAAAGAATGAGGCTTGTGACGCGTTGACTGACAGAGTCCGGCAAAGGGGGGGCCTTCTTGTTGTGTGCATCCAACTGGGATCCCTTGAGCGGCCAGCCGAGATTACGATCCGTCGACACCCGCACAATCACGCTGCCCCCGGCGAAATCCATGATCCCTCCAGCACGATTACACATCGGATCGGGGTCACCGACGTGGGCGGCCAGATACAGATTGTTGGCGTCATACATCATGCGGCCTTCGACGAAATAGCTCGCATGATAGGGAGGCGCGCAGGCGCTCTGGAAAGGCTTTGCAGGGGTCCATTCACTCAGGTCGCCGTCGATGACAACTGGCGTTGAGGCCACCGCTACCTGCACCACCTCCACCACGCTTGTGTTGAATAAAGTCCCGCCGGGCTCCGTTGGGAAAGCGGGTGGCGGAAAGCGGCGCACAAAGGAATTTGGAGAAGCTGCATCCTCCACCAAGCCCCCTCCTTTTTCACTCCGCATTGCCTGGCCCGCTTTTAATCGTTTCTCCCCCCCAGTAATGGTCGACTCGGCGCGCACCTCTCCTTCATAAACTTGCACCTGTGACTCGCCTCCGTCGGCGACCGCGACGCCAAACTCCGTGCCCAGATCGGTGACACGCATTTTCGGAGTCTCCACCACAAAACCGGAGCGTCCCTTGGGCATACGCACCACCAGGTTCCCGGAGTAGAGACGCCCACGAAGGCCGTCTAAGATTTCAAACCTCGCCGGTCCCTGCAGCAAAAGAATGGTTCCCGAGGCGGTGCGAAACTCCACGAGGCCGCTGCGTAATTCAAGAGGACCTGCGGAAAATTGACGCCCTATTTGAAGCGCTTCGCCATCGAGAAGACTTCCATGAAGAGACTCACTCACCGTAAGCAGCGCGGGCGCTTCGCCAGACCCAACCTCCGGCCCCACAGGCGTGATCCAACGCAATACCCCGAGCACCACCAACACGGCGGCGGCGAGCGACGTCACCACCGGCAGCACGCGCCCGCGGCGCCACCAATGAGAGGTTGCACCCACCGCGGCCACCGCACCACCCACCCCGTCCGTCTTCTTGGCTTCCTCCGCAAGCCATGCCACGTCCAACTCCCCCCTCTGCGCCTTCCACTGCAACCCCGCGTGCACGTCTACATACCCGAGAAAAAACACCCTCGCCTGTTCCTCGGCCAACAACACCTCCTGGAGCCGTTGCAGTTTTTCGGCGTCCAGCGAGCCCGCGACATAGGCATCCGCCAATTCCCTCAATTCCGTCGGGTTCCACAGGCTCATACCGTGCCCCCTTCCGCCACGGTTTTGCGCACGCAATCGTGCAACAGTTCCCGGGTACGCTTCAACGTTTTATACAAGGCATTCGGGCTGTACCCAAAGCCATGGGACACCTCTTTAAGGGAGGCTTTGGCTCCGTAACATTCTTCCAACAGAGACCGCTGCTTGGGGTTGAGCCGTTCTATGCAATGGGTCAAGGCACTATGCCACTCATCCAGAGTGGAGCAGTGCGCCTCCCGTGTCTCTACCAGGACGCCTTCAAGCGCATCTCCGAGAGAGACAAACACATTGTTGCGAGTCGACTCCTTTCTTCGAAAGTTCCGTACATGGTTGTGTGCGATCGCAAACGCCCAACTCGAAAACTCGCCCGCAGCGGGATCGTATTTTCCACGGTTCTGCCACAGCGTCACACAGGTCTGCTGGAACAAATCTTCGGAATCGGTGTGGGAAGGCACCAGGCTGAGGACAAAGCGGAAAATCCGATTCTGACTCGCCAGAAGCAGTGCAATAAACTGATCATCCGAAACGGGGTCCTTCATGGGTGCTTTTGAACAATTGGTCAGTACGGCTCCAAATCGGCCGAAGATAAACACAATTTCTTCAAAGCGCATCTCGAGCGAGCGTCCACGTGTCGCCTGCCGTGCCAGTGGAAAAGAATGCCGCGGGCTAGCTGAGCGCCGAGAAAGCACAGGGGACGGGAAATACGTTTCATGAATAGTCGTGCTTGAGATCTCCACAACTGAAGCGCAACTCTGGCCTGGCAGTCTCATGACTCACGCCGCAACACCTCTCGGCCTGCTCCGTACCTCAAGCCAAGACGTCATTCAGACTCCCGCAAATCCACACAATCCAGCAAAACTTAACGTCGCACAAAACTCGGGCTGTTCTGATTTAAAAGGTTGCTTGTGAGCTACAAATCGAATGTTTTGTAGCCCTTCACCCCATGAAAAAGATTCTTGTGCTCCTCATGCTTGTTTCCACGCCCGCATTCGCCGGTTATCTCGGCATCGACTACACCGAGAAGAACGGGAAAGTGGTTCTCACTAAAATCGACCGCAAGTCACCCGCCGAATTTTACGGGCTCAAAGTGGGCGACACCATTCTCTCAGGCATGACGCCTGATGCCTTTATTGCCTCCATCAAGAAGGCGAAACCGGGAAGCATCCTGTCTTTCCGGGTTAAAACAAAGACCGGCGAGGAGACGGCACACATTCCGGTGAGCGCGGGACCCGGGGCTCCTTTCGCGAAAGACCTGATCCAGGCGGACTGAGCGTGCACAAGGCGTGCACGTTGTTTGAGTTTTACTTTGCGGCCTCTGAAAGCAGATCAAGCAACACTTTGGAGTCGGGCAACCCGTGGGGATGATGATCCCCGCCTTCCTTTGGAAACGCTTTGAAGCGGCCTCCCTCTTTTTGCCAGAAATCCACGATTACTTTGGCGTTGTCCACATAAGGGACCGTCATGTCCGCGGTGCCATGCACGGAAACAAGGAACACGCCGTTTTTGAGGGCGGGAAGAAGCCCGTCTGCGGGTCGGAGTGATTTCTCCTGGGCCACGGCATCACTCTCAAACTGAAACACAGTCTTGTAGAGATTCCAGTCCCCCAGGCTGCCTTTGCCCTTGGCATTGAGTTGAAAGCCGCCGGGCCATGACCGGATGTCACACACAGCGTTGTCGAGATACAAGACACTGACGCGGTCGGGATGCAGGCGCGTCCACGCGTTTACATAAAGCCCGCCACGGGATATTCCGAGGAGCGCAGGTTTGGCGGAGAGCGCGCGTTTTTCACGCATCTCCGCATAGAGTTTCTCCCACACTTCCATGGAGGCTGGAGATCCGAACTGATTACTGACACCCACGTAAACCACATGCCAGCCCTTGTCCACGAGCCCCTCCTCCAGAGACTTGAGATGGCCCGCAAACTCCCCCACCCAAAGCCAGGGTTTCCCCGGCGCAGCGTTCTCAGGAACCTTGAGCGTGACGCTTTTACCGTCGATCACAAACTTTTCAACCGTGGCAGCGGATGCCGCCGTTACGGACAGGGTGAAGGCGAGCAGGAAGGAAATACGCATGGGAACTGACGCAGAAGACCCAGATTGCCGCTGAAGATTAGCGGGAAATAGAAATGACACTGGCAGTTGGTATTTTTTGGAGAGAGAGAGAGGCCGGTTTACCGACTTCACTCTCAAAGTCAGAGGCGGAGTCTTAGGCGAAATTTAACGCGCGGGGCCTATTAAAAAGCGGGCGCAGGAACATGGAGGCTGGCTTGTAAACTTCTGATCTGGTTGGCTGTGACGCTGTGACTTCTCCCGCGTCCCCTCACAAAACTGCAAACACACCAGTGCCCGCACCGAAGGGTAACCTCCGATGGATGATGGTGTTTATGGCGTTCTCCGCCACGGCCATCAATTACATCGACCGTGCAAACCTTGGCGTCGCAGCGCCGTACATTGCAAAAGATCTGGACCTCTCGCCCGAGGCGACGGGTTATCTCCTGGGCGCCTTTTTCTGGACCTACGCCCTGTTCCAGCTTCCCTCCGGCTGGTTTATCGACAAGGTCGGCGCGCGCCTTGCCTACTCTGTTGCCGTCGTGTGGTGGTCTTTGTTTACCGCGGCTGCAGCCCTTGCCAACGGCTTCCGAGCGCTTTTTGGAGTGCGCCTTTTGCTGGGCGTCGGAGAGGCTCCCGCATATCCGGCGAACGCAAAAATCGTTTCCGAGTGGTTTCCACGCCGGGAACGCGCGCTGGCTACGAGTATTTTTGACAGCGGCAACCGGGTCGGGACGGCACTTTCACTGCCGATTGTTTCGGCAATCATCGCCCAGTTTGGCTGGCGCATGTCGTTTGTGATCACCGGCGCCTTGGGGATTATCTGGACGTTTTTTTGGCTCAAAATGTACCGCACCCCTGCGGAGCATCCGCGCATTACGCCCGAGGAACGCGCGTACATTGAATCCGATCAGACGCCGCAGAAGGCGGAAGATGCCAACCACAAAGTGCGCTGGCGCGACCTGTTTCGGTATCGGACAATCTGGGGAATGATGCTTGGATTTTTCTGTCTGAACTTTGTCATTTATTTTTTCAGCACGTGGTTTCCCACCTATCTCGTGAAGGCGCGCGGATTCGATCTCAAACAAATGGGGTTTATCGGCATGATTCCCGCGCTGGTCGCGGTGTTCGGTGGCTATCTCGGAGGCTATGTCTCCGATCGCCTTGTGCGCAGCGGAATGCGGTTGAGTGTCGCCCGCAAGATCCCTCTGGTGGGGGGAATGTTTTTATCCTCCAGCATCGGTTTGTCCGTGCTCGTGGAGAGCACCACCGCGGCGATTGCGTTGATGTCTCTTTCCTATGCGAGTCTGGCGTTTGCCGCCGCCAGTATTTGGTCCCTGCCTGCAGATGTAGCTCCGACTCGTGACCATGTCGGATCGATTGGTGGCATCCAGAATTTCGCGTCAAATTTAGCGGGCATTTGCATCACAATGTTTGTGGGCAAAATGCTGGCCAAAACAGGAGGCTTTGTGGTGCCGCTGCTCGTTGCCGGCGGCTTTTCGCTGCTGGGGGCTTTCTCCTATCTTGTGATTGTTCCCGAAATCAAGCCGTTGGAAATAAGGCCGCGGCGCTCGGACGAAATTTAGCCCGGCGAATCGCGTTTCTCGCACTCTTCACCAGTCTTCATCCCCCCATTGAACACCTCCACCCATTCGAAGCGCTTCGTCACTTGTGCACTCTTCCCACTCCAACTTGCCGCGCTCACCTGCGGTCCCAACGCGCATGCGTTTACGGATCAACCCGTGCGTCTCACCGAGATTGAGATCAAAGCCACTCCCTTCGCGAGTGCGGCTTTAAGTACCCCCGCCATTGATGTCCTCGTGGATGGCGAAACCCTGCGGTACGCCCCTCAGCACTCTCTCGACGGCATTTTACGAGACGTTCCGGGCTTTCGCCTTTTTCGGCGCACTGACAGCACCACAGCACACCCCACCACCCAGGGAGTCAGCCTTGGCAATGTGGGCCCGAATGGAGCCAGTCGTTCCCTAGTTCTTTTGGACGGAATTCCGATGAACGATCCCTTCGGAGGCTGGGTGGCATGGAATCGCTTCACGCCGACCAGCCTGTCCGCCGTGCGTCTCGCGCCGCAAGCGGGCGTCAGTCCTTGGGGCACCGCGTCCCTCGGGGGAGTCATCGCGCTGGATTCGCGCTTTCTCAATGACGCCCCCTTCGGTTTTGTGCAAGCCTCCGCAGGAGACCTCCTCAGCCACGAAACTGCACTCGCCTTCGCTCAAGACACCCCCTCCCGAATGACGCGTTTTTTTGGAGGCTTTCAAGAGACAGATTTTGGGGGCTATCCAGTCGTTCGCAAAGACAGCAGAGGTGCCGTCGATATTAAGGCAGGCTCGCGCGTACAATCCTACGACGCGGGAGTGCGCCAGGCCTTTGCTCAGGGCGGAGAATGGCATCTCACGCTGCGCTCCCAAGGATGGCAGGAGAGCCGCAACAATGGTACGCCTCTGACCACAAACTCAAGCGATGCATTGGATTTCTCAGCCCGACTCAGCCGGGATGCAGGCCCCTCCGAATGGGCCATGGAAAGCATTCTTTTCACCCAGCAACGTCACTTCGAGAGCTTCTTCTCCACCATCGCAGCAGATCGCAACAGCGAAATACCAAGTCTCGACCAATATGGTGTTCCATCTGAATCCTACGGATTTATCCAACGCCTGCGCATTCCTGTGGGCGAGGAGCATTCGGTTGGAACGGGCTTGGATCTGCGCTCCACCGAGGGGGTCACCAAGGAACGCTTCCGTTACATCAATCCCGCCTTTACCCGAGAGCGTGTAGCGGGTGGGCGCCAGGCAGACGCGGGAATCTACCTTCAGGATACATGGACGCCCTCCTCCCGCTGGCAGTTTCACGGAGGCGCTCGGCTCGAATGGCATCAGGAGAGCGATGGCCACCTGCGGGAATGGGACATTCCCTCGCTCACAACTTTACGGCAGTCGGAATATGAGAATCGCCATGCCGTCACCCCCAGTTTGACTCTGAGCTCAAAGTGGACGCCCCAAAAATGGTTCGAATGGTCGACCACGGTTTATTCCGGAGCGCGTAATCCCACGCTGAATGAACTTTATCGCCCTTTCCGAACAGGGGACGCCTTCACCTTGGCCAATGGCTCCCTCCGCAAAGAGTCCATTTTGGGAGGCGAGTTGGGTTTCCAAATCAAACCCGTTGACGCCTTGCAATTTCACGTTCGCGTCTTTGAGAACCGACTGCACGACGCAATCGCCAACATCCACAAAGTGAAGGGCCCGGGTGTTATCGGCGACTGGGGTTTCCTCGCTAAAGACGTTCAGGGCGCTCAGCGGGAGAACATTGACAGCGCCAATATTCGCGGTTTGGACGCCGGAGTGGAGTGGAAAATAGGACCCGGGCTGACAGCCTCTGCCAACTGGCTGGGGACGCATAGCGAAGTGCGCGACTGTGCCGTCAAACGCTCCCTGGAAGGGCGGGCGCTGCCACAGGTCCCGCACCAACAGGCGAGTCTGCACGTGAAGGGCGATTACGCGCGCTGGCGCTGGGACATCGACGGCCGCTGGGTGAGCCCCCAGTTTGACGATGACAACAATGAGTTCACGCTGGCCTCGTACGCGACGCTGGACGCGCGCGTCACGCTGAAACTGGGAAAAAAGACGGAGGTCTTCGCCGCCCTTGAAAATGCGACAGACAGCGAGATCCAGACACGCCGAGACCCCTCGGGAACCGTCTACATCGGCGCCCCGCGGATGTGGTGTCTTGGCGTGCGGATCGAATTTTAGTGGCCAGTAACTCGAGCCGGGGCACCACTAACCCGCTTGTGACTTCCGGAGCTTTCTGGAAGAAACGAGCGCGCCCTGCCGCTGCCCAGGACTCAAACGTGCGCCCTCTATGCGCAAAACTCCCAGCCTTTTCGCACGGCACTGCGTTTCAAAAGGCCGTTGGCCTCTTCACTGTTTTTAAAACGCTGGGCCAACGTATCCCATTCCAGAGACTTCCCCGGATTCAACACCGCGATATTCCCCAACAGGCCGCAACGCGTCAGTGGCACCGCATACTCGAAGTTCGAACCACATTGCCGACCCGCCAAAATTGCCTCCACAAGTTCGATTTGAGGATTTTTGGCTGTGGCACGTTCCAACTTCGGTTGCGGGGCTTTTTTGACCAACCACTCTTCGTGTTTGGCATAGGGCAAAAGACGCGGCTTGGTCGAATGATCCCCAATACAAATGAGCTTTCCTTCCTCTCCAATATAAAGCGCACCTGCCTTGGCCTTGGCCCAGTCCTCGGCTTCGTCCAGTTCCTGGGGTCTTTCCGGCTTGCGACTGCCATCGTACCACACCAACTTAACCTCCCCAAAGAGAGGTGTTTTATGCAGCATGGTGATTGTCGAGGACGACGGAAAGGTGGTCGCCGTCAAGTCTTCAACGTCCGCTGAAATGTGGTGCGGATCTCCGAGGTCGCAGGAAAAGAAGGGGCCGTCCAAAGTGTGGCACCCCATGTCGCCAATCGCACCCGAGCCGTATTCGCGGTGGGCACGCCAAGCAAAAGGATGAAGACCCGGGAGATACGGACTTTCAGGACACTGCGCAAGCCACGCATCCCAGTTCAGGGTATCGGGAACCTGCATGGCCACCATCCCATCCCGCGCCTTGCTGCCCTGCGGCCAGATTGGACGGTTCGTCCACACATGAATTTCCTTCACACGCCCGATCACTCCAAGCGCCAGATATTCTTTGAGTTGCCGGATCCCCTCCACCAAGTGCCCCTGATTCCCCATGTTCGTGAAGACTTTCTTTTCGCGGGACAACGCCAGCAGTTGGTTCGCCTCCCAAACGCGGTTCACGAGGGGTTTCTGTACGCACACATGTTTGCCGCGCCGGATGGCTTCCAGCGCTGCTGGAAAATGAGAGTGATCGGGGGTGGTCACCGTCACCCCATCCAAGGCGCTGCCCATGACCTCAAACATCTCGCGAAAATCCTGAAATGTCCGTGCATTGGGATACAGAAGCTTCGCCCGCTCCAAACGGACGCGGTCTACATCACACAATGCCACAATCTCCGCACCCGCCGCGGTATTCGCAATGTCCATCTTGCCTTTCCCCTCCACCCCGATCGCCCCAAACTGCAGTTTTTTAGGGCCTTGCCCCCTCAAAATATGCGGAAACAAGAGCGGAGCCGAGGACAGCGAAACCGCCTTGAGAAAGTCACGACGGGAGGATATTAGAGGATGCTTCATAAAATAAATCGATCAGGAAAAGGACTGCTTCAGACAACCCGCAAACACCTCGCTCTCTTTGCCTCCACTTTCAGCTTCTTTGAACGAGCCCCTCGACTCGTATGCCCCACGCCCCAAAACCGCACCGCCTCCATCTTCGCCACCGTAATGTCCTCTTAGACGCGGGGAATCGGACACTCTCGGCTGATGCATTCCAGGGCTCTGTCACGCGGCGCACCCCGATCCCCAGTCCCTTGTCTTTGTCCGTTGAGACATACAGCCACCACCGATCAAACTGCACGACGGTATCCTGGGGATATCGGCCAGACTGAAATCCACCAAGGCTGAAGGGAGGCTGCCGCAACGAGGATCGTCGCCTCCATCGAGCGTCTTAGGTTCTCCCATTTGCCCCTCGAAAACGTCTCCTTTCTGGGCGACACTGCCTCCCGTCTCAGCGACACCACTCCTTACGTTACCCTGTTCACCCTGATTTCATGGAAGAAAGCATTATCGACCTTCAAAGCGACGAATACTTCATGGGCGAAGCCCTGCGCCTTGCCCACCGGGCCCGCGCCCAAGACGAGGTGCCCGTCGGTGCCGTCCTCGTGCGAGACGGACGCATCATCGCCAGAGCCCACAACCAGGTCGAACAACTCAAGGACGCCACCGCCCATGCGGAAATGCTCGCCATCACGCAAGCAGAAGCCGCGATCGAAGACTGGCGCCTGACCGAGTGCGATCTCTACGTGACCAAGGAGCCCTGCCCCATGTGTGCGGGCGCCATCGTGCACGCGCGCGTCCGCCGGGTCGTCTTTGGCTGTCTCTCCCCTAAAGACGGCGCCGCCGGCAGCCTCATGAACCTGCTCCAGCACCCCAAACTCAACCACCGCTGCCAACTCACCAGCGGCGTACTCCAAGCGGAGTGCGGCTTTCTCCTGCAAGCCTTCTTCCGTGAGAAACGCTCCGGCACGATGCTGCCCTCTTAGCACGCTAGCGCGCCCTGACTGCCCCCCAACGGGATTGCCCCGCCCCAAGGGCAGAGTCAGGCCATTTCTTCAAAATTTTAAGGACTACTAAAGCCCCACAGCCCCACAGAGGGCTGCACAGCTTCCCCCAGTTCCGCAAAGCCTCTCCGAGTGGTTGGAGCATCCACGCGGAGTCCGTGCATCCAGGCGGAGTTGTGGCTCCGCAGTTTCAGGGGAGAAAATGGCCGCTTTTTTCCACGATTCCACGATTTGTGAACAAGTCCGGGCCCAAGTCCGGGAGGACGGAGGATATTGCCCCCCTTGGCCCCATCCCAAAGCCCGTGTCTGGGAGGCCTCCCTAAACCCGAGCCACGCCCGGGCAAAAACTCAACCCTCGGGACGCCCCGCCACCAGGTACTCGATGGGCTGGTCACGCCTTGAGAGCGCCCTCTTGAGTTTCTCCAGAGCCCCGTTTTGAAGCTGCCGGATGCGTTCACGTGTCACCCCAAAGCGCTTTCCCACCTCCTCCAGAGTCTTGGGCACTTCCCCGTCGAGCCCAAAACGGGAGGCAATAATGCGCCGTTCCCGCGGATCCAGCACCCCCAGCACCTCCCCCAGCTCCTCCAGCATGTTGCTCTCACTGAGCTGCTCATGCGGATTGGGCGCCTCCAAATCCCCCACAGTCTCGCCCAACTCCTTCCCATCATCCTCGCTCACGGGTGCGTCCAGCGACGCGGGCCTCAGGGATACGGTGCGCAACTGCGCGAGCTTGGGCGCTGAAATCCCCACTTCATCCGCAAGCTCCTCGTCCGTGGGCTCCCGCCCAAGCTCCTCGCTCATCGTCGCCGCGAGCCGGCGCACCTTCGCAATCTTGTCCACCAAATGCACGGGAAGCCGGATTGTTTTGCTCTGGTTGGCGAGGGCGCGCTTGATGCTCTGCTTGATCCACCATGCCGCGTAGGTGCTCAGTTTTCCGCCCTTGGCGGGGTCAAACCGTTCCACCGCCTTGATCAGCCCGATGTTCCCTTCTGAAATCAAATCCGGCATCGGCAGCCCGAAATTGCTGTAATCATGGGCGATTTTCACCACCAACCGCAAATTCGCCCGGATCATATGGGAACGCGCCTCCCTGTCCCCCACCTTGATCCGCGCCGCCAGTTCCACCTCCTGCTGCGGAGACAACAGCGGCACCTGCCCTATCTCCCGCAGGTACACGCGCAACCCAGACTCCGACTCCTCACCGCTCGAGTATTTTACAACCATAATGACTCCCTCCTTTTTTTCCCACGGTGAACACCCCCCGAGGCTTTGGCCGGCCTGGCTGCCTGGCTAAAATGAATTTAAAACCAAAGATGAACCCACCGCAAAAACGCCGCCAAGCCGGGCGGAGCAGCAACAACGCCTTAAAAAGCCCTTTCTTTGAAGAGCCCTTTCTTTGAAGAGCCCTTTCTTTGAAAGCGACCGTCACGCCCCCCCCTCGTTGATTAGCTACGGAAAAGAAAGCGCCAAAGCCTGAAATATTACGGCCAACTCGCTTCCCCACACCCCCACTGCCCCTCTCCTCCATCCTCCACACAAACTCCTCCCTCCCAACACTTCAATATTTCAAAACAACCTCTGCCTTGCGCCCGTGCCTCGGTTGCCCAACGCCCCAACCCTCGCATCCTCCTACCCCCCACCCCTCGCACGTCCCCACCCAAGCGCACAGGCTCACACAACTCCACGCTTCCCGCACCGCAGGTTCAAACGGGTTGCCTCCAAAAACACCCTCTCCGCCTCATCCCATTGTGCACCCTAAGACGCCGAGAAAATCCTCCCGCTAATCTCCGGCTACGAAAAAGACGGAGATACCAACCTATCCTTCCACGCTCATCCTTGCGGCATTGGCGATTCTCAGGTTCCTGTGGTATGAAGTTTAGAATTCCTATCCTCTCCGCACCATGCCAGAACGCCTTATCGTGACCCAACCCAGTTTGCAGAGTCTCGCAGAAACGCTGGATCGCCACGCCGCCGAAAAGATGCAAGCGCAGCGGGAGGCGAAAGTCGCGAAGGAATGGGGCGACTTGAGCGAAAACGCCGAGTACAAGGCAAGCAAGGAGAAGTTCCGACTGGCAGGCCGACTGCAGCAGCGCATGGTGCGTGAACTCAAGGGCCTCGAAAACGTGGGTTACGAGATTGTTGATCCTCTCGAGTGGGCGAGAGCCTCAGGGCAGGTTTTGGTCGCGGGAGTTGGAGTTGTAGCGAGGGTGACTCAAGGCGACTTTACAGAAAACTACCTCCTTGCCGGCGCCAAGGATCAACACCTTCCCACGGATAAAACGCTCGTTCCTGTCCCCTATACTTCGCCCCTTGGCGCGGCGCTTATGGGCCAAAACGCACCACAGCGCATTGAGGCCACGATCGCTGGGGAGTTGAGAATTCTCACTCTTGAGAGCCTTCGCGCGCCCTCCATGGAGGAGGTTTTAGAATTGTACCCTGAATTAACGCCCCAGAAATCTTAAGAGCTGAGCCAGGCCTTTGGGAGTGCGGTCCGCCGATTTCTTTCAGCGCCCAAGCCTCCCAAAAGCTCCTTCCAAAAATCTCAAGAGGGCGTCCCCGCAAAAGGGAGAAATCCAAGACCAAACGCATTGGCAGACGCCGCGAACATGGTCGGAATCGAGCCAATGAAACTTTCGAAGTCTTGGTCGTTTCGATACTGCGTGTCTGCCCCGACATAAACGCCGGCGGGAATCACATTGCTGTCTTCGATCTGCACTCGAACTTCATATTCCCAGTCAGGAATGCGAACATGCCCCAAAGCTCCCGGCCGTGAAACAACGCGATTTCCCGCAAACGACCGTAAATATCTTTCGCGCTCCGGCAACGAGGGAAAGCGCACCTGCGCCTGCATTGAGAGGTTACTCACGGACTTGGAATCGATCATTACCAAGGCATGCACCCTGCAAAGCGTTTGGTGCACCAATTGCCAATCCGCCCAAGTACGCGCATTACGCACAGCCACGCGCATCCTTTCAGCGGTGCGAACCAGCGAACCGTTGCCATCAAAAAACGTCGCATTCAGTTCATACTGGTAGAGAAGATCTCTGCTCAACAACTGTACCTGAGAAGGGCGTAACCCCACCCCCTTCTGCGGGTCGCACAAGTCCCTGATAAAATCCTCCAACGCCGACTCCCGCATACTCACTGGAGCCGGTAATGGCAGATCAATACTGACACCGAAGATTTCAATTGGGACAACTTCCATAAGGACGCCGTACGGTAATTCGAGAGATCAGGCACGCTTTTTCTGCAATTGCGCACCCTTTACCGAGAAAGAAAACGATAACCCTAGAAACGGCAATGAGGGATCACATGTCGGAGGCATCACCGCCATTTGCCGGTGGTTGAGCGAAGCGACACCACCGGTTGTCAGACCACAAAACAAGGCATCCCGGAGGGATGCAAGACTGCGCCAAGCGTAGGTTCTTCACCGGTATCACGCAGCTTCAGACAGCCCCAGCACACTCTGGCATCCCTTTGG
>CANJPY010000114.1 GCA_947476255.1 Chthoniobacteraceae bacterium | reverse complement strand
GACGCTTCCGGAGCAAGCCCCACCTAAAATCCAAAGTACTGAGAAGAGGTAGGATTAAAAAACGGTGTAGTGCCGACCTTTAAAAGCCGACTGCTGAAAATGAGATGTTTAGATATTTTTGACACCGCCAGTCCGCGAAGTAGGGTTAGTCGGAGGGGATGGAGGGTGCACTGAAGTTTCCCTGCCAGAGGCAACAAATACGAGTTGAGAATTCGCGGGACACTCGCGTTTCAGGCGTGATTGCCGCACCAGAAGGCTGTGGGAAGCCAGCGCGGGATGGGTCTTTTGCCGACGATCATACCAACCCGTTGCCTTGCGGGAGTTCCTCAGTCCTCGTCTTTGTGAGGATCCCGTCTTAAGCGCAAGCACGCGTATGGAGGAGGTTCGACCGAGGAGGGGGATTTTCCGCGCCCCTAGCCTTACTTTCGCGGAGGGGACGGAAGCTTGCGCTTGTTTAGGAGCGTCCCAAGCCCGCTCTGGACCGCTAAGACTCAGGAGCTTCGGACCGGTTGGACTCTCCCACCCCAATGTTTGGTTGCGTCAAAGCCTTTCCGCAAACGCTTCAAGCTAGTGCGAGCGAACCGGAAGCTTTTTTTACGCAATAAGATGCTGCCTGTTAAGTATTTCTGAAATCACGGACAGGCGCTATTCTATTAAAAAGGAGCCGCGTTATTCGAAACCTCGCCGACATCATCCCGCACTACCCCACTCGCGAGGCTGACACCACCGCGCTTCATCACGGCTTCACCTGGAACGTGGGCCCCTCAAGAGTCAGAGCGCGCTCTCCTGCCGCCGAATTCACCACAGCCTGCAACTGGGGCAGCATCTTCTTATAACCGTCGATCTTAAAGATGGGCCTCACGTCATCCTTGTAGGCACGCCCTTCTTCCTCCACGCATAAATCCGCTCCAAAAGCCCCGCCCCACCCTTCGCCAATAATCACTTCCAACTCCACGCCCTTCAGCGGAACGGTAAAATAATCTCCAATCCTGCGCCCGTCACTCCACAAAGCACTCAACGCACCGCTGGGCCTTTTTCCTGTGGGATTTTTGCCGTTTTTCCACGGCAAACTCTCGTAGGAGCCGTCCAACACCAGTTTGCCGTCCACGCGAACCACCAGCACCTCGTTGCCCCCACCGACAAACCGATACTTCTTTCCGGGCGCCTCCGCCGCAATTTTCGCCTTATACACCGCAATCCAACTCTGCTGGGTTCCAGGCACTTGTTCCACTCCGAAAGCCTTGGGGGCAGATTCTCCCGCAACCGCAGAAAAAAGAATGGTCTGCGTGACCAACGTCTGGCCAAACCGCAGATAGTTGGCCGCCTCCTGCTCATTCAATTTTCCATCTTTGCCCAACAGCCGCTCCACACGCTCCAAATAATCAGCCTTATCAAAATTCTCCGGATAAACAGATCCATCCGGTTTTTTGCGCATATAATAAAGCACCCCCCTCAGCCCCGTGACAGTTGCGTTCGCGGGCACCCGCACCCCAAATGCCGTCACTCCTGCAGGCATCGCTGCCATCGCCGCACTGGGCGCCGGTCCGGCCGCCGCCGCCGCTCCCACCGGTTTAAACGCCGACGGATTCCCCGCCATCCCACCGATCCGGCTCGGAATCGCAACCGAAGAAGCCGCTGGAAGGGCCACTTCTGGCAGCGCCACCTTCACATTCGTAGCCGACGAAACAATGCGGGTCGCCGGCGGCGGTGGCGCCACTGAGGCCGCACGCCTGGCCGCCTGTACCCGGTACTCCAACTGGCGGGTGCCCTCCCCAGAGGATGGCGGCGCCGCACTAAAATTCAGCTTCCGCTTGGCTTGAACCGTCTGCACCACCCATGCCGCAGCTCCCAGCAGCAGCACCCCGTGGACAATGATGCTGAACAAGAGAAACCCCCCGCCAGCCTGAATCCAACGACGCACCCTCCCTGGGGCTTTGGTCTCGGAAACGGCATCCATAAGCGGATTAAGAACTGGGGATTAAGGACAGAAGATTAATCACCGGAAAACGTTCCCTTCCCGAGCGTGTACCCGCACAAGGCAGGACGCCCGGCGGCCCGCCCTACGCAGGCGCGCCCGAAAGCCCCGGCGGCAACTCCGGCACCGCGTCCGCCGCGTCCGCTTTGGGCTTCAATGGCGGCGGCTGGGAAGGCGGGCGCGGAGGCACGGGCGGATTTTGTATGCTTCCAGTGTCCACAATCTCACGGATATGGGCCCCGTCCAGCGTCTCGTACTCCAGAAGGGCTTTGGCGATCGTTTCCAGCGTCTGCCGGTGCGCCACAAGAAGCTCCTTCGCCCGCGTGTAAGCGTCCGCACACAAGCCGTGCACTTCGTGGTCGATCTCCTGGGCCGTGGCCTCCGAATAATTCCGGTTCCGGGAAACATCGCGCCCGAGAAACACGTGCTCCTGATGCTCGCCGTATTCGACCATGCCCATCTTGTCACTCATGCCCCATTCGCAAACCATGCGCCGCGCAATGTCCGTGGCCTGATTGATGTCCCCGCGCGCGCCATTGGTCACGTCCCCAAACACAATCTCCTCGGCCACACGGCCCCCCATGATCATCACCAGACGGTCCAGAAGTTCGTTCTTGCGCTGCGTATACTTGTCTTCAAGGGGGAGGTACATCGTCGACCCTAGGGACGGCCCGCGTGGAATGATCGTCACTTTGTGCAGGGGATCCGTGTGCTTGAGCAGCAGCCCCAGCAGCGCGTGCCCCGCCTCGTGGTAGGCGGTGTTTTCCTTCTCCTTGTCGCTCATCGCAAGCGAGCGGCGCTCCTTGCCCCAGCGCACCTTGTCGCGCGCCTCCTCCAACTCCTGCCGGGTGATTGCTTTGAGCCCGCGCCGCGCCGCCAGCAGCGCCGCCTCGTTCATCACATTCGCAAGCTCCGCCCCCGAATACCCAGGCGTGCCGCGCGCAATAATCGCCAAATCCACCTCCTCCGCCAGTTTCACCCTCTTGGCGTGTACCCGCAGAATCTCCTCGCGCCCGTTCACATCCGGCAGCGACACCGTAATCTGACGGTCAAAACGCCCGGGGCGCAACAGGGCGGGGTCCAGCACATCGGGACGGTTGGTGGCGGCGATGATGATCACCCCCTCCTGCGTGTCGAAGCCGTCCATCTCGACAAGCAGTGCGTTCAGAGTCTGCTCCCGCTCGTCGTGGCCGCCCCCGACACCGTGGCCGCGGTGGCGCCCCACGGCGTCAATTTCGTCGATGAAAATGAGGCAGGGCGCGCTCTTTTTGCCCTGTTCAAACATGTCGCGCACACGGCTGGCGCCGACCCCCACGAACATTTCCACAAAATCAGAACCCGAAATGGAGAAGAACGGGACATCCGCCTCCCCCGCGATAGCGCGCGCCAGCAGAGTCTTGCCCGTTCCCGGAGAACCCACCATCAGCACGCCCTTGGGGATGCGCCCGCCCAGCTTTTGAAAACGCTTGGGATCCCGCAAAAACTCCACGATCTCCTGCACCTCTTCCTTGGCCTCCTCCACGCCGGCCACATCCTTGAAGGTCACCTTGTTTTTCTCGCGACTCATCACACGAGCCTTGGACTTGCCGAAATTCAGCGCCCCACGACCCGCATTTCGAATTTGCTGGCGGAATAAAAAATACAACACCACCAGGAACATCGCCACCGGCAGGAACCCCATAAGCGTCGACGCCATCACGTTCGTTTCCGCCCGAGGATTCGCTTGCAGGCCGTGCTCCTTCAAAAACTCTCGCAGGTCCGTGTTGTACTGCAAATTAACCTGGGTGCGGAAATGCTCCGGCGTGCCGGCCTCCGAAAACCGCGCCCAGCCCTGAATATGATCGTTGATGCTTCCCGCCTCACTGATGAGTTCAAGGGGCTTGGTTGTGTCCACCCAGCTGTTGGACACCGCCGCGTGAAACTCCGAGTACGTCCGCTCCTTGATGCTGGCCGTGGGCGTGCGGTACAAAAACGCCCCGCCGATCAGCGCCGTGGCCATCACCAACAGCAACAACCCACGCCAGTTAAATGGCTGGTCCCCGCCGTTGTTGCCTCCGTTGTTGCCGCCACCACCAGCACCGCCGCCACCAGCACCGCCGCCACCATTGCTGGGGCGCTGTCCTTGGGAGCCGTTACGGGATTCAGAGTCTGACATAAAGTTATCCTTCCAGATTTAGAAACACGGCGCAGCGTGCCCCGTTTGTTTAATGTAGCAGGTTTGGAAGAAGCGGCAACCCTTCCGCTTCAATTAGTCTACGATCTTTTTGTTCTCGCCCCTGCCTCCTACCTTTCCCAAGTCTGCGGACAATCTAGCACAAGCTCAAAAAATCAAAGCTCCCAATCAAACCGCCGCCGCCTCCCAGCCGAGGCCTCGACCCAGCCGCAGCCTTCAGGACAACAACTTCCTCATCCAATTCCCGCATTCGAAGGGCCCTCGCCCCTCGGCTTCCTCTCCAGCAACAGCAGGTTTGCCCCCAAAATCAGAGAGGCCCCCCAGAAAAACGGCATCCCCAAAACCTCGTTGGGATACCAAAGCCCGCCAAGCGTGGAAAACCAGCCGGGTAAAAACAAAGCCCACAGGGTCGCAAAGATGGGCTCCGTCGCATAAATCAACCCCGCCTGAACCGGCGAAACAAGCGGCTGCCAGCGCACCATCGTAGCGTATCCGTACACCGTGGAAAACACCGTCAAAAGACCCGTCATTAAAAGAACATGCCCGCTCTGAAAGGCAGCCAATACCTGCGCCGTCACCGCCACACCTTCCTGAACACTCCCGCCCATGCCCGCCCCAGCGAAAAGGACAGGGGCGAGCAGGAGAGCCTTGACCGCAAACATCACGGTGGCCGCGCTGCGCATCTCGTTGTCTTTAAACCGGTCACTCCCCAAAACCAAAATCTGACCCGTAAAAAGCCCGGCGGCCGCTATTGTCTCCCATTCGCCCATTCCAAAAGAGACCCCTCCCGCAGACACGCCACTCAGCACGGCACACCCCGCAAGCACCATGATACTTGCTAAAACCACCCATGGGGTGGGCCAGACCCGCGACCTTAAGGCGACCACCAAAGGCACAAAAATACATGTGAACTGGGTGAAAAACGCCGAAGTGCTGGCGTCGATCACGTGTTGCGCATCAGTTTGCAACAGCATCCCAACTCCCCCAAAAGCGCCCAGCACCAGCCCCTGTAAAAGCTCATTCCGGCCCATTCTCAGGCATTCTCGAGAATAAAGACAAAACATCAACCCCGCGGCCAGCACCATCCGCACAAACAAAATGAGCGCCGAATGAAACCAGGCTTCGCGCCCGGGAATCAACGCTGCCTGCGCAAGCATCACGGCCTTTGCAGTGGGAAAACTTAAACCCCAGGCGGCAGTTGCGAGAAGCAATCGCCCGATGGCGCCGGAGGATTTTTTCATAGTGGACACCAGCACAATTAGCCCTCGAAGCGTCCAGTGCAAGGTTCCCTTGTGGAATCAAAAAGCCGCCCGCGGACCTTCGTCACCAACTGGGCTCCCCCTCTTTTGGAAAGGAGAACCGCGAGAGCCAGCGCCGCTTCCCCTCAAAACGCGCCCCCCCGCGGGCAAGGCTTTATTTTGAGACTCTGGCTCTCCACTCCGCCCTGCGCCGCGAGAAGACCAGCACGCTTTGAGACTGGGCGTCTGTTCGCTTGCACCCCCAGAAAATCTGATCCCGACGATACTTCCCTATAATTTTTTCGCAATTGGTGTTATACTCTTGTGCGGGTTGTGTCCAATGTACACCCGCTTGCCAGAAAACCGATGAGAACGCTCCGCCCCTCTCTAACGCTCCGCCCCTCTCTAATTCCCGTTGCTGTAGTCTTCAGCACCCTTCTTCTCCCCCAGCTATCGCTTCGGGCTCAAAAAGAACCCGATCCAGCGCAGGTCACCATCGCCGTGGCAAGCCTTCTGGAGCAGGTGCATTTTTCCAAGCAGCGCCTCAACAAGGACGTCTCCAAGAAACTGTTGCGCAACTATCTGGAAACGCTGGATTACAACCACCTGTTTTTTTCGCAGGAAGACGTCGACGCCATCAGCCTCAAGTGGGCGGAAGCGCTGGACAGCGAAATTATCTTCGGCCGCACGGTCGCAGCTCAGGAGATCCACGCCCTTTTCCGGAAACGCGTGGAGGAACGGGTCGCCTTCGCGAAGGAAATTCTGGCAGGCGAAGTGAACTTTGACTCGGATCACACCATCGACTTAAATCGGCAAAAACTGCCGTGGCCAACCGCGGGAGAGGCGACCTCGGTTCTCTGGAGAGACAGGATCACCTCGGAACTGATTCAAGAGCGGCTCAACAAATCTCCGAAGGATCCGGTGACGGTCGTTGGGAAACGGTACACCCAGTACCTGCGCGATATTAAAGAGCAAACGCCGGAGGAGGTGGTGAAGCTTTTCCTGCTGTCTCTTGCCCGAACGTACGATCCGCACTCGGACTACATGAGCAAGAGCGACCAGGAGCAGTTCAATATCAGCATGCGGCTGTCGTTGTTTGGGATCGGAGCGCGCCTGCGTTCTGAGGATGGGTACACCAAGGTGGACCAACTCATTCCGGGTGGGCCCGCGAGCCGGATCGGCAAAATGAAGTCGGGGGACCGCATCATTGCGGTGGCACAAGGGGACGGGGAATTTGTGGACTGCGTCGATATGAAACTCGATAAGGTGGTGAGCATGATCAGGGGAGACAAAGACACCATCGTGCGCCTCCAGCTGATTCCAGTGGGGGCCACCAACGGGTCGGAGCGTAATGTCGTTGAAATCAAGCGGGATGAAATCAAACTCAAAGAGGGCGACGCCCATGGTGAACTGATCGAATGGACCCGCCCGGATGGCAGCACCATGAAGGTGGGATTCATCGATTTGCCTTCCTTCTACCGGGACTTCAGCCAGAACGGCAATCCGAACGCCAAAAGCACGACTCGGGATGTCCTCCTGCTTCTCAACCGGCTCAAAAAAGAGGGCATTGAAGGGCTGGTCATGGATTTCAGGCGGGACGGCGGCGGCTCCTTGGAGGAGGCCATCAACCTGAGCGGGCTGTTTATCAAGGACGGGCCCGTCGTGCAGGTCAAAAGTTGGAACGGAGAGGTTTCCGTAAACAAGGACAACGACCCGACCATCGCCTACGACGGTCCCATGGTGGTGCTGGTGAACCGGCAAAGCGCGTCGGCGAGTGAGATTTTTGCCGCCGCCATGCAGGATTACGGAAGAGCAGTGGTGGTGGGGGATAGCAAAACCTTCGGAAAAGGAACCGTCCAACAGATGATTGAGCTGAGCAAGGCGGTGCCTGCTCTTGCGAATGGAGGCCAGGCAGGGGCGGTCAAGCTGACGATCCAAAAGTTTTACCGGATCGCCGGTGGCTCCACCCAACTCAGGGGTGTGGAAAGCGATATCACGCTGCCCTCCACCTCGGACCAACCGGAGATGGGGGAGTCGGCGCTCAAGGATCCCCTGCCCTACGACACCATCAAGCCGTTGGTTTATGACAAGTGGACCAACCCGATTTTCATCGAAGAGCTCCGGCAGCGCTCACTGGGGCGCATCCCCAAGGACCCCGAGTTTGCCTACGTGTTGGAGGATCTTTCGCGCATTCGGAAGTATGTGGACGAGAACAAACTCTCCACGAACGAAAAGATCCGCAAAGAGGAGATCGAGAAAGACAAGGCACGCAACAAGAAGCGCGAGGAGGAACGCACCGCCCGCGTGAAAGGAGCCGAGCCCAAGGCCTTCCGGATTACTCTGGACAACGTGGCGAAGCCTGAACTGCTGCCGGTGACGTTTGTGGAACCCAAAACCCCCAAAGAGGGAGAACCCGAGGAGGAGCAACCCAAGGAACCGCTGAACGAAAACGGGGAGGAAACGGTCTACAAGGCGCCTCCGATCCGCTATGACCCTGTAAAGGCAGAGGGGTTGAACATCCTCGGAGATTTTGTGGAGCTGAGCAAAGGCAGCACCGGCAAAGCGGCCGCCAAATAAGCTGCAAAGCGGCCGCCAAATAAGCTCTGCCGGCGAGCAAGCTCAAAACCAAAGGGGGGGAATTCGCATTTGCCGTGGTTTGGTGGTAAAGTGTTTCAAAAACCGTTCACTTTTTACACGCAAACTCGCTGAAGCCTATGAAACCCTCTTTAAAGCCGCCTCTGAAGTCCTCATTGAAGTCCTCATTGAAGTCCTCATTGAAGTCCTTTATTTCAGGCCTTTTGAGGAAGGTCCTCCGGCCCGGCCTGCTTCTTCATGGCCTTCCCTTGCTTTTAAGCCTTGTCCTTTTTCCGCATAGTGGGGCGGCCATGGAGCTCGGAATCGACCGCCTCGAAAGCCGTGGGTTTGACTCTCTCAAAGGCAAACGGGTCGGGTTGATTACGAACCAAACGGGGGTTAATTCCGCGGGCCGCAAAACACGGGAAATTCTCGCCAAGGCTTCCGGAGTAAAGCTCGCCGCGCTTTTCACCCCGGAACACGGCTTGGATGGCAAGGAACTCGCGGGCAAATACGTGGCGAATCGCAAGGACCCGCTAACCGGGGTGCTGGCGCACTCCCTTTACGGCCCCACGCGGAAGCCCACCCCGGAGATGCTCAAGGGCATCGATGTGCTGGTCTATGACATGCAGGATATCGGCGTGCGCTCGTACACTTATGTGTCGACGATGGCGCGCTGCATGGAGGCGGCTGGAGAGTGTGGCATCGAGTTCATGGTGCTCGACCGGCCCAACCCGCTGGGGGGCATGCGCGTGGAAGGTCCGCCCGTGGAACCGCAGTGGATTTCGTTTGTGGGCCAATTGCCCGTTCCCTATGTCCACGGGATGACCTGCGGCGAACTGGCCCGCATGCTCAACGAGCGGAAATGGATGGCGGCGCAGTGCAAATTAACGGTGGTGAAAATGCAGGGTTGGGACCGCTCCATGGTTTGGGCGGATACAGGGCTGCCTTGGATCAAAACGTCGCCCAATATCCCGCGCCCCGATTCTCCAGCCTACTACGTTGCCACAGGAATTGCAGGGTCTCTGGCGGGATTGGAGACTGGGGTTGGCGGGCCGACGCCGTTTGAAATTTGCGCGGGCAAGGGCATCAACCCAGAAGCCTTCAGCAACACCATCCGAAACTTGAAACTGGATGGTGTGCAGGTTCGCCCCTATTCGGGCGATGGATTCTGCGGCTGCCGGCTTTCGATTGATCCCAAGGGCAAGGGCGATTTGTGCGTTCTAGCACTGGCGCTGCTGGCTGAAACCAACCGCGCCGCCAAGCCCGATCTGTTCACAAAATCGCCGCCGGACAAGCTGGACATCTTCTGGAAAGTATACGGAAGCAACACGATCCGAGATCAACTGCGCCGGGGTGTTTCGGTGCAAACGATTGCCCAGAATTGGAAGCCGGGGGTTGAGAAATTCCGGGACGAGCGGAAGTCGTATCTCTTTTACTAGAAGACAGTCCCAACCGGGCCCTCTCGAGGCGCCGTTGGTAAAATCCACGGATTCGCCCAAAGTACACACCAGCGTACACCACGAGGAACACCAGAATCCCAAAAGGTTAAAAGGAAGCGATGCTTCGAGTTGAAGCTGCAAAAACGGCGCGCAACAGATCACCTCACACCCCACCCACACCGGCTTTGGAGCGCCAGCCCTCAGCCCACCACCTCATGCGTATTGCTCTCTTTGGCGGTAGTTTTGACCCCGTACACCACGGCCACCTTTTGCTCGCCCAGGATGCCTTGGAGCAGCTTCAGCTGGACCGCCTTCTTTTTATCCCTGCCGGCATCAATCCGCACAAGCTCCAGTCTGCCCCAAAAGCGGACGGCTCCAAACGTTTGCGGATGCTGCAGGCCGCCATCGCAGGGGAGGAACGGCTCGGCGTGGAGCCCCTCGAACTCCACCGGGAGGGCCCCAGTTACACGGTTGACACCGCAGAGGCACTGCAAGAAAGGTGGCCGCAGGCGCGTCTTTTCTTGTTATTGGGCGAGGACAACCTCCCGAAACTGCACACTTGGCATAAAATTGAACGCCTCAAGCAGCTGGTTGAATTTGTGTGCTTCGGGCGCTCTACAGAGGAAACCAGCCCTTCTGCCACCGCCACAGCCCTCCATTTGAGCCGCCGGGTCGACATCTCTTCAACGGAAATCCGACAACGCATTGCGGCAGGGCTTTCTATCCGATACCTTGTACCAGAGTCTGTCCGAGCCTTTATCTACGCCCATGCTATCTACCAGCCCCACAAGCCCTGAAACTCGCCCTTCCAGCGAAAATCTGGCCCGCCTTATTAGTGAAGCCGCAAAAAACAAAAAAGCAGAGGCGCTTGTCGCTTTGGATTTACGCGGAATTTCAACATTCACGGAATTTTACGTCATTTGCTCGGGCAATTCCGAGCCGCAGCTCAAAGCCATTGTGGAAGAGATTCAAGAAGTTCTGCGCAAAGACCATGGCGTCAGGGCCGTGCGCGTCGACGGCCTTCCCTTCAGCCAGTGGATTGTCGCGGACTTCGGGGACGTCATTGTCCACATTTTCCACGAATCCAAGCGCTCGCATTACGCTCTCGAACATTTGTGGGGTGATGCGCCGCGCCTGAACCTCCCCGAGTAAGGAGACAAAGCCTTCATTTCCTCACTCTTTCCGTTCCCCTAGATTTCCATCTCATGGCACGCCTTAAGGAAACACCTGAAATCCAGACTGAAGAGCTCCCGAATCACCCCGCTTCCCACGAATTCAAGGGGCTTGTTCTGCTTGCTTGCGGCCTGCTTGTGTTTCTTTCGCTGATTTCCTACACCCCCCAGGACCTTCCCAGCTGGCTGCCCTTTCACGGCCCTCAACCCGCTCAAGCACAGGAGCACACCCTTAACTTCCTTGGCTCGTTTGGCGCCATTATTGCAATGGCAGCGTATTTCCTGCTTGGCAGTGCCGCCTACCTGATGTGCGCATTGCTCCTCGGCTATGGCTCTGCCAAACTCATCCTCCCAGGCACACGTGTCGGACGCCGCGCGCTTTGGAGCATCGCTTTCGTCATCTCAGGAGCCTGTCTCGCGCAACTTTTCAGCCTCCCACTCCTCGATGCCCGTCGCCTGAATCTCCCGGGAGAAGGGGGATGGCTGGGCCTGTTCCTGGGAGAAAAAATCCTCCGGGAATGGCTCGGGCTCGTCGGCGCCACCCTGATTCTGGTGCTGCTCTATGCTGTGAGTCTTCTTTACATGACCGGCATCCAGCCCCTTGAGGTTCTTGAAGTTGTCTGCCAGGTGCCCGCCAAGGCCAAGGATGCGTTTATCCAGTGGCGCGCAGCTCGCGCCGAAGCACGCGCGCTCAGACTGGCTGAACTGGAAATGTCCGCCGATCGCGCGGTTCGTTCCCACAACCTCGAACCGGTGCCTGCGCCCCCCAACGAACGTAGAAAACCTCGCTCCCAGGCTCCAAAACCAGAAGCCCCAGCCCGGCCAGCCGCTGAAGAGGAACCCCTCTCCGAGATTTCTCTCAAACCCGCACGCGCCACAGCCTCTCCCTCTCCCTCTCCCTCTCCCTCTCCCGCAAGCGCCCCCGCAGCCGATGCCGATGCCGATGCCGATGCCGATGCCGATGCCGTCGGCATTGAAGAGCCGCTTTCAGGGCCTCTTCCAGAGCCCGAAAAAACACCCGTCCCCGTTACCTCGCCCGCCGCCTCTCAAGAGCCGCCCCGGCCCGCGCCAAAAATCATCGACGGCACCGCCCCCCCCGCAGCGCGCCTCAGGGAAGCACGCAAAGAAAAAGACCACTCCATGCTGGCCTCCCTCGATTGCGATGGTTACCAACTGCCATCCATCGACCTGCTCGACCCCGTGGATCTTGCCAGCCGCGAAGCCGCGGATCCCGAAGAACTCCGCGCTCTCCAGGATGTGGTCATCGACACCCTGCTCCAATTTGGCATCGAAGTGACCGCAGGCGACATCACGCGCGGCCCCACCATCACACGTTACGAGGTCTACCCCGCCAAAGGCGTGCGGGTCGATCGCATTCTCGCCCTCGAGCGGGACATCGCACGCGCCACACGCGCCGAACGCATCAACATCCTGGCCCCCATTCCGGGCAAGGACACCGTTGGGATCGAAATCGCCAATTCCAAGAAGCAGAAGGTCACCCTCCGGGAACTCTTCGAAAGCGACGACTTCTCCTCCAGCAAGGCAAGAATCCCCATCGCACTGGGCAAGGATGTTTACGGAAAAGCGATCATCGGCGATCTCGCAGGAATGCCCCACGGCCTGGTTGCGGGCACCACCGGCTCAGGTAAAAGCGTCTGTATCAACGCCATCATCGCCTCCATCCTCTACAAGTTCACGCCGCAGGAAATGCGCTTCATCATGATCGACCCCAAGGTGGTCGAAATGCAGATGTACAACGCGCTTCCCCATCTTGTCGTTCCCGTTGTGACAGACCCAAAAAAGGTGCTCCTCGCCCTGCGCTGGGCTGTGGATGAGATGGAAAAACGCTACGCCATTTTCGCCAGAACCAACGTCCGCAACATCGCGTCCTTCAACGCCCGTCCCAAACCCAAGTCGCAAAAGGAACTCGACGCGGAACGCGAAAAACTCCAACCCGAACTCTTCGATGCCGCCGGCAAACCGACCGTCGAACTCCAAGCTCCTGCCGCAGAACCCACCGGACCAGGGGCCATTCTCGAACCTCCCGGACCTCCGGAACATTCAGAACATCCAGAGCACACGGAACAGTCCGAAAACCTGGTTTCTCCGGGGCCCCAGGAGCCGTTGACCCGTTTGGAGCATTCGGAGCACGTCCCCGGCCCCGCAGATCTGGAGTCTCAAGCCGCTGCAGCCGAGGAAGAACCCACTCCACCCGCCGAGACGATCTCTTCCGAAGAACGCATCACCAAGATGACCACCATCAAGGTTCCCCGCGACAAGGAACCCCCGATCCCGGACCAGATGCCCTTCATTGTGATCATCGTGGACGAACTTGCAGACCTGATGCAAACCGCACCCGCCGACGTCGAAAGCGCCATCGCTCGAATCACCCAGAAGGCGCGTGCTGCGGGGATCCACATGATCATCGCAACCCAAACGCCCCGGGCCGATGTCATCACTGGTGTCATCAAGGCCAACGTCCCCTGCCGCGTCGCTTTCCAGGTGGCCTCGGCACTGGATTCACGCGTTATTTTGGACGAAAACGGCGCTGAAAAACTCCTCGGTCAAGGCGACATGCTCTACCGCCCGCCCGGCACCTCCAGAATGCTGCGCGCCCAAGGCGTCCTTGTCACCGACGATGAAGTGCGGCGGCTCGTGGATTTTGCCGCCGCGCAGAGCGCGCCCGTCTTTGAAAACTCCATCCACAAGCGCCTCGAATCCGAAGGTGAAGAAGGCGGCGAGGAAGTCAGCGACGAGGATGAAGAATTGGTGGAAAAGTGCCTCGAAGTCATCCGGCAGGAGAAAAAGGCAAGCACCTCCCTGTTCCAAAGACGCCTGCGTTTGGGCTACACGCGGGCCGCGCGCATTCTGGATATCCTCGAGACCCGCGGCTACGTGGGCCCCGGAGAAGGCATCAAACCCCGTGAAATTCTGGTAGATACCGACACCATTTGAGTTCCTAGCAATGGTGTTCAGGCGAAACGCTTGAATACCCCTCGGAAGAATCTCCGGCCCACCCTCCAATCTCATGGCTGAAAGTATAGGATCAAAACTTCGCAAGGCGCGCCTCGAGCGAGGCCTGACGATTGAGGATGTCGCCCAATCCACACGCATCCGGCCGGACAAACTCGCGGCTCTGGAAACCGATGATTATTCTTCGTTTCCGAGCATGGCCTATTGCCGCGGCTTTTTGGCCATGTACGGAAAACACCTCGGTGTCGACGTCTCCATGGAGACGCGCTCCATGGAGGGACACAACGCCCTGCACACCAAAGAATACCAGTACATCAAAAACTCCCCCGTCCCGCCCCTCTCGGAAGACTCCGTTGCCGCGCAGGAACGTTCCCCTTCGGTGATGCCACTCCTCATTTTTGGCGGAATCATTGTCGTGGCGGTGATCGTGCTTTGGGTTCTGCTGACCGTTCGCAGGCTTGGTTTGGGTTAAGCAGGAGGCCGGTCATCGTATGCCTTCGGAAGAAACCTCTCCCGCCATCGTGATTGGGGGACCCACGGCCTCCGGGAAATCTGCGCTGGCGATCCGCCTGGCGCAAACCATCGGCGGTGAAATTATCAACGCCGACGCGTTCCAACTGTACCGGGGGTTGCCGCTGCTCACTGCCCAACCCACACCCAAAGAACTCGCATTGGCTCCGCACCAGCTTGTCGGTGAATTTGAACCCGATGAACTCTTTGATGCCGCGCGTTACCTCAACATCGCGCGGGAACGGATCAGCAACAGCAGGAAGGCCGGCCTCGTGCCCATGTTGGTGGGAGGCACCGGTCTGTACATCCGGGCGGTGCTTTACGGTCTTACCGCCGGATTGCCGGGACCGGACGCCGCGTTGCGTTCCACCCTTGAAGCACGCCCCATGGACGAGTTGCGCCACGAGCTCGTTTTGGTAGATCCGGAGGCCGCGCACCTCGTGGATCTTCAAAATCCGCGCCGGGTGATACGCGCCTTGGAAGTGTGTCTTCTCACAGGGCGCCCATTCACAAGTTTCCGCGAACAAACGTCTGCCGAACGGCCCGTTGTGGGAATGTGGCTGAGTCTGCCGCGCGAGGTTCTGCACCGGAACATCGAGACGCGTGCTGGCCGGCTTTTTGAAAACGGCGTGGAGGAAGAAGTCCGGAACGCGCTTCCCAGGCTTGGCCTGAATGCACAACAAGCCATTGGAGTGAAGGATGTCCGTGATTTTCTCAATGGGACCGTTTCCAAAGACAAGGCTCTGGAAAACATCATCTTTGCAACCCGTCAGTATGCTCGCAGGCAGGAGACGTGGTTCAAAAAGGAACATGGCCTGCGGCCTCAGTCGGAGGAGGAGGCAATGGCGTTCTGCTTGGAGCTGCTCCACCGTCGAAGTAAATGACGAAACAAACCGACGGGGCTGAGGCAAAGTTTTGGCACCCTGTAAGACTTTCCATGGACGATGCGCAATTTTTGGCGTACTTTATCCCCGTTCGCCCCACGCAGCCCTCAGGTCAACAAAAACCTCAAAGCGCCCGTCGTTATGCCGAACCAAGCACAGCAAACTGCTGAATCCAAACCCAAGGTAAAAAAGGCCGCCACCAAAGAGCCGAAAGCAGCCGCCGCCAAAGAGCCGAAAGCGGTTGCTCCAGCGCCGAAAGCGCCGAAAGCGCCGAAAGCAGACAAACCTGTCAGGGCAGCGGCTCCCGCAAAAAATGCTGCGCCGCCGAAGACGCCGCGTAAACGCACTCCCGCCGACGCGATACACTCCACCAACGGTACCCACGCCCACCCAAGCTTCGTAGCTCACGTTGATTCCTCGGAGATCCAGATCCTCACCGAAGTGAGCCATGAAATGATCGCTGTACGCGCCTATTTTCTAGCTGAAAACCGCCAGAACCAAGGGATATCCGGAGACCATTCCTGCGACTGGCGTGAAGCAGAACGCCAGTTGCGCGCGGAGGCGGCAGCCATCGCAGCCTCCTTAAATCATACCCCTTGAGCTTTTTCGATATCCCCCCGAACCCGCAGTCTGCAGCCGTCTCCCCTAAAGGTGATGGGGCTGCGCCTGAGCCTGAAACTGCACCACAAAGCGGCGCGCTCCCAAAAAGCCACGCTCCCGAAACACTCCTCATAGGCGCGCTTCAAGAGCGCGTTTCCGTGATTGCAGATCGAGGTTGGTATGAACGCGACGCCGAAGGGCATTTGCGGGCGCTTATGCAAGTTTCAGAGCGTATCGTGACGTTTGCGGCCCAACTCCCCGCGCCGGTGCACCCGCAGCTCAAACACTATTTGGACCGCTGCAGTTACGACAAAGCTCTCGCATTCCTTTCTGGAACGCCTCCAAGCGACATCCGTCACGCTCACTAGCCCAAAGGGGTGAATAGAGTAGGGAGACGCCTGATTGGGATGAGCTTGCGATTATCATCGCCTTGAAGATCTCGGCCATATAGACGCAAACACCCTCCTTCCTACCTTCCTTCTTTTGGAAAATCGCAGCCACTGGCTGCTCTCCAAGCTGTTGCCTCCCCCCGATAAGGAATCTATGACCCCGGATTTTCGCACGCAGTGGCGGGCTCTCCTAACCCTAGAAACGGCAATGAGGGATCACATGCCGGAGGCATCACAGCCATTTGCCAGTGGTTGAGCGTAGCGACACCACCGGTTGTCATACCAAATATATGGTTAGAGTTGCAAAAAGTTAAGGGAACCCTCAGACTCGATGGATGGGAAGACCACGAAGCAAACTGGATGTGCACGGAGAGGCGGAGGAAGTCCTTCGCTTGCTCACAAATGAACCCGCTGGATGGAGGCGTGAGAGGCTTTTAGCCCTCAAGATGGGATTGGAGG
>CANJPY010000113.1 GCA_947476255.1 Chthoniobacteraceae bacterium | reverse complement strand
CACGAGCGCCACACGGCAATGCAAATGAAGCAAACCGGAGAACAGCCTCCGAGAGCCGGATGCGGGAAATCCGCCCGTCCGGTTCGATGAGGGAGAGAGGAGGACAAGGAGTGGGTGTGGCCGCAAACCATCCTCGTCTCCCTACTCTATTAACCAGCAGCAGTCCCTGAAAATTCAGCGCGCCCCGCGGCTACACAGCGCGCGCTTCTCGAAAACGGGGAAGCGGGAGGATCGCCCGTTCGCCCCGGAATCGGAACCATACCGTGGGGATGCCGCGCCGAAAGCGCGCGCGCATGGCGAACCTCAGGCGAGGATGTCGTTGAGTACCTTGGACGGGTCAACCCCGGTCAGGCGGAAATCAAGTCCCTGAGAGCGCACGCTGAGGCGGCTGTGGTCCAAACCCAGCTGGTGCAGAATGGTCGCGTGGACGTCGTGGACGTGGACGGGATTTTCAACGGCGCCAAAGCCAAATTCATCCGTCTGCCCATAGACCATGCCTTTTTTAAAGCCGCCGCCCGCAAACCACATGGTAAAGGCATCGATATGATGGTTACGGCCGGTGGACTCGCGCACCTCGCCCATGGGGGTGCGTCCGAATTCACCGCCCCAAATCACAATGGTGTCATCGAGCAGGCCGCGCTGCTGCAAGTCGCGCACCAGCGCCGTGGAGGACCTGTCGATATCCCGGCTCTTTTCTGGAAGATGCTTTTCGAGGTTTTCTGAGACGCCGCCATGATGGTCCCAATTGGTATCGTAAAGTTGCACGAAGCGAACGCCCCGCTCCACGAGGCGGCGCGCCAGAAGGCAATTGCGCGCAAAAGTGGTTTCGCGCGTGTCCTTGATTCCATATAAATCGAGGGTTGCCTGGGATTCGCCCTTGAGGTCCATCAATTCAGGGGCGCTTGTCTGCATCCGGTAGGCCATCTCGTACGCGTTGATGCGGGTGGCGATTTCCTCGTCGCCTGTTTCCACTAGGCGTTTGAGGTTGAGTGCACGCACGGACTGGACCAGCGCCTGCTGCTGGGCCTTCTCGATGCCCTCGGGGGTGGAGAGATTGACAATGGGATCGCCCGTGTTCCTGAGCGGGACCCCCTGATACGTGGTGGGCAGCACACCACTGCCCCAAAGAACGGCGCCGCCTCTCGGTCCACGGGGTCCGCTTTGGAGCACGACAAAACCCGGCAGGTCGCTGCACTCGCTGCCAAGGCCGTAGGTGATCCAGGAACCCATGCTGGGGCGGCCAAACAAGCCGCTTCCCGCGTTCATGTAGAGTTTGGCGGGCGCGTGGTTGAAAAGGTCCGTCTTGCAGGTGGTCACGATGGTGAGCTCGTCCACCATCGAAGCGGTGTGGGGAAGCAGGTCGCTGACCCAGGCGCCCGAATTCCCATGGCGCTGAAAGTTGAAGCGGGTTCCCAGCAGATTAGAGCGGTGGCTGCTGTTCATGAAGGCAAACCGTTTTCCCGCCGTGTAACTTTCGGGAATCGGCTGTCCGTTGAGCGCGTTGAGCCGGGGCTTGTGCTCAAACAAATCCAGTTGCGAGGGGCCGCCCGCCATGAACAGATAAATAACGCTCTTAGCTTTTGCAGGAAAATGCGTCTTTTTCGGTTCCAGCGGGTTCTTCAAGGCGAGGTCCGGGACGGCGATGCCCTGTTCACTCAGCAACGAACCCAACGCGACGGATCCCAGTCCGATGGAGCAACGGCTGAAAAAGTGGCGTCGGTTGAGGTCACGCAGATTCATGGAAATCATTCACGGGTGATGGTTTCGTCCAGATTCAAGAGGAGCCTTGCCTGGGTGAGGGTGTCGAGGCGTTGCAAGACGTCCACTTCGTCGGCGCGAGGCACGCGCGCGGTGCACCGCTTGAAAACGTGCTCCAAACCATGCGTCTTGATGAGTTTTTCGAGGGCTGCGGCGAACTCGAAAAACCCCGGGTCATTCATCAATGTGAGTGCCTGCAGGGGCGTGTTGCTTCGAATCCGGCGGGTGCATGAGTTAAACCCCTCCGGTGCGTCAAAGACCGTTAATTCGGGCGGGGGCGAGGCCCGGTACACAAAGGTGTAAAGACCGCGGCGGTATCTGTCCTCGCCTTTGCTTGCGGTCCACGCGCGCTTGACCTGTCCCAGTCCCATCACCCCCTCGGGAATCGGAGGAAACACCGAAGGTCCGCCCACTTTCGGGGAAAACAAGCCGCTGGCCTGGAGTGCCACATCCCGTATGACTTCGGCGTCCAGGCGTAAACGCTGTTGCCGGCCTAGAAGGACATTGTTCGGATCCTTTTCGCGCAGGTCCGGGCGGTTGACGGAACTTTGGCGGTAGGTGGCCGAGCGCGCGATGGTGCGATGCAGTTCCTTGAGGCTCCAGCCTTTCTCCATGAACTCGACCGCCAGCCAGTCCAGAAGTTCGGGATGTGAAGGGAGCGCGCCTTGAAGCCCGAAATCGTTTTCAGTCTCCACGATCCCCTTGCCGAAGTATTGCTGCCAGATGCGGTTGACAATGACCCGGGCGGTCAGGGGACTCTTTTTACTCACGAGCCATCGGGCAAGATCGAGCCGGTTGGGGGCTTCCGCGCCAGCCTCCAAAGGATGCAGCACCGACGGCACCCCCGGCGTCACTTCATCGGCTGGTCTGGTAAAATCGCCTTTGATGAAGACCGTTGTTTTGCGCGGCTTCGCCAGTTCTTTGAGTACCAGCGTGGTGACGCCCTGGTTGAGTAGCGTGTCCAACTCTTTGCGCCTGTCCGCGAGGATGCGCAACGGATCGCTGGGATTTGCGAAGATGGAAAAGAGCCCGATGTTTTGTTCGAGTGAGCGTTTTTCGACGGGTGTCTCGAGCGTCTTTTTCACGGTTGCGACAAGCGTTTTGCGGAAGGCCGCGGACATTTCTGCCTCCCACTTGTGCACTTCGGAGTAGCGCTCGCCGACGAGGGCCTTGAGTTTCTTTTCCAGGTCGTTGAATTCGGCGGTGAGTGCCTTGACATCAACCCTCGGGTCGAAAACCTTCAGGTTGGGTTCCTCCTGGTTGTTGAGAAAGGCAAAGAGCCGGTAGTACTCCTTTTGTTCGATGGGATCGAACTTGTGGTCGTGACACTGGGCGCAGCCCACGGAGAGTCCGAGCCAGACTGTTCCGGTGGTGGCAACCCGGTCAAAAACACTGTCGATGCGGAACTGCTCAAGGTCGATGCCTCCCTCCTGGTTGATTTGTGTGTTCCGGTGGAAGCCTGTGGCAATAAGCTGGTTATCAGTGGCTTTCGGCAGGAGATCTCCCGCGATCTGCTCCACGGTGAATTGGTCGAAGGGCATGTCCGCGTTCAAAGCCTCGATGACCCAGTCGCGGAACTTCCAAATTTGACGCGGTGCGTCGATGGAATAGCCGTTGCTGTCTGCGTAACGCGCCTGGTCAAGCCACCAGCGCCCCCAGCGCTCTCCGTAGTGCGGACTCGCAAGCAGCGAGTCGAGCAGGCGGGCATACGCGGTCTCGCTATTGGCGCCGGATTCCTTTTCAAAAGTTTCCACCTCTGCTGGTGAAGGAGGCAACCCGGTCAGGTCCAGGCTGAGCCGCCGGATGAGGGTGGCTGCACTGGCTGGCTGGGAGGGGGAAATGTCGAGGCGTTTGAGTTCGTTGCGGATGAAGGCATCAATCGGAGACGCGGGTTCTCCAGCAGGCACCGCAGGACGGACTGGTGGGACGAAAGCCCAGTGCGGCTCATAGGGCGCCCCTTGTTGGATCCAGCGTTTGAGGGTGTCTAATTGGGTGGGAGTGAGTGGCGCCTTGTGGGCCTTTGGCGGGGGCATGACCTCGTCCTTGTCCGAGGTTAGGAGGCGCTTGATGAGCTCTGAGTTGGCTGGGTCGCCGGGGATGATGGCGCGCGTGCCATCATTGTTATGGGTGGCGCCTTCGAAGGTATCCAGGCGGAGTCCGGCTTCGCGATGTTTGGGATCGAAGCCGTGGCAGGCGAAACAGTTTTCGGCGAGAATAGGCCGGATCTCGCGGTTGAAATGCACTGTGGCTGGAGCGAGCGCGGGGCCTGCCGCAGCCACAAACAGAGGCGGCAGCGCAAGAAAGAGCAGTAGGAAACGCAGGATCAGCATGTGGGGCGGCAGGCGGAGGAGCGTGTCTTACAGCATGCGTGAAGCGGAGGGAAGCTCAGGCTAGGTTGGAATTTCAAACAAGTGCACGGGAGAATTGTTTCCGGGGTATTCACCCTCTTTGCTCAACCGCCGCCCGTTTCCGTTGCTGGCTTTGTTGGTGGATGTGACCACAAACCTTCTGCCTTCAGGATGCAGGGCCACGGAGAGACAGTTTGCCAGTTTGTTGGAAACATAGGAGGGGCTCTTTTCTCCGGGCGTGTGAAAAAAGAACAAGCCGCTGCCCGGAGTGCCCGAAGTCACGGCCAGCACCTCGCCGCCTGAAGTCACTGCAATGTCCTCAATGTAGCCGTCCTTGGGCTCGCCATGGGTGAACTGTTGCTCCAACTTTCCGGACTCATAGTCGAAGTAAAGCAGGAGAGGGGTTCCTTGAACTGTGGCGCCATTCTTGGGAAGAATTCCAGCGGCAACCAGTTTTTTGCCGTCCTTGGAAAAGGCGAGGGCTCGCAACCCGGCGATATCCTGAAGCCGGTCCAGTTTGTAGAGGACAGCGCCGTCAAAACTGCGGACGATTCTGGCCGCTTTGAAATCAAGCAGCGCAATTTTCCCGAACATGTCTCCGAAAACGAGTTGGGAGCCCTCCGGAGTGAAGGTGACGGCGAACACATCCGCCCCGGCATCGAATGCGGAAATCTGGCTGCCGTCCAGACTGTTCCAAACCCGCACAAACCCGTCAAAACCGCAGGTTGCCAGGAGCGCGCCGTCTCCGGAAACGGCCAGCCGGCGTATCCAGCCGTCGTGGGCCCCTGGGTTCTCCCAAACCTTCTTCACCTCCTCCTTGGAGTACTCCGCAGCCGCCAGTTTACCCCAGCTGTCGGCGGCAAAAATTCTGTTTTGCGAGGGATGCAGCGCAAGGGTCTGTACCCAGCCTTTAAACCCTTCAAAAGGGGGAAGCGGCTGGAATTCCCAGGGAGAAACAGGCTTGGCTGCCGTCTGTTTCTGGGAGGGCGCAGTTTTTTTAGCCGGCTCCGCAGAAGGCTCGGCAGGGGGCTGCGGAGGGGTTTCCGCGGGAGCCTTCCTCGTTTTGTCCGCCACGGCCCACCGTCGGACTCCGCCGTCCATGGAGCCGGCGAAAAGAGTTTCACCGTCGGGGCTGAAGCGGGCGCAGAAGAGTTGGTGGTCCGAGACGATGTCTTTGAGTTCTTTGGGTTCAGCGCTCATGCCAGTATCTCCTTGATCGGGGTCATTTCATCGTGTGCCACTGGGAGGGGTTGGCCGTGGTTGTTGTACTCCACCTTTTCGGAATTGATGCCCAAAGCGCTAAACCAGGTGTGAAACAGGGCGCCTATGTCGTGGCCGCTGTCTTTGACGAAGGTTCCCTTGTCATTGGTTGCGCCCACCAAGGACCCCGGCTTCAAGCCGGTGCCCGCCATGGCGACGCTCCAGGCTTCCGGCCAGTGGTCCCGGCCGATATGCCCGTTGATGCGAGGAGTGCGCCCGAACTCGCTCATGGCAACCACCAGGGTGTGTTCGAGCAATCCGCTCGCCGCCAGATCCTCAATGATGGCTGCAAAGGCCCTGTCAAATTTCCGCACAAGCGATACATGCCCATTGAAATGGTCTCCGTGCGTATCCCAGCCGTAGCTGTTCACCTTCACAAAGCGCACCCCGGCCTCAAGCATGTTGCGGGCGACCAGCATGTGTTGGCCGATTTGGGTGCGCCCATAGCGTTCCACTTCCCGCGCGGGGAGTTTGCTAGTGTCAAAAATGTCGGCTCTCGCCATCAACTCCCGGGCAGTATCGAAGACATAGCTGCTTGCCTCGGTGAAAGCCGGCCTGTGTCGCTTCGCGTAACGGCGGTTGAGCATTTCGCGCAACTCATTGCGCTCTTCATCCTCTTCGTGTGAAAGAGAGGCGTGTCGCAGCAGGTCTTCGGGCGGTTTGCCGTCCCCAAAGGCGAGCGAACCATATTTTGGCCCGAGAAACCCCGCATCCTCCGTGATGAAGCCGCCAGAGCCCGGCTTGATCCAGACATAGGGAGGCAGCTTGCTCTGCGTGGGCCCCATGAGTTTCGCCACAGCCGAGCCGAAAAACGGATACACAACCCCACGGTTCTTCGGGTCTCCCCTCTGGATGCGCGCGACGCCCGCCGAGTGCGAGTTGTCCTTGGTGCACAAACTGCGCACCACGGAGAGTCGATGCATTTGCTTGGCGCATCTGGGCATAAGCTCACTGATGTGCACCCCGGGAATGCTTGTGGGGATCGCGCGAAACGGCCCTCCAAATTGCGTGTCCGGCTTTGGATCCCAACTTTCCAACTGGCTCATGCCTCCGTCGAGCCACACAAACAAAACCTGCTTCTCCTTCCCGCGCATCGCCTCGCCTGCATGGGCGCTGGCCAGACCTCCCAGCGCCCCGCAGGCCAGCGCCCCTGCTGCAGTTCCCAAAAACTGCCGGCGCGACACCTCGTGTTCCCAGGGTTTGCAAAGTGTGTTCATAAAAAGGAAAGGGGGAGGGGGCTTGGGGGGAAATTCTCAATGGTTTGTGAAAAACTCGATGGACGAGAGCAGCGCCCATGCGTACCGGCCGAGAGCCTTCTCTCGCGAAGTCTCGTGCTTGGCGAGAAACGCGGCCGTCTCGGCTTTTTCCTCGGGAGTCGGCTGCCGGGACAGGACGCTCCCATAAAGCGCCTCCGCGATCGGGCCCGCGTCCTCAAGCGCGCACAACCGGTCTATGAGATTGCCAGGCCGGCGCTTGAGCGACCAGAGAACCAGTTCGTTGTTCCGCAAAAACAGAGCGGCTTTCAGTGTGGGATTGACGCTCAACTCAGGCTCCTTTGCGGCGTTGGCAAATGCCGCGGCGAAGACCTTTTCAAAATCCTTTTTCCCGTATTTGGCTCCGTCCACGCCCTCCCATCCCTTGCTCTCCACCACCCTCTCGGATTCACCTGTGGCTGCAAGAAACGACCGCATCAACTGTTCCGCCGAAAGGGGGCGTTCCGCGGCGCAGGCAAAGAGCGCCTCTGGCGTCTCCTTGGCTCCTTCGGGAAGGAGGCTGCTGCGCTGATAAGTGCGGGTGTGTACCAGTTCCCTTAAAATCGACTTGATGTTGAACTTGTGCTCGACAATCGCCGCCGCAAGCAGATCCAAAAGTTCGGGATGGGAAGGCGGGTTCTCGCTGTGGATGAGATCAAGCGGTTCCACCAGCCCGCGCCCCATGACTAAGAACCACAGCCTGTTGGCCAAATTCCGTGCAAAATAAGGATTTTCCGCGCAAGCAAGCCTCTCGGCTAGTTCCTTAAGAGGGCTGAACCTGGGCACCCCTGGTATTTTCTTCTTTGGGTCGGGTGCTTCAAGCCATTGCTCTTCCTTGGCAAGGGGTGGAATAGGCACCTCCACACCGAAAGGCACCCGGGGACCGGTTTCCCCCTTTGTGCCGCTGAGTACGGAGACAAACTCGTATTTTTTCGCCAGCAAACCCTCCGCCAGCGAGGCCCCCTTCTTTTCTCCAGAAACCTCCTGCAGTTTGGCGTTTTGAAAAGCCACGAAAAGCCCGTTGAAATCCACCTGTTTGTAGTCACCCACCGTCAGGTGCTTGTGGCACTGGCAGCATTGCAGGTCCACCCCCATGAAAAAACGGCCGGTGTCACGCGTGAGCCCCGGGTAATCCGTTTCCTGCTGCCCCACTTTTTCGAGGCGGCGCGTGATGAAAAATCCCGCACCCCGAAGGGCTTCCTCCTTAAAATCAGGATTGATGATTTCGCGGGCCATCACATCCCAAGGCTTGCCCGCGCGAAACGCCTCCGCCAGATAGCTCCTCCAGCGCTCGTTTTCGCCGTTGCGTTCCATGAGCATCACATTAAACGCCTCGGCCATGCGCTCGGAAAACGCGGGCGCTTCAAACAGCCGTTCAAGTGCCTTTGCGCGCTTGTCTGGGGACGGGTCGCGCACAAAAGCCGCCAGGGCCTCCGAGCTTGGAAGGGTTCCGGCAAAATCCAGACAGACCCTCCGCAAGAACTCTTCGTCCCCCGTCGCTGGCGACAAAGGCTGCCCCGCCGCAAGCGCTTTGGCTTCGACGTAAAAATCGATCCGCTCCGGCAGGGATTGGGCTTGGGCGAAAAGCGGCAGCGCCAGCAGGGTTGCTGCAATGCCGCCGCGAAAACTGGGTCTGCTTTGCATGGCTAGGGGGTGTCTAACGCTGTTAGGCACAGATATCTTCGACGAACGACATGCAGTTGTCGAGACGGGAAAACCGCACGTGCCTCCAGCTCCCGAGCATCGCCAGCCACAAAGGGGCCCGCGGAATTGCTGTTGACGCAACCCTCAGGACGAGAATGAAGCGGAAGTTAGGAATGGCCCGGAACGCAACCGTCCGCAGAAAGACAGGATTCCGGTCATTTTTTGGACAAGTGTTTTTCAAGCAATGGCAGCGTATAAAGTAATTGCAGTTAGCAGTTTAATCATCATTGCGGCAAGTCCGCGCGTGGCTGCGTGTGAAGCATCGCCGGGCGCGCTGCCTGAAACAAAAAGCTTGCGGGAGGCTCCTGAGAGATCAGCACCCCCCTTGGGAAAAGGAAAACTTCGACTGAACAGCACTTAAAAATCTTTATAAAAGAAGACGCATCGAGTGTAAGTAGAGGCTAAGTTTTGTCTTCGAAAGTCCACCCACATTCGAAAATCCGCCTAATGTACCGCGCCGTAAAAGGCAATTCTCCCTTTCGCACGCCCAGCGAAAATGGAGCAAAAGCAGCCCATAATCGGACGCAAAACTGCTTTCGACGCAACTCAGGCGCTCGCGCTCCCCTCTTATCATTTCCCAGCTCATGTCTACCTCCTCCAAACGCGAACTCCGCGGCGTGCTGCCCGTCTTTCAGACGCCGTGGCATGCTGATGAAGCTCTTGACCTCGACACGCTCGAACGCGAAATCGCGTGGTTATACGACAATGGTGCAGATGGCATCGTGATGGCGATGGTGTCCGAAACGCTGCGCCTCGACAGCGAAGAGCGCGGACAACTTGCCGAGGCGGCGTGTCGTTTTGGCAAAGACCGGGGAGTGGTCGTCATCAGCGTTGGTGCGGAATCGGCAAAGGTCGCCGAACGTTATGCGAAGCATGCAGAGAGCGTTGGTGCTGATGCCGTGATGGCGATACCTCCCGTCTCCGCCAGCATTGGCGAGAGCGAACTTCTCGCGTATTACACGCGCATCATTCACGCGATCCGCATTCCGGTCATCGTACAGGATGCTAGCGGTTACGTGGGCGAACCAATGCCCGTGGCGATGCAGGCAAAGCTGCTCGATGCATTCGGCCCCGAGCGAGTGCTCTACAAACCCGAAGCCTCACCAATCGGTCCGAAGCTCAGTGGCTTGCGCGATGCCACGAAAGGTCGCGCCCGCGTTTTTGAGGGCACGGGCGGCATCGCGCTTGTTGATTCCTTTAAGCGCGGCATCGTCGGCACCATGCCGGGTGCGGATTTGATTCGGGGTCTCGTCCCCCTTTGGAAGGCACTGCAGAGCGGAGACTTTACGAAGGCAGATCGCATTCACGGCCCGCTTGCTGCTCTTATTTCAATGCAGACCAGCCTTGACGCATTTCTCGCGGTGGAGAAGCACCTGCTCCAGCGGCAGGGCATTTTCAAAAACACGCTCGTGCGCGGACCCGTGGGCTACAAACTCGACGAGGAAACGCGCCGCGAAGTCGACCGCCTCTTTGATCGTATCATCGAAGCCGCCGCATGAGCCTCGACTTCCACTCTCGCGCCTGGAATTTTCCGGGGTACTTCTGGCCAGCCCGCATCGCGCATACGCCGCCAAGGCTCACGTTGCCGCAGTTGAGCGAGCCGGTGGCACTGAAGTGGCCCAGTGTGGAAATCATTCTCTCGAATCTGGGACATCCGTATCAGGGCAAGTGTGTTGTTTTCATCGGGAAACACTGCAACGCGCTCATGCTCGCGCAGGGATGCGGTGTCTGGCGCAAGTTGCTTATCTGCAGTAATTTTCAATTTAAGGTGGTGAAGGCGTGCACCGATGGCATCCGCAAGCTCAAGAACATGCTTGAAGACGCAAAGCTTACGAGACCCGATGCGCGGCAGAGCCAAGCCATGATGCATTGCGACACAGAGGCATTGGTTGGACTCAAAGACTGACATGGAAAATCCCTCCCCAACACAAGAACACACCCCCCAAAGCCGCTGCCGCTTCGCGCTCGCGCGCTGCGACATCACGCCGCCTGCAAACATGTACCACCGCATGTGGGGGGCTGCTAAGCATGAGCGCGCAACGGGGGTGCATCGTCCGCTTTGCGCCACTGTCGCGGTATTTGTACCGTTGACGGGTGATGAAAAACAAATCGTGCTCGCGCTCGATCACTGTGTGATGGGCCGCACAGAGCTCGAGCAATTCGTAAACGGCATCGTCGCGATCAGCGGTGCGAAGGCGGCGGAAATTCTGGTGGTGTTCTCGCATACACACGGCGCGGGGTTGATTACGCTGGATCGGGCCTCGCTGCCTGGTGGGGATCTGATTCCGTCGTATTTAGAATCACTCGGGGAGAAGGCGGGCGCATTGGTAAAGCAGTGTTTGAGTTCTCTCAAGCCCGCCAACATTGTTTATGGGCGTGGACGCTGCAGTCTCGCGACGCAGCGCGATTTTTGGGATGCTCAGCGCCAGCAGTTCGTCTGCGGTCATCATCCCGGAGCCCCGGCGGATGATACATTGATTGTCGCGCGTGTGTCGGATGATACGCACGAGATCATCGCCACGGTCGTGAACTACGCCTGTCATCCCACGACACTGGCATGGGAAAACACGCTTATCAGCCCCGATTACATCGGCGCCATGCGCGAACTTGTGGAGCGCGAGACCGGAGCGCCCTGTTTGTTTCTCCAAGGTGCCTGCGGCGAACTCGGCCCGCGTGAAGGTTTTGTCGGAGACACTGCTGTTGCGGACCGGAATGGTCGTGAACTTGGCTACGCCGCTCTTTCCACGCTCACGGCACTGCCGCGTGCGGGCACGAAGTTTGTCTATGCAGGACCGGTTGTCTCCGGTGCGACGCTGGGCGCGTGGAAGCACGAGGCGCTGGATGCGAGTGAAGCGGAAGCTCTCTCAACGTGGCGGCTCACGCGCTGGCCCGAGGTTTTGCCATACCGTGCAGGGCAACCGACGCTTGAAGAGACGCAGGCCGAGTTGGAGCAATTTCAAGCAGGCGAAGCAGCGGCGCGTGCGGCAGGCGATGAGGCGCGGGCCGCAGACTGCCGTGCAATGGTGGAGCGCCGGAACCGCATGTTGCATCGGATCAAGCAACTGCCCTCCGGTGCTTCTTATCCGTTGCAAGTCGTGCTGTGGCGTATTGGCGAAGCTTTCTGGCTCGGAGTGCAGGGAGAGAGTTACAGCCTTCTTCAGACCGAGTTGCGCCGCCGGTTTCCGGAAAAAATCATCGTCCTCGCCTCCATCACCGCGGACTGGGGCGCGTCGTATCTGCCGCCGCGCGAGCTTTACGACACCGGAATTTATCAAGAAAGCATCGCCGTTGTGGCGGCGGGAAGTCTGGAGCAGCTTATCGAATCCATCGCCCAACGAATCGGCTTATGAAGATCACTAAAATTGAAACGCTCGTCTGCAACGCCCGCATGAGGAACTGGGTGTTTGTGAAAGTCGTCACGGATCAGCCAGGGCTCATCGGGTGGGGCGAATCAACGCTGGAGTGGCATACGCGCAGTGTGGTCGGCGCGATCGAGGACATGGCGACGCTGCTCGTCGGCCAAGATCCAACGCGCGTGGAATACCTCTGGCAGATGATGTATCGGCAGCACTTCTGGCATGGGCACGGCATCGTGCGTGCGACGGCGATCGCAGGCATTGACCTCGCGTTGTGGGACATTGTGGGCAAGGTCGCCAACATGCCGCTCTCCAAGATTTTCGGCGGGCCGGTGCGGGATTATGTGCGGACGTATTGTCATCTCGGCGGCGGAAAGATGGAGGACTTTTATCAAACGCCGGCGGACAATGCGAAGCGCTTCGCGGAACTGGCGCAAGCCGCCGTGGCCGATGGCTATACCGCATTCAAAAGCATGGCTGTTCCGAGCACCATGGCGATCGAAGGCATGAAGCCCGTGCGTGCAGCGGAAGCGGCGGTTGCGGCGATGCGCGACGCGGTGGGGCCTGACATCGACATCATGGTGGACTGTCACGCGCGTCCCTCACCGGCGATGGGCCTGAAGTTCGGCAAGGCGCTCGATGCGTATGGCCTCTACTTTTTTGAAGAGCCATGTTGGCCGGAGTGCGTTGATGGTCTCGCAAAAATTAACGCAGCTCTCACGACGCCTGTAGCCAGCGGCGAGCGCGTGACGAATCTCGAGGCATTCAAGGAAATGTTCGAGAAGCGCGCTCTGGAGATTTGCCAGCTCGACATCACGCATTGCGGTGGTCTCAGTGCGGCGAAACGAATCGCCGCTCTCGCGGAGGCCCATCGGATCGCGCTCGCACCGCACAATCCGCAAGGCCCCGTGAGCACCGCTGCATCGCTGGAGTTTGGTTTTTCCCAGCCGAGTTACATCATTTGCGAGACAGTCCACAACGACGTTCCATGGCGCGCGGACGTCGTACAGGAAGGATTCACCGTGGAGAAAACTGGCCGCATCGTGCGGCCGAACATGAAGCCTGGTCTGGGCATCACCATCGATGAAGACGAGGTGCGCAAGCATCCGTTCCAGCAGGAAATTTTGCTGCGCGAGTTCGGCAGTGATGGATCGGTGACAGACTGGTAAACTCTCATGAAACCGAGCAACGCACGTTTCATCGTCCTCGGCGGCTTGTGCGCTGCCGCGGCGCTGGCGTATTTCACACGAAACGGCGTTGGTCCCGCAGAAAGCACGATCCGCTCGGATCTTCATCTCACAATGGCGGAGTCCGGTGCGATGATGAGCGCTTTCTTCTGGCCGTACGCGCTTTGCCAGCTCCCTGCGGCGATGCTCGCGCAACGTCTTGGCGCGCGTCGGATGCTGGCCTTGTATGCGGTGCTCTGGTCGCTAGCGACTGCGGGCATGGCGCTGGGCGACGTGCGCGTGATGACGGCCGCACGCGCGTGCATGGGGGTGGCGCAGGCGGGCCTCGTGCCCGTGGGCGTTATGGTCATGGCGCGATGGTTCCCGCGCGCACAGCAGGCGTCGGTGTCGGGGGCGTTCAGCGGGTTCATGTCGGCAGGCAGCATCATTGGCGCGCCGCTCACCGCGTGGCTGGTATTTCGATGCAGTTGGCGTCCCATGTTTCTCATTTATGCCGTGCCAGGACTCGTGTGGGCGGCGTGGTTTGTGTGGTGGTTCCGCGATGATCCAGCAAGACATCGCGCCGTGAATGAAGCCGAGCGCGACTGGATCAAAGCGCACGCGCCCGATACGGTGGGTACTGCATCGCGCCCCCCTTGGCTGGAAATGCTCGCGAGTCCCGCGGTGTGGTTCCTCTGCTTGCAGCAATTTTGCCGCGCGGCGGGGTACATCTTTTTCGGAAGCTGGTTTGCGACTTACCTTCAGGAAGCGCGCGGTGTTACCATTGTTGGATCCGGATGGCTCACCTCGCTGCCCGTACTCGCGGATGTGCTCGGCTGCATGGCCGGAGGCGTGCTTTCCGACGCCGTGTTGCATCGTACAGGCAGCGAGCGGATTGCACGACAAGGGCTTTCCGTTGTTTCGCTTGCCGCGTGCGCCGTTCTCATCGCTGCAGCGTGGTCTGTGCAACGTCCCCTGCTCGCCGTGCTCGTGATCAGCGCCGGCATGTTTTGCGCGGCGATGGTGAATCCATGTTTCGGCGCGACCGTCGTGCGACAGGGGGGACCACATGCAGCAACGCTCGGTGCCATCGGAAACATGTGCGGCAATTTTGGTGCAGCTGCATTTCCCCTCGCCGTGCCGTGGCTCGTGAACCACGCCGGCGGATGGAACGCCGTGCTGACAGGCTTCGGCGCGCTGTATGTCATCGGCGCGGCGTGCTGGATTCCTATCCGCGACAGGCAGGCGGAATAAGTGCCTGATTGTGAAACGGTGCACCTCCGTGTGCACCGCGAGCACTGAATGTCCGCGGTAATCAGACGTGTCGACGTGTGTTCCCCTTGTTCCCTTTAGAGCGCGCGCGCGTCATTTTCATGGGGCGCTCGAAAGCGCGCTTTTAGAGGGAGGGTTCAGGCAAGCTTTTGTGGTTTATCTTGGCAAAGGTCAGAGGAAATAAACGCTGCCCCCTATTTTTTCGATGCATACTCAGGCCCTGCTTTTACGAGGGGTCGGACCGCACGAGTACTTGCGGAGAGAAAGAATGTCGAAATCTTAAAGGTTCTGGGCAAACTCCTCAACCGAGTTGGAGCGAAACGCAATTTCATGCAGACGGTCCAGAGCGGCAGGATCGCTTACGGTTTCGATGACTTCGCGGATTCCCTCAGGGTAATCGCCGTGCCGAATTTCCAAGGCACGCAGGACAGTCTCTCGCAAAGCTCGGAGCCGCCCCTCGGTGATGCCTTCCCGTCTCCCCTCAATCTTACCTTCGATCTTTCCCTCTTGTTTACCTTCGATTTTCCCTTCGATTTTCCCCTCTTCTCTGAGGCGGTCGGCGAGTGTCATGGTTTTGTTTTTTAGGGGTTGGTCGTGGAGTTTGGCAACGCGTGCTCTGAAGGCAGGGACTTGCTGCTCGGCGTTGAGAATATAGCGCAGCAACCGCTCCAATGCATCCTCAGGAATGCAAAATAAAAGCGATTCATCCCAGAGCGCGTCGCCGAGCAGTTCGTTCATGGGCTCGGCTTTGAGCGCACGCAGCGTGAGAATGCCCTCGGGAGTGCCCCGGATCGCCTCGTAGGGGATGCGCAGCAGTTCGAGCAGTTGGTACTTGAGCGATGGTTGCCAGGGACGCAATAGTTCTTCCAGTTCGGGCGGGATGTCGATGAGGTCGGCAAGGTGCTGGGAGATCTTCCACGGGCGTTTGCCTTGGGCGAGGACGACGGGAAGCACCGCAGGGAGCCTGGCGGAGGGAGGCTCGGTTTTAACGAAACGCTCCCAGATGCGGAGAATGTACGAGAGCAGGCGCAACGCCATGCGCGGGTCCTCGGAGCTTTGGTGTTCGAAGAGGAGGTAGAGGAAGGCGTCGTTTTGGTGGAGTTTGATGCGGAAAAGGAGGTCGCTTTCGGAGCTCGCAAACTGGGGGTCGATGAAGGTGCAGGGTTCGAGTTCCAGCGAGCTCCAGTTGAGTGCGGCGGCGAGGTTTGGGGGCAGATGGTTTTGAAAGAAGGCGCGCGCGTTTTCAGGAGATGAAAACGTGGCCTTGAGAAGTTTGTCGTTGGGCTGATGAACGTTGTCCTGCGGCATGAAGTTCGTGCGGAGCGTGAGGGCTTCCAAAGAACCTCGAAACTGAGGGGACGCGTGGATGTGGGGAAGGAACAGGGCGTGCGTATATGCTTGAGCAGAAATGGTATGTATTCGGTAGATTTCGTGGTTGTACCGCCATGGTGTTGACTGCGGCGACAACGGTTGCGACCGCGTTACGACAAAGATAACGCGACTTCTGCGCATCTCCGCTCCGAGGGACGGAACCTGTTTGACATATTAAGCGAATACCCCCCAAGCCTCCTTCCCAGAGGGTGGATGTCAGATCTCTTAACGGTAGTATGTCGAGAGCCTCAAAGGTTCTGGGCAAACTCCTCAACCGAGTTGGAACGAAACGCGATTTCATGCAGACGGTTCAGAGTGGCGGGATCGTTTATGGTTTCGATGATTTCGCGGATTCCCTCCGGGTAATCGCCGTGCCGAATTGCCAAGGCTCGCAGAACAGTCCCTCGTAATGCGTGTAGCTGCCCTTCTTGTTTACCTTCGATCTACCCTTCTTCTCTGAGGCGGTCGGCGAGTGTCATGGTTTTGTTTTTCAGGGGTTGGTCGTGGAGTTTTGCAATGCGTGCGCTGAGGGCACGGACTTGCTGCTCGGCGTTGAGCATATAGCGCAGCAACCGCTCCAGTGTTTCCTCGGGGCCTTCGTTCGCGGGGGAGGAGACTGTGAGCCTGCTCGCAGAGAGAGAAGGTCGAGAGACTTAAAGATGCTGGGCAAACTCCTCAACCGAGTTGGAGCGAAACGCGATTTCATGCAGACGGTCCAGAGCGGCGGGATCGTTGACGGTTTCGATGACTTCGCGGATTCCCTCCGGGTAATCACCGTGCCGAATTGCCAAGGCTCGCAGAACAGCCCCTCGTAATGCGTGTAGCTGCCCTTCTTGTTTACCTTCGATCTTCCCTTCTTCTCTAAGACGGTCGGCGAGTGTCATGGTTTTGTTTTTCAGGGGTTGGTCGTGGAGTTT
>CANJPY010000112.1 GCA_947476255.1 Chthoniobacteraceae bacterium | reverse complement strand
CCGGGTTCAGGCAGTTTCGCGGTCCATGGGAAAGTGAGCACATGGGAAAGTGAGCACATGGGGAAGACAGTCCTGTCTTCCCCGGCTTTGGAGACAGCGCACGGAGGCTCACCCAGTGGGTGAGGCCCAAAAGAGGTTCTCTTGACATGCATCAGACTCTTCCGCATAGAGTTACATAAAGTGTGCCGCGCTTTCATTGCCGCATTTAGGCTTAACAGACTCCTTCATGCAAGTATCCCCATGGCCGTGAAAGTTCCTCCTCAGGAGTGTTTAAGAGATGGACAGGAGGAACGCTTCCCGACTCCTGCGATCTTTCAAAAAAACGGAGCCTGAAACAGGGAAACTCAATTCGCTGCGGCGCCCTTCCAAAAGGACTCCTTCCAAGGCGTCGTTTGAAGGGGCGCCTCCAGGAGTGAACGACAGACACTCGCGTACCGCTCAAACTCCCACCCGCGATGTTTTGCGGCCCCCGTCAGAAAGCTCACCACAAACGTATTCCAAGAGGAAAACGTTTTCCTCAAGGCCTCCATTTTTTCGAGTATAAGCGCCTCGGCTTCCTCTGCCTTCAATAAACCCGCCTCTCGCCCCAACCGGACCACGTGTAATTGGTTGGCGGCCACCCAGGCTTGCACCGATGCCTCTTCGCCGGGCTTGCGAGACCCCGCGAGGTCCAGCGCTTCAAGAAGGAACCCGGGGCGTCCCACCTTCTCCACAAAGAGGGGTTCAAACCGGCCGTCATTTTTATAAAAAGCCTTCAACTCGCCGGCATTTTGAATCCCAAAGTTTTCCACGAGTTCGCTCTTTGCCTCATTGCGGCCCGAAGTCTTCGGCAGCAGCCCCTTTTCTGGAAAATGTCCGCGCACAAGCGCCACGGGCAGGCTCGCCAAAAACGCCGCCTCCTCCATGGTCCATGGCCCCGCGTTCTGCGCCGAGTGTGCAAAATCAAAGCGTTCCGTCTGACCCGCAACTTTCTCCATTTCCAACGCGAGATCCTCGAACCCCAAAAGACGCGCCTTCCGAATGGGAGTCATTCCAGTCTTGTCTGCGAGAGTCGGATTCCCCCCTTTGCTTAGAATGAGCTTAAAGAGCGGCAGGCAGATCTTTTCCTGCACGGCGAAGTGCAAAGCAGTGCGCCCCTCCTTGTCCCTCGCATTCACATTCGCACCGGCCTCCAACAACGCGCAACTCACATGCGGATGCGAATACTGCGCGCTCACAAGCAGCGGCGTCGCCCCGGAATTACGACACACAGAGTCGGGCTTGGCCCCTTTGCTTAAAAGCATGCGCACTATGGACATCGCCCCCTGTCCTGCCGCGTAATGAAGCGCCGTTCCAATGTGTGGTGTCTCTTTTTCCAAATCCGCGCCTTTTTCCAAAATAAAGCGCACCCCGTGAGGTTCCGTAAACCCGTTGAAGTTTCCCGCGCTGGAAATCAGGGCCGTCTGCTTCCACTTGTCCTGGATGTTGGGATCCGCCCCCGCTTCGAGCAGGATTTTCATCACACGGGGTTGATGAAATTGAGCCGTGTAATGCAGGGCCGTGTCGCCGTTGGCATCCACGGCGTTCACCTCCGCACCGCGTTTGAGAAGTTCGCCGACAATCTCCGCATCCCCGTATTGTGCTGCCAGCATCAAGGCGGTTTGCCGGTACGGCCCCTTGGTGCGCACATCAATCTCGGTCGTTTTTACCAACTCTTGGAACGATTTGTAGTCCCCCTGCACTGCTGCCAGAAACCAGGCCTCCAGCTTTGGATCCGGCGCCTGATCTCCCGCTACATTTGATTTCGACTCCGGCTTGGACTTGTCCAAAGCTTTGAGCGCCGCCGAGGCCCCCGGTTCGCCCATTTTTACGGCGATCCGCCGCAACCGAAGTTCATTGATCTCCGGATAGTATTTTAAAGCGAGAGCCTGCTGAAGGCATTTGCGAGCCTCCTCCCATTTGCCCTCATCATAGAACCGCCAACCCGCATAGTGCACGAGCGCGGGATCTGTCGGGCGGTGGGCAAAGGCCTCGAGCCATTCGCTGGCGCCCTCGGCGATGTTGCCAGCTTCGTATAAAATCGAACCCCTCCGATTATGGTAAGATGCCAGCAACTCCTCCTGCTGGGCATGCAGCGCCGTTGTATCCCGCTCGAGCTCCTCCGGCGTACGAGACTCAGACGCACCAGACGCACCAGACGCACCCGCGCTCTGGGAAGACGTCTTTTTTTGAAAGTCCTTGATACAAACCGCCAGCGCCTCGTCCGCAAACTCAAGCGCCTCCCCGTACCGCGCCAACTCTCTCAGTGTATCGGCCATTCCATCAAGCGACCAGGGCTTGCGTTCCATCGGCAGCGCCAGTTTACGGTGAACGAGCGCCTCATCAAACGCCTTTAAACTGTCCAGAATGTTGGCATAAGTCTGGTGCACCAAAACCGGCCCGGGAAGAGGCGCCATCCTTTGAAGAAGGGCATCGTATTGGCGCACCCCATACGAAAGAATACCCGTGCGCTGGCCAGCGGGAATGTACCGGCTGTTTTCGGTCGTAAGGCTCCGCGTCATCACGGCACTCATCCATTGAATTGGAAACGATCCCGGATAATCACGCTGCACCGCCGCCAACGCGCTCAGGTAGGCGAGGGCCGTTTCCGTGTCTGCAGAAAAATCAACACCGAGGATACAGGCGGCCGCAATTGCCTCGGCGCTGGCAGGGGCATACTTGATGGTCCACAGAAAGGGACCAACCGCTTCGCCCACTTGAAAACGGCTCCGCAGACAGGCTCCTTTAAAAAAGACGAGGGAGACGGCCTCCGGGCGGTTCTTCAAAAGACGGTCTATCTCGTCCTCTGCGGCGCTCTGTTTGCCGTCTGCCAGCAATGCCACCACCTGCTGAACCTGCCCTTCCACTTCCGTATCGCTTGCAAGGGCAGCACCACCCCCCGAACAAAAAGCGGCTGCACAGAACAAAATTAAAAAACAATATTTCAAAAACAGCTTCATCTTCATCAACAAGTGAATCGTATCAAGTGGCAGCCAAGTCGGTATAAATTACACATCTCAACCTAAATCTTGCAGAAACCGGGTTCTTTTTCCTCCGACTCCGCCTTGACGCGCCAAAGACTCGGAGGGTTTTTGCGGAACTGGTGCTCCGCGGTCCCCAGGGGCTGAGGTCTTTTCATTGGCGGCAAGTTCTTTACATCGGCCGTTCCCTCTCAGGTTGGCCGCACTGCTGGCGTTGTCCCATTTCGCGTTTTCCGAGTCCCTGGAGGGTTTGTAGCTGATGGTCTGCCTCACAAGCACAACATCGACATCTCCTCCGTAGATGGTGTCATTACCAGCACGAGACTCAATACCATGCGCCTCGCTGCGTGTCACCAAACTCGAAATAATTGAATGACTCTATCTAAAGCGTCGTTCCCTTGGCTCGCGGAGATATCCAACGCATTTTAATCACTGCTGATCAATATCCTGTCATTCCCGTCACCAGTATCAACAACGAGCCCACTGCGGTGCGTAACCACAACTCCGTCCACCGTGTCCGCTCCGGAGCCCGTGACCTTGCTGATTCTCCCGTCCCCGTACAGCGAGTTACCGCCCGTCTCGTTGAACAGAATGTCACCCCAGGCGCACAGGGGTAAACACCGGCAGGCGAGAACCCACCTCCGCTCACACAAGGGAGTCGTATGCATTTGTTTTCTCTACACTCGGAGTTCCCGCCGTTCCTCCCAAGCCGTTTAGCACGGCACAAACAGAGGACCACAATTTAAGCCCACTCACCCTTGTTTTGCTTTGCACTGGCGGCTTCCTACAACGTAGACTCGCCCCCCCTTTGCCGTGCCACTGCGTTCTAAACGCTGCTGGTCACGGCCTTTCTTTGCCCCCCTGACAGCAGTAGGCAACAGCAGTAGGCAACAGCGATAACGACAACCTGACAGAGACAACTCACCCATCCCAATTCTTATGGCAAATACCATTCTTGTCGGTGCCCAGTGGGGCGACGAAGGCAAAGGAAAAATCATCGATTTCCTCACAGACCATGCCCAAATCGTCGTACGCAGCCAGGGGGGAAACAATGCCGGGCACACCGTGATCGTCGGCGGCACCAAGTACGTCCTCCACCTCATTCCCTCCGGCATCCTGCGCCCGGGCACGCTGTGCGTGATCGGGAACGGCGTCGTCCTCGACCCCGTGGCTGTGGCCGGAGAAATCGAAGGATTACGCTCCAAGGGCATTGCCGTGACTCCTGAAAACCTCATGATCAGCGATGCCGCCCACCTCGTGCTGCCCTACCACCGGCAACTGGACGAGGCGCGCGAACTGGCCAAAGGCAGTGGAAAAATCGGCACCACCAAGCGCGGGATCGGTCCGGCCTACGGGGACAAAATTGCGCGCGTCGGACTGCGCATGGCCGACCTGATGCACCCAGACGTTTTCGCCGAAAAACTTGCGGCGCGTGTGGCCGAAAACAACGCAGTGCTCGCGGGATACGGCCTGCCCGCTCTCGACGCAGCGGCGATGCTCAAGGATTTACTGGCTGCGGCAGAAGCGTTGCGCCCGTTTGTGGCAAATACAGTGGTTTACCTGCACAAGGCGGTGTCCGAGAAAAAGGAGATCCTCTTTGAAGGCGCGCAAGGCACCTTCCTCGACATCGACCATGGCACCTATCCGTATGTGACATCCTCGAATACGACCGCGGGAGGAGCCTGCACGGGTTCGGGCGTCCCGCCGAACCGGATCGACCGGGTGCTTGGAGTCATCAAAGCCTACACGACGCGCGTCGGCGAAGGCCCCTTCCCCACCGAAGACGGCCCCCTCAGCGACATGCTCCACGGAATGGGCCGCGAATACGGTTCCACCACGGGACGCGCCCGGCGCTGCGGTTGGTTTGACGCGGTGGCCGTGCGTTATGCAGGAATGATTAACGGCATCGACGATTTGGCCGTCACCAATCTCGACGGCCTCGATTCGCTCGACTCCATCAAAGTGTGCACGCACTACCGCCTCAATGGCGCACTGCTGGAGACGCCCCCCATGGATTACACCCAATTGGCGGCCTGCGAACCCGTGTACACCGAATTGCCCGGTTGGAAGACGCCCACCGAAACAATCCGTCGCTGGGAAGAACTCCCGGCCAATGCGAGGGATTATCTGACAAAGATTACGGAATGGAGCGGCGCAAAGCTTAAAATCGCCAGCGTCGGTCCCAACCGGGAACAGACGATTCTTCTGTAAAAGGAAGAATGCAAAAAAGAGACAGCGTGATAGTGTGGGTGGGCAACGCATGATTGCTCAGAGCACCCAACGGCTGGACCCACCCCGGGATCCACGAACCAACCCGCCTCCTCCGAGGCACATTGCCATCATCATGGATGGCAATGGGCGTTGGGCCGCTCAACGCGGACTCCCCCGCATCACAGGCCACGAAAACGGCGCCGCAGCCCTTCGCACCGTCACAGAAACATGCTGTGAAATCGGCGTCGGCTGTCTCACCGTCTACGCCTTCTCCACGGAGAACTGGAAACGCCCCCCCGAGGAGGTCCATGCGCTTTTTGGACTGCTGGAGCACTTCCTCGCCGCGGAACTCCCCACCCTGCTTGCCAATAACATTCGCCTCAGGGCCATCGGGCGTATCCACGAACTGCCCCCCACCGCGCGGGAAGCGCTCCATAGCACCATGGAGCGCACCGCCTCCAACACCGGCATGAATCTGGTTTTGGCCATCAACTACAGCGGCCGCGCCGAACTCGAGGATGCGGTGCGTTCGGTCTGCCAGGAAGTGGCCGCAGGTACATTGCGCCCCGAAGACTTCACGCAAGACCACCTCCAGCGCCACCTCTACACCTGTGAATGGCCGGACCCAGACCTGCTTATCCGCACCTCGGGCGAAATGCGCTTGTCCAACTTTTTGCTGTGGCAGCTCAGCTACACTGAGCTGTATGTGACCCCCAAATGCTGGCCGGATTTCGGCCGGGAAGACCTCATCGAAGCTGTCCGCGACTTCCACCGGCGAAAACGCCGCTTTGGCGGAATTTAAATCATGGCACGTATCCAAACACTCCTCATTGCCGACCCGGATCCTGACTTCCTCGTCTGGACCACCCACCAACTCTCCTCCCCCACCACCAAAGTCATCACCACCTCGGACTCCGAGGAGGCGTACCGCATTTTCCTGCGCGAAAAGCCGGACGTCCTGATGGCCGAAACCCACCTCTCGCCTTTCGGCGGGATGGAACTGCTGGCGCGCCTCCGCCAACGCGCCCCCAACGCAATCGTCGTCCTCACCAGCGCCTTCGGCACCACGCAGGCGGTGATCGAATCCATGCGGCTCGGGGCCTTCGATTTTGTACGCAAGGAAACCCTTCCCTTCACCTTGAAGGCCGTCATGGATGCCGCCCTCAAGGCGCAGGCCGAGATGCGTGCGGCCACCTCCGCCAAACCCCAACTCACCGTCGAGGAACACCAGGATTCGCTCGTGGGAAAATCCGAGGCGATGGCCCAGGTCTTCAAAATGGTAGGCCGCGTTTCCATGTCCGACGCCCCCGTCATGATTACAGGCGAAAGCGGTTCCGGAAAGGAACTGGTCGCCCGTGCCGTGCACACCTATTCGCAGCGCAATGGAAAGAGCTTCGTGGCCATCAACTGCGCGGCGATTCCCGAACAGCTTCTGGAGAGCGAACTGTTTGGCCACGAAAAAGGAGCCTTTACCGGGGCCGTGAGCCAGCGCGCGGGGCGTTTCGAACAAAGCAACGGTGGCACCCTCTTTCTAGATGAAATTGGCGATATGCCCATCCAATTGCAGAGCAAGATCCTCCGCGTCTTGCAGGATGGCGAATTCACGCGGGTCGGTGGGTCCACCTCCCTCAAAGGAGACGTGCGCATCATCGCCGCGACCAACAAAAATTTGGAGCAGGAGGTGGCGGAGAAAAAATTCCGCGAGGACCTTTTCTACCGTCTCAACGTCGTCCGTATCCAGTTGCCCCCGTTGCGGCAGCGCCTGGAGGACGTCCGCCTCCTTGCGGAGTATTTCCTGCAAAAAGTCGCGGCGCGGCAGCGTCTGCCTCGTTTGAAAATCTCCGAGGACGCGATCAAGGTCCTCGAGAGTCACACCTGGCCGGGCAATGTGCGCGAACTTGAAAACACCATCCAACGCGCCTGCGTGTTTGCCTCCTCGGACGTTCTCTTGCCCAAGGACATTCCGCTGGGAATGGGAGCGGTTTCAAACGATGCGCCGCAGACGAACACAAGCCTGGCGGACGTGGTGACGAAAGAAATGGCCATTGATGCCCTCCTCAAAGCGGCGCAGGTGGACCCGAATGTCCAGTTGCTGCCCTGGCTCGAGCGCGAATTTACGATTTACGCCATGCGCGCGACCGCCGGAAACCAGGTCCGCGCCGCCAAATTACTCGGGATCACCCGGGCGACCCTGCGCAAGCGGATGGAGATCTTCGGGATTACCAAAGAACTCAACATCAACGCGTAGCGGGTAAACCGGCCACAGGCTGCGAAGCGGGCAAGCCGCGCTGCCCAAGCGAGTCAGCCTGTAAGCGGCGATGCACGATCAGATGCCGGAGGCGTCACCGCGCTTAGAATGGGCAAGCCGGAGGTTGAGCGTAGCGACTCCACCGGCGAAAAGGCCCGCGATTTTCTCCCGGCCCCCTTCCTTCCGAGCCGCCCCTGATTTTGGGCGTCGCCTGACCATACTCGCGAAACGCGGCAAGCGAGGCGAAGATGGAGCCGCAGTCTTGCTTGCGCTCTCGGTGACATGCATACTTAGCGAGCCCATGAATGTTTCCCCGCTTGTTGAAATTGAAAGCCTCACCAAGGTCTATGGAGACTTTACGGCAGTTGCGAATTTGACAATCCAAGTGAGCCGGGGGGAAATTCTTGCGCTTCTTGGTCCGAACGGTGCGGGAAAGACGACAACGATTCGAATGCTCATGGGCATTCTCCAACCCAGCACAGGGACCGCGCGGATCAATGGCCTGGACTGTTCTCGCGAGCGCGTTGAAGTCATGCGTCTGATCGGGTACCTGCCGGATGAACCCGTGTTTTATGATTATCTGCGGGGCAGCGAAATCATACGCTTCATCGGTGAGATGCGCGGCTTCACGCGTGAAGATATCCAGAGGCGTGCGACGCCGCTTGTGGAACGCTTGGAATTGGGAGACGCGCTTGAGGAGTTTGCGGTGAATTATTCCAAGGGAATGAAGAAGAAGCTCGCGCTGATTTGTGCGATGCTGCACGACCCTGTTTTGCTCATTCTTGACGAACCCACAAACGGACTTGATCCCTATGCGACGCGCACGCTGCACGCGCTGATGCGCGAGAGGGTGGCAGAGGGTAAAACGGTTTTCTTCAGCACGCACTTGTTGGATCAGGCTGAAAAATTGTGCGATCGGGTGGCCATTGTCTATCAGGGCAGACTTGCGGCCGCAGGAACACTCGGGGAATTGCGCGAGGGACTCGAGCCGCAAAGCACTCTTGAGGAGGTCTTTTTTTCGCTCACCAAAGCAGCAGACAAATCCGAGGCATGAGATTTGTTCGGACCACTCAATTAATGGCGGCCTTGCAGTGGCGTCGGTTTAGCAACCGGGGGCAATCTGTCCTCCGCAAAAAAGCGACGGAGCCACGCAGCGGCACCGCGCGCAAGGGAGGGCTTGGCATCCTGTTGCTGCTTTTTCTCGCCTTGGTTTTCGGGTTTCAAAGCATCATCTTTGCGGGTGATTTTTTAAAGGAAGTTTCTTTTGCGTTCGGTCCGCTGCGAGACAAGTTGGGCCGCATCGAAGTGAGCGTTCAAGCGTACGACAAGCTTCAGGAACTGAGCACACAAAACTCAGGTCGAGGTGAGGAGAAAACAAACTCCATCACTTTCACTGACGAGGCTTTCACTGACGAGGGTGCGGGGTTTGCCAGGAAACACTCCAATGAGTGGGCGCAAATCGTTCAGAAACAGTTTGATGAAAGAGGCCTCAACGGGTTTGTGGCAACAAAGAGCAGGACCGGTTTTTACTTTCTTCCCGTGCTTTCGGCCTGGCTGCACCCAGAAGCGGGACCCGTACTCATAAAGACGGTGGGTGCGGTGTTGGCTTTGCTCTCGCTGATGCGTTTTTGCATGTTACTCGGCACCTCGCAGGATCTCGGCAAGGTGGAATGGCAATCCGAGTGGTTTTTTACGCTTCCGGTGCCCTCGCAGCATGTGTTTGGCGCACAGATTTTGGGATCTGCATTGGTGGATACGTTTTCGTGGGTAGTGGCGCTCCCGCTTTTGAGTGTGGTCTTATTCTCGGCGGGCTTTGGCTGGGGGTCGATTCCCGTCGCGCTTCTTGGCGTTGTGTATCTGGGGGTGGCGGTCTCGGCGCTTCAGGTGACGGCCGAAACACAACTACGCAAACGTTTCTCGCCAATTAATTTAAAGAACCTGCAGGCGCTGTTTTCCATCTCTGGATCGGTTCTTTTTTTCCTGCTCTATTTTATTTTGAGGACACCTGCACCGGTGCACTGGCTGGTGGGTGTCGCACAAAAGAGTCCGTGGCTGCTGGCGATGAATCCTTTCTCCTTGCCAGCGTTGATGTGTGGAACGGGTGTCCCTCTGGTCATTGCCTTTGAGTTGGCGCTTGGGGCGGCTTTTGTGTGGGCCGCTTCGCGTTACTGCACGCGCCTTGTGAGCGATGGGTTGGTTTCCTCTCCCAATGCCTACCACGGAACGCGTGGAACCACGGCCACAGGTCCAGAAAAGGGGCGCTCTGTTCTACCCGAGGGTATCGTTGGCAAGGAGCTGCGACTCCTCTCAAGAGACCGGAACTTGTTTGCACAAATCTTCATCGTCCCGCTTTTAATCGCCGCGATGCAACTCGTGCTGCTGGACTCCGGATTTGCACGGACGATTGTCTCCAATTTTCAGGCGGCATCGGCCTTTGCTTATGGCTTGGGGGCGTATGTGCTCATTGGCTCGTTGCAGGTTTTGGTTGTCGAGGGAAACTCTCTCTGGATGCTTTACGCCATGCCTGTTTCCATCCACCGGATCCTGCTCCGCAAGACGCTTTTGTGGGCGTGTCTTGGGGTTCTTTACACGGGCTTGGCACTCGTGGTGTGCGGTGTGATGATGGGTTCGGTTGCCTTAAAGTCCCTGGCGTTTGGAGCCATGGCATGTGCAGGCATTTTCATCTACGCCTTCATTGGAGCGGGCATCGGAATATTGGGGTCCAATCCGCTCGAAACGGAAGTACATCGCCGTGTCAAGGTCTCCTCGGTCTATTTGTACATGCTCCTGGCCACGATGTACGGCTATGCTCTTTACGCCCCTTCTCTGTGGACGAGGCTCGGACAGCTTGTTCTTTCCTCGCTACTTGCCTACGCCCTTTGGCAAAAGGTTCGGGACAGCGAACCCTTCCTGCTCGATCCCGTCTCTGCGCCGCCGCCCCGGGTATCTCTCGCAGACGGAATGATTGCGGCGCTTGCGTTCTTCGTGCTGCAGGGCGTGATTAGCGTTGTCGCCAGCGGGCAGCGGATGTCGAAGGGTTCGGCGGTGACCCTCAGCTTCGTTCTGGCGGGTGCCCTTGTTGCTGCATTTTACCTGCTCACGTACCGCCGCACTCCCGCATTTCTTAGCGTACCGGAGGGTTCAAAGAAAGCGTCCGTTTCTGCGGCCCTGGGTTTTGGATTGATGGGAGGCGGCATCGCTGGAGGATTCGGACTGCTCTTCATTTTTGCAATGGAGCGTGTCCCGTTCCTGCAGCAACTCGAGGGCGCTGGGGCATCTCCTGTGCAGGACGTCCGCGGGTGGGGGCTGTTGTTGTTGACGCTGGTTGCAGCGCCACTCTTTGAGGAGTTTATTTTCCGCGGTTTGTTATTTCGGGGCATGCGACGCTCTTTGCCGCTTGGAGTGTCCGTGTTAGGCAGCGCCGCAGTCTTTGCCCTGTGCCATCCCCCTGTGGCTGTGGTGCCGGTCTTTGCGATGGCTGTTTTGGCCGCCTGGAGTTTCGCGCGTTCTGGGCGTCTTGCGAGTTCCATGGCGCTCCATGCGACCTACAATGCAATCGTCATCGTAATGCCGATGCTCTTTTTCACGACGACACCGCCCTTCAACAAAGCAGGGCGGGACGACGCGTCGAAGCATCATTCGGAGCTTGGGGAAGAGATAGCAGCCCGCGCAGGAGGAAGCGTGCTGACTCTCACCGAGCCAGCAAAGGGGCGTGCTGACTTGGTGCACTTCGCGACCTACCGAGGGGGGATAAAATTCTCAGACCCCAGTTTCGATCTTTGGGTGCCCACCAAGCTGATGTCTGAATACAGCGTCCTTTCTAAAGACAAAGAGCGTTTTGGTTGGCTTGCGGGGCAGTTTCAAAACCAGCTTCAAAACGGGGATGTCTTGAGCGGGAATGATCTCGGAATCCTTTATCTCTATGGATTAGGGGTCGAAAAAAATTGGGAGATCGCGCGCGGTTATTTTGTCCAACCCATCAAAGAGCGACGCTGGGTCGGGCAGCGCTTTTTGGCGGAACTGGTTTTGATGACGGCTCAAGGACGGGAAGACGCGCGGCTCGGGGCCGAACTGGTGCTTCCCATGATCGAAGCCAAAAACTGGTTGGGACTTTGGGCGGCATTACGGGCGCATGATATTCTGGTGGCAAGCGACAGTGTCGAGGACCGAGCTCTTGCGGACCGTTTGATACGGCTCTGTGTGGACGGAGTCCATGCACGATTGGAGCAACCGCCCACAGACAAGGCCAAGCGGCAGGATTTGTTCGAGCGGGTGGAGCTGATCACCCAGTCTCTGCTTGGTAATCCGGATGCGGAGGACCTGCGGCTGGCAGAGGTGCTTTTGGAAAAATGGATCGGCGTGGAATCAGGCAGCATGGAGGCGCGGCTGTACGGGCTGCGCTTGCGGATGATGAGAGCGCGCAAGGCGGTCTATGGGGGCCTTTAGTCCTACTTCGCGGACTCGTGGCGAAAAACGTCTGTTTTTGGCAGTGATTTTGATATCAGTACCACATTTTCAGCCCGCGCTTTTTCAAAAGCGCTTGTAGTGCCGACCTACCCCCTTGCGGCCCTTTTAAGACCATGTTTGATGAGGCACGTTCCTCCCTTGTCAGAAACGCCGCAAGAATGCCAAAGAACATCTCTACTGGAGTGTCCTCGAAAACCGCCGCATCTCAGGCCATCGTGTACTTCAGCGGCAGATGCTATATCTTAGCGAGCGCACTGGACGCCAAAAGGCCGCGTGGCGCAAGCCCGGCGAACTTTTCGGTCAGGATCCCGGCCCACCCACCCAGGTCGCTCTCTTAGACAAAACCCATGTCCCAGCCGTTTGCGTTGAGGGGGAGCTTCCCATTGTCGCGGCTCGCCTCTCGTGCATGCGTCTGCTGCGCCCGCAACAGCGGGGCGCGTGCTGGCTCGGGTGCTAGTTGTGTCAACAACCTGGTCTCGATGCTTTTTGGCGGGATAAACTGCCGGCAGGCCGGCAGGGTGCGCGCTGGGACAAAGTGTGTGTCAGACTCCCCGGACTCGATCCGTAAGCGGCCCGCAGCTTGAAAGTCGCCTCCGAAAACGGAACGCCCGCTCCGGGAAAACCCTCCCTCCACAAAGGCAGCTCAAAAGGTTCGCCGAAAAACATCGGTGCCCCACAAAACAAAAACAAAATTAGAATTAGAAAACGCATGGGTAATGAGGACAATCAGACCCGCGCGGATTTTTTTTTGTACAAACTATTCGCAAAACACACTTCACTCGTCTCCTCGCAGTCCTTTCACCCCCGCATCCCGCACCCTCTCAGTACCACTTCTCGCATGCACCGGGTCATTTTCCATGTCGATATGGACGCCTTTTTCGCTTCGGTGGAACAGCGTGACTTTCCTCAATACCGAGGTAAACCCGTCATCGTGGGGTCAGCCCCCGACAAGCGCGGCGTCATTTGTGCCGCCAGTTACGAGGCAAGGCGGTTCGGCATTCACTCTGCCATGCCTTCGCGCACCGCCGGAAAACTTTGCCCTCACGGCATCTTCGTGCGCCCGCGCATGGAGGCTTACCGGGAGGAATCACGCGCGATCATGGCGATCTTTGAAGCGTACACGCCGCTGATTCAGCAAGTGTCTGTAGACGAGGCGTATCTCGACCTGTCTTCGTGCGTTCAAAAAGCATCGGGTCCGGACGAAGCCTTGCGGAGCGCCCTTCCTCTGGCCAGGGACATCAAAGAACGCATTCAAACGGAACGCCGCCTCACTGCAAGCATCGGGGTGGGTGCGAACAAATTTCTAGCGAAAATAGGCAGCGACTTTCAAAAGCCCAACGGACTCACGCTTATTCCGGAGTCGGAGAAAATCATGTTTCTCCGTCCATTGAGTGTGAGGACCATCCACGGCGTTGGGCCCGTGACAGCGCAGCAACTGGAAGCCGCTGGATTGCGCACAATTGGAGACATTCAGAACAGCAAGTTGCCGCTGGAGACCCTCGTGGGTTCCTGGGCTGAAAGATTAAGGCAGCGTGCATTTGGCGAGGACGACCGGTCCTTGGATTTGGAGCGGGAGCGCAAAAGCATTAGTGCGGAGCACACCTTTGCCGTAGACACCGAAGAGCGGCAGGTACTGCGGGCGGCGCTGAAAGAGATGTCGGCCGATATTGCCCAAACGCTTGCAAGGAACGCCGCTGGCGCGCTGACCGTCCAAGTCAAGGTGCGCTACAGGGATTTCAGCACGGTGACGAGACAGGTTCGGGTGCAGGACCCTGTGACGGCAGCCGCCGAAATATACCGGCTGAGTTGCCATCTATTGGCGAGAGACAAGCTGGTGAGCGGTGCGTTGAGGCTGCTGGGGATAGGGGTGTCGACACTGGTGGAGCCTTGGGTTGCGCAAATGCGGCTGGCATTTGCGGGCGAAAAAACAGAAGGTTGAGAGGTTGGCGTGCTCTTGCTAGGGTGGGTGCGGCAAGTTCAAACGTCTCCGTAGTTCAATGGATAGAACAATGGTTTCCTAAACTGTAAATGCGAGTTCGATCCTCGCCGGAGACACTTTTCAACACAAAACACTTGGAAACACAGATTTCCAAATAGGAGGCACCTCGTAGCTCCTAAAATTTCGGGCAAAACTCCTAAAAAATGGCGTGTTTGTCAGTAATGTTCGGTGGTGATGGAAACTGACCCGCATTGGAGGTGCCATCGCGAGCGTCATCATGGGTCTGTTTGGACTGGTGGACGTGATTCGAAACGAGCGGGGTCAGGCGCCTTTGGTGAAATGAAAGGCGCGGACTTTGAGAGGGCGCTGGCGTTCGTGCTGGGCGTCGAGGGTGGATACACGAACAACCCGTCGGATCACGGCGGAGCGACGAACAAGGGCATTACACAGCGTGAATATTCGGAATGGCTCCGGGTAAATCACCTGCCCAAACGGAATATCGCAGACATTCTCAATGCGGATGTACGCGAGATTTACTGGAGTGAATACTGGCTGGAAGGCCGGTGTGATCGGATGCCGTGGCCCCTGTGTTTGGCGCACTTTGATGCGTGCGTGAACGTGGGCGTTGGGCAGGCGGCGAAGTTTTTGCAGCGCTCAATGGGGTGCAAGGACGACGGGGTTATCGGACCGCGGACGCTGGGGGCGCTGAAGGGGGCGATCAAAAAAGAACCGCCCTGTGTGGTGGCGGAGCGGCTGGTGGAACAGAGGGAGCCGTTTTACCGCCGTTTGGTGGAGAACGAGGTGTCTCAAGCTCGTTTCTTAAGTGGATGGCTAAGCCGGTGGTGGTTTTGCGAAAAGCGGTTGAGGGGTAGGCAAAAGTACGGTGCACTTGCGGATACGTCAGATCCGACTATTTTTGCTGGGTGCCTAAAATCTTTGAGAAAGACGGTTACCTATTTTTCTTTTATAGTAACGACCATGAGCCGATTCACGTGCATGTCCGAAAGGGAAATGGGGAGGCTGTTTTTCTCGTGCAAGATGAGATTGTGCTGCGCGAGTCCGAAGGCTTAAAAGTCGCAGAGCTGGCTAAAGCTGAATGTTTTGCAGAAGAAAATCGCGAGTTAATAATAAGGAGTTGGCATGAACACTTTGACCGCACCTAAAAGAACAGCCTATTACTCTGGGGGCTATGTCACTGTCAGCATAGCCGGGACGGTGGAGATCAAATTCTCGGTAACGGCAAGCCCGCGTCTGGCCCATGCCACCGAAGAACAGCTCAAGAATATTGAAATTTCTCCGTTTGGCCTGCATTGGCCTGAATTAGACGAGGACCTTTCGTTCCAAGGACTGCTTAAAGGGGAAGTCTAGGAAACCGCTCTTCCGGCGACTGGCAGAGAACGAAGTGTCGCAGCAACGGTTTCTGGAGGGCTGGCTGAACCGGATGGAAAAGCTGAAGACAGCCTCGGGGATTGGCTGATGCGATTACAGGGAATGACCTTACTCGCGATTGATCTTGGTAAAAGTGGCGGGATTGCTTACACCGACACGGATGGAAGCGTCCACGCTGTAGCGATGCCGGACACGGTGGCGGACGTGGAACGCTTGCTGCGTACGCTGGTGTGCGTAGACACGACGTGTTTCATCGAGGAGATCCCCATGTACCGGGGGAAGATGAACCTGAGGTCAACGGCGGTGCTTTTCCGAAACTTCGGGCAAATTGAGGGGGTGTTAGCGTCCTTGAAGTGCCGGGTGGAATACCTGAAGCCGGACTGGTGGCAGAAAGCTTTGCGACTGGGAAAGAGCGCAGACCACGGGGACCGGTGGAAGGCGCACCTCAAAGGCAGGGCGCAGGCGCTGTTTCCACGCGTGGATGTGACACTAAAAACGGCGGATGCGCTTCTGATTCTGGAGGCGGGGCGGATGCACACCGTTGCGAGTAAAAGTACGAATTTTACGAATTGAGCGGGGGACGGAGAGACCAGCAGGGGAAAATCTGTTATTGAAGAGCGGGGTGTCCTAGGATACTCTGAAAGAAGCGACCATTGTGGGTTCGACCTTATCGGCCCTGAGGCTTAGGCCCCTGGCCGCTCCTTTTTTGCTCTGCTTCCAGCCAAGCCAGCACATCGGGTAGCGACTCCTCGCCGCGGTGAAGCAAAGGCTTTACTGCTTCAATGACGCCTCGATTGATTTCCTTCACGGGCATCCCGGCATTTTCCTCCTCCAAGCGGCGGCAGGCATATGCACACAAATCACTCAGCTGCAGGAGCAAGCTCTTTTTTGAGTCGATGAAAAAGCCTTTTTCGATAATGCGGTCCAGATGCAACCGGCCCGGGGTCCCACGCAGGATTTTCTGGGCTTTTTCAACGTCAAACATGATCTCCCGGTTCTCGTCAGAAATGAAAATCCCCAGCGGCGATGAGGGCTGTGTTTTCAGGTAATTATTAACGACATGGGCAACCAAGGGGAAAGCGGCCAGATGCGGATTGATGATCACCCCCGCGCCGAAGGTTGCTTCGAGCCAGCGTAGATAGCGCCGCTTCAGGATGGCGCGGTAAATGACCTTGAGGTGGTGGTGTCGGGCGATGGACAGCGCAGCATTAAGAAAATCGAGCCGACGTTGAATCGGAAAACCGCGGAAGAACCCCCTTGGGTTTAATAGAGTAGGGAGACGAGGATGGTTTGCGGCCACAACCACTCCATGCCCTCCTCTCCCCCTCATCGAACCGGACGGGCGGATTTCCCGCATCCGGCTCTCGGAGGCTGTTCTCCGGTT
>CANJPY010000111.1 GCA_947476255.1 Chthoniobacteraceae bacterium | reverse complement strand
GACCTCCAGCCAGTAGTGTCGCTGCTTCACGCAGCTTCTTAATGATCTCTTCAGGGGTGTGTCGTTTGCGTTTCATTGTGAGAGGTGGGCGACGCTTACGCGCCGCCGACTCTCATAGCAACTGGATCAAGTTTTGGGGAGCACGCCACAGGGCTAATGATCCTACCGATCGTTACCCTAACTGCTTGTGCTTCGACAAAGCAATTTGTCCCGTTGCCAGATCAGTCGAGAACCATTGACGACCCCGCAAAGGGGAGAATTTACGTGATGCGCCCCGCCGTAGTTGGTGCGGCAATACCAATGACAGTAAACGACGGCAGCGCAGGAATAGGCCAGACAGGCCCCAAGGGCTTCCTGTGCTGGGAACGCCCGCCGGGTGACGCGCGAATTGAGAGTCGCTCCGAGGGGTCAAGCTTGGCGCACTTCAAGGTAGACGCTGGAAGTAGATACTACATTTTTCAACACGTTAAAATGGGAATGCTCCAGGCCAGAAGCGAGCTTGAACTCTTATCGGAAAATGAGGGAAAGAAGCTGCTGATAAAATGCAGCCCGCCGAAGATTGAGTCTCAGTAAGTCGCATTTAACGTGAATCATATGCCAAGGAAATTATTTATTTTATTCTGTGGGTTAGTCTCTGCGCTATTGCTTGCGAGCTGCGCCACTGTATTCACGGGGACAAGTCAGACTGTTACAATCAACTCGAATGTTGAGGGCGCGGAGGTCCGCATTGATGGAAACGTTGTCGGCACGACACCCTATTCGGGCAAAGTGAGAAAAGGGAACAGCGCGAAAAGCGTCTTGATCACTAAGAGCGGCTACCAAGCTCAGCAAATTTCCCTCAACACGGCAATCAACCCGGTGACAATCATAAGCATTGTGTTCTGGGATTTGGGAACCACTGATTTTCTTTCTGGGGCAGCTTGGGAATACTCACCAAACTCATACTACGTGAATTTGCTGAAAAATGAGAAATCTACTAGCAGTGCGCGTAGTGAATTGCGAGAAATTCGCTTAAAGGAGTACGCGATGGTGAAACACAGGCAATTGCTCAAGCGAGATTCAAATGAGGCTCGCGCACTCTACACCGAGTTTTTCGAAAAATATATGGTGTTTGAAAGTTTCCAAGTGAAATTGGCTGAGATTGGCGCGGTGAACTCCTCTCCTGTTGGGTTCGGTGAAAATGTGTGGAAGTGGTTGGAATCCGAGAGATCCTAGGCGTCTCCTAGTAATGTTTTAGTATCCTTTGTATCCGCTACTGCTGGAGGGGCATTATACACCTAGTGTTTCAGGTGTGGATTCTGGCGATGGTAGGACTGTTGTTTTCCCAATCAGTCCTTGCTGTTGACCAGATTCCCCCCTTCCAATCAAATGACCTATGGCTAGGATTTGCGTCCGAGCATTCGAGTTCTGCTATTTCTTCCTTCGGGCACACTTTCCTGTGTTTTTCAAAGCCTGGACTCAGGCCGAGTGATTTTGACACAACGGTCATGGTTGCTGTACAAAAAGCGGACATTAAGGTCAGCTTTTCCGACCAAACAGCTTCGTTAAAAATCGCAACTTTCGATGGGCTTACTCGGGAGTATGTTGAGAGGCAGGGGCGTAGCCTGACCCTTTTTCGGCTAAAATTAAGCTCGTCAGAGGTTTTGCGGGTCAAGCAGCTTGTGGAGTGCTTGGAAGGGGAACGTCTGCCCTACAAATACCTCTCTCAAAACTGTACACACTACTGTGTCGATTTCGTAAACCATGCTCTGGTGACTTCAAAGAGTGAGACACATTCAAAGCTCTACTTAACGCCCCGATCAGGTCTGCAATACATTCTATCCAAGATTGGTTCCGACAGGGTAGTGAGTGAAAGGTGGAATTCAAACCTGAGGTTAACTGAGGAAACGGAACACCGTGGTGAAATTGATAGCTACGAGCCAATACAGCTTTCCGGCATTGGTCAGATGATTGCGCTCGGTGCTGGCATTACAAACGGGAACTCTTTTTCTTCGATCACCATTAGACCTGGAGTTCATGATCTAATCAGCGGCGAGGCGGATGATTTCACAAGCAAAATGCTGTTTGCCGAAGTCAATGTGGAAATAGGCCAGCAATGTCGCACTGCGTTGACCCTTTTCGATTTTGAAGTTTTCAGAAACGCAACAATTCAAAATCCAAAGCTGTCAAAATTATTCAGAGTCGGATTTGACGAGCGAATATCATTTAACGACTTCCAGCGCGGCTTCTATGCAAAGTACGCTCTCTTGTTGTCAAAGGGAAACGACAGGCTTTTTCGTATCGCGGTGGGGCCAGAGGTATACTTATCCAGCTCCGATTTCCTGAATTTAAGGGCTGTTGCATGCACACGTTTCGTGCTGCAACGTTCGGTCTTTATCGATTCAAGACTTGCGATACAAGACATGGGCCGGCCTGTTTACGAAACAAATATCTCTCTTCCAATCGTCAGCGACTTCCGGTTCAGAATCGAGACGCGGGTGGGACAAAAACAGTGGAGTGCGGGAATTAGCGTGGGGTACTTCTTTAACTAAGAGTGAGAAAACATCGCTTGTCCCGCTCCCGAAACCCGTGCGCAGACTGAGGAAATGGGGGCAAAAGCGATTTCTGCTACAATTCGATTTCTCCCAGTGGGAACAGGACAGTGAATTTGTTGTGCTTAAGAGCGGACACCCCTCAATCCAGCCACTTCCACGCAGGAATCACATGGACGTCGTGGCCCTCCTCCGTCAGCGCATCTTCCTGGTCAAGCGTGATGACGCACAGTTCGCGCCCCCCCTTCTTGGAGCTGCCAGGAAGCTTCGCTGCTTGCAGCAAGCCGCGTAGTTCGCGTTGGCGATTTTCAGGAGTAAGCCTCGCACAGCACTGAATGGCGTGATTACTGGTCACAAAGTCGCATTCCCACTCATGCGGTGCAGTGGCAAAGGTGGGGGCGGCGCCCATGCGACGCAGTGCGATGAGCACGGCATTCTCCAGCTTACGGCCAAGGTCCGGAGTCGGGTTCGGGCTGTTGGCGGCGGCCATACCCGTGTCCACCGCATAATATTTCGGCGGGCTGGTGACGCGTTGTTTGAAGGACGCACTAAAGCGCGGCAGCGACAGCATCAACCATGCATCCTGGAGATACTCGACCATGCGACCCGTCTGCGCGACCGACGGCAGCTCGAGTCCTTTTGAAAGCGCCTGCAGCGATAGTGGCTGCCCAGGATGCGCCAGCAGATGCAGCGCGAGCGTCATCAATGGTCGAGCCGAGCGCAGCGAATGCCTAGTAACAATGTCACGATGCACCACGTCGCGCAGCAACTCGCGAAGCAAGACGGCTCCGTGCTCCGGCTCGACCCGCAATGCCGCTGCAAAACCCCCGCGCCTTAGATAATCTTCGAGCGACGCCTCACCCGGCTTTTCTCCGGTGAACGTCAAAAACTCGCGAAAGGAAAAGGGATACACCTCGTGGGACAAGTGCCTTCCTGTCAGTTTCGAGCCCATCTCACGGCCCAGCAGACTTGCGTTCGATCCCGTCAGGCAGACACGTCGGCCCGAGTCCAGAAGCGCACGCACAAGCCTTTGCCATTCTGGCACCTCCTGCACCTCATCGAGATATATCGCTGCCTTCGGATGGTCGGCATCTAGGATCGACATCATGGTAGCAAAGTCCTCGGGTCCCAACCCATACAGGCGTGTATCTTCCAAGTTTATCGTGACGGATGCACCCTTGATCCTACGCCGGATCTGGCCTTGCAGCGTGCTTTTCCCACACCGCCGCACCCCGGTGAGCACGAGCGCATGGGAAGCAGCCTCCGCCTTCCATGCCGGCTGAAAAAGCCGCGTCACCTCATGGTCGGCAACTTCCCCAGCGCCCGGCGTGGCCAGAACGGCTTGCAGTGTTTCTCGAAGCAACATGAAGGTGAATTATCACGAAGCACACAGGTGTGCAACTGTAGTGAACAAATGTGGCGTCATGAGAAGATCTTTTTTCGCCCCCTTTCATTAAAGCTTGCGGGGTGCGGCTGCGCCCCGAGTCAAACGAATAAGTTGCTTCTGACAATCCTCAGGATTTTCACCTCAAAAATGAGTGCGCCCCATCCCTATTGTTTCGACGGACCAAAAGGGGGGTGCCCGCCGCTGGAACCGCGCCCCAAGCTCAGCGAAGAACGAATTTTACGAATTTCCGTCTCCCCCTCCATCCCCCGCCCCGCCCTGTTCGTAAAATTCGTTCATTTCAAACGGGGACGACGCGACCCATGCGACGCCCTCCCGGGACTCGCCTTCCCTCGGAATCTTCCGCGCAAGCCCCATCTCTTCCAGACGCACAAGCGCGGCCGCGATCCGCTCCCCAGACTGGTTCCGCTGAAAGATGTCGCCATGGATCTGAGTTTTTGAAAGCCCTTGCACTCCGGAGGCCTTCAAGCCCGCTGCCAGCTTGTCCAGCAGCGGGTCGCCGATTCGCTCTCCGAACGCGTACCTGGCAGACTCCCCGCAGTACTCCCACACCGCCAGCGCCGCTTGCAGATGGGCTGCCCGTATCACCGGCGAACAGTCCAGCACGGCAAACAACACCGACAACCGCACCACCTGCGCTTCGCCACGGTTGGTTGCGCCACCAAGCAGCCCACCCGGGTCCGAACCGAGACGCTCATACGCCTTTTCCCACAATACCTCTGCTGCCTCGTCGCGCCGCATGAGACCCAAGTTCCGGCCGAAAGCCAGAGCAGCCCGCAACGCCTGAATCTCGGCATTCAAGTACCCTTCGGGTGGGTGCACTGCGCGAGGGAGCATTTTACTTCTAGAGGAAAAGCACCACAGAAACCGGTTGGCAAAACCGTTGAACATCTCCGCCGTGTCCCGGATCTCGCGCTGCAGTTCTTCATTGGTGATGTGCGCTACAATGGAGATGTGTGCGCCCGTGGCCTTGAGCGGGTTTTGTTTGGTCATGCTCCCCAAAGGTCGTCCGTCCCATGCGTTGCGCAAAAGGCCTGACAGCGTGTTACCTTCCCGACGCAGCACTCGTAGCACCTGCGCAAACTCGCCTTCAAACACTAGAAGCCGCTTGTCCCGCACTCCTTCGGTGATCTCATCGTCCTTGCCGGGTGAGTCATCGCGGACCGCGCTAACCAGTCCCTCGCCGCTCGAAAGACCGGTTGTCTGCCGCGATTCCGTCCATTCAGGATCGACTTGAGACATGATTCTGTTGACCCGCCCCCAGGAGACGCCCTTGCGCGCCTTTGCACTCTTTCCGACGATGGCGAGAAACAGGTTGGCAGCGTGGCGGTCGCTTTCAACTTCGAAGTAGGCTCCACCTCCCAGTGCAGAGCCAAAGCCCGTCAGCAGCTGCATAAACAACGCAGCAGGATGCGCCTCGCTGTACGGTCCCAGCTTTCGCACAATGTCACCTGCAGGCCCATAAAGTGCCGCAGCGGGGAATTCAGGCGCCACCAAAGCCATTTGCGGGGGCTTACGGAACATGCCGCCGGCACTGTCGTTCAATGGATTGAAAGAGGCTTCTTCTGTCGCGGCGCCCAAGCCTCGACCGTCAAATTTTGTGATTCGAGAAATGCCCTGATAGCCCGGGGCCTCGCTCGTTTGAAGTTCTGTAAGATGGTTCATGATAAAAGCTGCGCGAATTCATCGGCGTCCTCCGGATGCAGTTCCGTGGCGTCGTTTAGATCTTTGAGAGGAGATCCGTCCTTTTTCCGAAGCCCCTGAAGAGAGGCGAGGTCCCCGTGGCATCCCGCTCGAAGCAGCTCTTGTGTCCACTTCACGGAGGCTTGTTCACCCGCAGAATCACAGTGGGGCATGATCCGTACGGGTTTGCTCCGAAGCAGCTCCAGCGCTTCCGGATGCAGCCTCGAAATTGAGGCACCCAGGAGGGCCGCTGGCAGCCACTCGCCTTTCCTTCCAAGTGCAAAATGGTAACCTGCAACAAGGTCGCCTGAGCCCTCTACGAGCAGGATCCGCTTGAACTGGTTGCCGACTTCGCGTTGCAGAACGAGCCCGACAGGCCAGCTCTTTGAACTGCCCCTCAGGGTGTGGACCTTTCGCTCTCCGAGGTGCGCCGTCTGCGGATACAGTTTGCCATCGAGGCGGCGCGCCTCCGCACTCCGAAGCGAGGCGTCGAGAACGATCCAGCTCGGTTCGCCGCATACCGTTCCAAACCGCAGCGTTCCCAACTGGCTCATGGCGCCTACCGCCCAGAAGCTCACCTTCCGCAAGGAGGCGAGAGTCCTCATCTCGTGCTCGTCTCCGGTGTGGAGATCCTCTGGAAGATCAACCTTTTTGGCGGGCGGCTTTTCCGCAGAGGCATCGGTAATAGCGGACCCATACGTCGGAATTCGCGGCATGGGGTGGCGGTCGTTAAAACCCCATGCGCCGGGACCGAACGCCATGCTCGCGTAGTGGCGGATGGCCTCCCCCCGCGGCAGGCCGAGCAATTTCTCCAAAAGGGTGATTTCGTCGCCTCCTCCGCATGCCGCATGACACTTGTAGCGCCAACCGTGAGTGGTTTGGAAAATGGAGAAGGAGGGTTTTGTATCCTCGTGCAGAGGACAGAGCGCAGAGCGCTTTGCATGGGCTTCAAGGCCCAGTTGCTTCAGCAACTCCGGCAGCGGCAGAAGCCACTTGAGTTCTTGGATGTCAGTCATAACGCGTGAGCATCTTCTTGTGAACCGTCTCTGCCCGGAAAAGGGGTGGAGGCTCGGATTCGCTAAACCTGCGAGATCCTGGAGCCCTACCGAGGCCGAGGGGCGTGTGCTTAGATGCCTACATTTTGGATATGACTCTCCAAAAACGCGCGGATGCTTGGAATGTGCCAGAGTCTGCGCCCCCTCATGGCGTGTTGCTTTTTGATGCAGGCGCTCCGCACCAGTCCGTCAGCGGCGAGCCGGTAGAGGTGTGCCCGGCTGATGCCAAAAATCCGACGGATCTCGGCGTGTCCGGCGAATTCGGAGCCAGAGTGGACCGAATTGGGGGTGTTGATGTGTAGTTGGTAGTGGCCGGCTTCGGCTGAGGAAGCCCCGTTGCGTGTTGAGTCAGAATGCCTCATGTCGCCACCCATGTTGCGGCAGGACTCAGGGTGGCGCGAAAGGGAGGTTGCTCGGGCTTTCCCCTATCTCGCACACCCGGGGATTTCCTTAGCCACTGACCGGCGTTTGTATGGAATCCCGATGGCATCTGCCAATTCCCTCATGCGTTGATTGTTAGGCACGGTGCCAACAAGCTGGAAAATGCGTTTTCTAAGCCTGTGTTGCGTGACCAGACCCGGGGCCGTCATGAGTTCGAAGGCTTCAATAAAAGAGCTCAAACGGGACTTTCGTGTAAGTTCGCCCCTGCACACTTTGTTGAAAGCTTCTCCAGTCATACACTGTTCGAGCCACGGCATTGAAGTCTCACGCACCGCGATTGGCTCGCGCGAAAAGAGGAGCCCAGCAGCAAGGTCGGGATGTTTTCCAAGAAGGCATTGTTCCAGCAGAATGCCTGCGAGCGAGCGCAGGAATTTCCGAAGCTTAGCCAGCCTCACTTGCTCGACCATTTCTGGATCAATGGTAAATTGATCGGGGGCAGTTGGATAAAGTTTGTCCAAGACGGCTTCTTGGGCCGCGGTAAGTATCCGGGGGAAGCGCTTTTCTGGTAAGGCGGATTGATCCGGGGGGCAGCCGTCTTCAATCCATCTTCGGTAGTCCTCGGGTAACTGGGATTGGCGTTGTTTATGTTCTTCAGCCAGCGATGCCAGCCAAAGCAGGTTTTTCCAATCTCGGGTGTGCCATAAGCTGATGAGATAACTGTCCGGTGGGTTCCATTCAAAATGAGATTGGGTGAACGTCCGGCCACACAGGCTCAACTCGACTTTTTGAGCGAGGGTTGCCGAGGCTGGAAGGTTCGCGACTTCTTTGATGGAGGCATGTTTTTTGTAACCCATATTCCCCCTTAATCGAATCAGGTTTCGCCTTAGGCTGGATCAGTCCTGAATCTGATGAGACGACCAGAGACAAAGCAGGAGGGGCGTGGCAAATATCTTAGGGCGGTTGCCGGGTACTTTTCGGGGGTGAATTACTGCCCGAACTCAGGGGTTGGGGCTGCGTAAAATTCGTAGAATTCGTACAAATTACGCTGCTGCAACCCAGGCGGTGGTGGTGGCAGTCTGTGCCTTCAGAGGATGCGACCCATGGAAGCGATCGCGGCCCTGAGTCGATCGGCCTCATGATGCGTGTAGGTTTTGTGGGCTTCGCGGGAGGAGTGTCCGGCGAGTTCCTGTCGCAACTCCTCCGGGACTCCGGCATTCGCGAGAGTGGAGACGAAGGTGTGCCTGAGGGAGTGGAAGGAAAGGGAGGTGGTGGTCCTGCCTGCACTGCGGCCTGCGCTTTGTCCGTGGCGGAGTACTTCTCCCCGGATGCCGGCTTTCTCCATCAAGCGCTTGAACTGTCCGGAGAGGCCGCTTTTTCCGCCGGTGTACATGCCCGTGAGTGCAGCAAACACCGGGGCCTTCCCGATTCCCCGCGGCACGGATTCCAGCCAGTGTCTTAATTCGGGATGCAGTGGCACTGCGACGCCCTTGCCTGTTTTGGCGGTCTTGACTCTGAGGAAGCCCGATTCCAGATCGATGGCGTTCCATTCGAGGTTGGCGATGTCTTTGAGGCGCAGTCCTGTGAGGACGGCAACAAGGACGGCTCCTGCCCAGTCGGTCCGCTGTCCGGCGCGGACGAGTGCACGGACCTGGTCGAGGGTGAAGATGTCGCGTTCGCCCTTGTCGGCATCCCGAAGAGCCTCGACGCCTATGCAGGGATTGGCGGGGATATATCCCTCGCGGCGTGCGCGCTCAAAGGCGGTGGAGAGGACCTTGATGAGGCCGTTGACAGTGGAAGCGGAGCGTCCTTGTTGGTGGAGGCTTTCCCTCCAGCGTTCGATATCGGAGGGTCCGATGGCGCCAAGTGCCATGCCGGCCTTGCGACCGAGGAAGGAAAGGAAGCTGTCGCGGACCTGTTTGTACTTGAGGGAGGTCTTCTCCGATTTGGCGCCCTCCTTGATGCGGATCCAGTGTTCGAAGAAGTCTTTGGCTGAGGAGAAGTGGAGGGGCTCGCCGGTGGCCTGTTCGAGGAGTTCGCCCATGACCTTGCGGATTTGCACTTCGGTCATGGCGCCGCGTTTGGCGGTGAGGGCGGTCTTTTCCCATTCGACGGCCATCTGGAGGGCGAGTCTGCGGTCGGTGGTGCCTGTGCTCTTTTGTTTGCGTTTTCCATCGGCGCCCCGGAAGGCAGCGAACCAGAACGGGGAACGGGAACCGGGTTTCTTCAGGATGCTTGCCACAGCTTCAACAAAAGCTTCAACAGCCACCCCTGTCAACGGTGTTCCTTGATGTCTCATTTACAGAGATATACAGGTGCACAAAGAGGTGCGACTCGAAGTGTGGGTTCGAGTCCCACCATCGGTACCGACCGTCTTAAGCATCAGCTCGGCAACCACTTGCCGACCTCTTGCTCACAAGATCCTCCAAATCAGGCAACCTTCATCTAAACCACTCACCCTCAGCTGTTAGAGACCCGAATAGCTCCACAGGTGTGAATAAAAGTGTGAATAGATCCTACAAAATCCTCCGCCGTCATGGGTGTCCTATTGTGTCCCTAACGGCGGGCGACGCGCTCCTCTGAATCAGCACCACAACGGCGATTCGCGGCTCCCGTTTTGAAGCCTCTCTCCCAGTCCGCTTCCTCGTGCCCGGTGCCTTTTGGGCCCAAGGCCTTGTTTCGCCCCCTTCGTTCTTGGGACTGCTCTTGGGAGTGATTTGCAAGGAGCAACTGGTACATGTTGAAGCTGAATTGCACCAGTGGCTCGGATTGTTAACGTATTCTCGCTAGAAAAAGAGGAGGTTGACTCTACGGGAAACGGTCCGCCTTCGGGTGTCCTCCGGAGGAGTTGCTCCGAAGTGACCGAACACCCAGCGCTCCTGAAGGACGGAGAGGTTGGCCCCCACCGCCGGGGAAAACGCGTCCGCCTACGTCAGGTCGATGCGAATATTCAGGCCGTTCTCTTCCTGCGCCTTCGGTTCCGGCGGCATCGTCTTGATAAGCAGCGGAACGAATGTCTTCGGATCCTCCTGCGCCAAGCGCACCAAATACTCCACTCCCCCAGCCTGCTCAAACGCCATCTGAATCGCTTCCCGGATAGACTGATTCACCTTGTTCGGCGTCCCTTTCGCCCGTCCGCCCCAGCGGGTGCCTTTGGGAGGCCTCGGGGGCATTGCCGCGCCAGGTGAAACAGAGGAAACGTGCGATTCGGACGGAGCGGAGTCAAGCGAAGGGACGCCAGGCAGGCATTGGACATTGTGTGTCATACCCCCTATTTAGCCACTACTTTAGTCAAAAGGCGAGTCAAAGCGCGAGGAGGAGCCGCTTTAGTGCTTAGGGAAGGCTCTTCGGTCGGAGAGGTGCAGTGTTTACTCTGGCCCGGGTGATTCCCTCATACGCATCACTGTAAAGAAATGTTGCAGCAGCATTCATAGCCCTTTCGAGTGTAAGGCAGCTTTCAATGCGCCGCAGCCATTGCAAGAAACCGACGGACCCCTTTCAATCTGAGGGGCAAAGCCCTAACTACAAACACTCTCTTCCCCAGTCAGCAAACAACTCTTTTCTCGCATTAACAATGCCCTTGAATACTCCGCGACAGCCGCCCCCCGAGGTTCGCATTTTCCCAATGCGTGGAATACGCTCTGGAACAAACAGCGATAGTATGAGATAATGGAAAGTTACTTAGTGCCACAAAAAACGTCTCCTCCCAGCCCATCCTCGGATCGCGTCTCGGATCATATCAATCCACCAACCAATGCCCGCCACGTCCCCCACGACCTCCGGTAGCGACCTTTTCATCGTCGATAACAGCGATGAACATTGGAAGGTTCGTAATTACCTCTCGGATTGGTGCGAACTCTCCAAATCCATAGACATTGCTACGGGCTACTTTGAAATCGGGGCCTTCCTCGCGCTTAAAGACAAATGGCAGACCGTAGACGCCATTCGGATCCTCATGGGGGATGAAGTTTCCAAGCGAACAAAAAAAGCCTTCGAGGAGGGACTCCGAAAAATCGCCGACACCCTCGACGCCAGTCTCGAAGGCGAGAAAGTCAAAAACGACTTTCTCTCCGGTGTGCCCGCCATTGTGGAGGCTCTGCGTTCTGGGAAAATTCAGTGTAGGGTCTACCGGAAGGACAAGTTTCACGCCAAATGCTACCTCACCCACGCCAGACAGGCCGTCATCGGCTCCTTCGGTTTGGTGGGCTCCTCCAACTTCACTAATCCCGGGTTACAGGACAACGTGGAGTTGAATGTACAAATCAGGGGCAACGAGGTGCGGCTTCTCCAGGACTGGTTTGAAAAGCACTGGAGCGAATCTGAGGAGGTTACCGCTGAAGTCCTTCAGACAGTCGAACGCCACACCACTCCAAGAACCCCCTTCGAAGTCTGGTTCAAGGGACTCCACGAGCTTTTGAGGGGACATCAACTCACTCCGGACGGCTGGGACAAGGAAGAGTCCAAGATTTTCAAAAAACTCGGTCGTTACCAACAGGATGCTTACAAGAATCTAGTGGAAATCAGCCGAATTTACGGCGGCGGTTTTCTATGCGACGGGGTCGGTTTGGGGAAAACCTTCGTCGGACTGATGCTGATCGAGCGCATGGTTGTACGCGAAGGCAAACGAGTGGTGTTACTAGCCCCAAAATCAGCCCGTGAAGATGTATGGGAGCCAGCCATTGAAAAATTCCTCCCACACCTCAATAGCGGCTTCGTCTCTCTCATTAAATACAACCACACCGACCTTCAAAGACGGGACGAAAAAGTGCTCCGTGATATGGAGCTCACATTGAGGGATGCCGATGTCATTCTCATTGACGAGGCTCATCACTTCCGGAACCCCGGGGTAGCTGGCACCGGCGAGACCCAGGAATCGCGATATCGTCGATTTCAAAAATTTCTCCATCAGGAAGAGGCGCGCCCCAAACAGTTCTTTTTCCTGACTGCTACGCCGATCAATAATTCCATCCATGACTTTCGGCACGTCCTCGAACTCGTGACAAACAAGGACGAAGGATTCTTCTCCAAGGACACCCGCAACCTCGGCATCCAGAACCTTCGGAGTCACTTCGTGCAGCTCGAAAAAAGGGTGTCCTCTGGCGCGGTGCCCAGCGGAAATGAGGCGGGCGAACTCGCCGCGATTGAGGATGCCTTTCACCGCGACCGCCTTGCCGAAGAACTCGTCGTTCAACGCAGCCGGGCCTATGTCAAAAAAAGTGAAGGCCTGGCAGCGGGTGGAGCAATCTTGTTTCCCGAAAGGGAAGCCCCCCGCGTGGCCGAGTATCAGTTAAAAACGACCTACGGCGCCCTGCTTGCCTCGGTTGAAAAGGCGTTCGACAAAACAAAGCCACTCTTTGCGTTGAGCGTCTACTATCCCCTCACGCACTGGATTGGCCCCGCCGATGGGGTAAAGGCGGATGCTTTCACGACCAACCGCCAAAAGCAGGTGGTCACTCTCATACGCACACAGTTTTTGAAGCGGTTCGAAAGTTCGACCCACGCGTTTGAACAGTCCTGTTGGCGGCTCCTCAAAAAGCTACTCGCCTGGGCCGAAAAACATGCCGACGACCAAGGACATCAGGCGCGCCGTTTGGAGCGTTGGAAGGCGAGAAACGCGGAGATCGTCAAACACCCGGTTCCCACCCAAGGCGAACTCTGGAGCGAAGGGGGAGACCCCGAGGAACACGACGGCGACTTTCTCTCCACGGAGGATCTGGATGCCGTCGAAGTGCTCAATCCGGAAGAGTACAACATCGAACACATTCTGGACGATACCTTCGCCGATCTCGACCAGTTGGTGGAGTTTCTGAATCTGGGCGCCAAAGTTGATCCTGCTAAGGATGACAAACTCAAGGCGCTAGTGCGCCTGCTAAAGTCCGACAAGGACATCAAGGGGCGCAAGGTTCTGCTTTTTACGGAGTTCGCCGACACCGCACGCTACCTCCACCGCGAACTTCAAAAGGCCGGCGTTGAGGGCGTAGAGAAGATTGATGGCGCATCCAACCAGCGACAGCGCAGTGACGCCATCCGCCGCTTCGCACCGTATTACAACGGGTCTTCCGCCGGGGAAATCACCGCCAAGGGCCAGAAGGAGATCCGCATCCTCATTGCCACGGACATCCTCGCCGAAGGCCTCAACCTCCAGGACGCCAACCGTCTCATCAATTTCGACCTGCACTGGAACCCCGTCAAACTCATGCAACGCATCGGCCGCGTCGACCGCCGCATGAACCCCGACATCGAGCAGGCTCTTTGCTCCCAATACCCGGCTTTGGCCAACTCTCGGACTACCGTCATCTACTGGAACTTCCTTCCCCCCGATGAACTCGACAGCCTCCTGCGTCTCTACAAGCGGGTGAACGACAAGACCCTCGTCATCTCCCGTATGTTCGGGATCGAAGGCCGCCAGTTACTCAGACCGGACGACGACTTTGACCCGGTCCACGAAATCAACGAGCAATACGAAGGCCATGAGAGCGATTCTGAAGCGCTTCGGCTTGAATATCAGCAGCTTGTCCAAGAGCATCCCCAGCTCGCTGCCGAACTGCCTACGCTGCCTCTCAAATTGTTCTCAGGGAAACAGGCTCAGGGACAACTGCGCGGCATTTTCTTCTGCTACCGCATCCCGCATCCGGATGCCGACTTGGTCCCCGCATCTGAAGGGGGTAACCGCTGGTCGGATTCTGCCGGCGAAACAGTTTGGCTCTTTACGGATCTGGAGGGCAAAGAAATCGCAACCGGCTCCAAAGCAATCGCCGATCTGCTCCGCTGCGAACCGGACACGCCGCCAGTACATTTATTTGATCGGGCGAAGCTCTCCAAACTCCGGGAGAAGGTGGAAAAGCGCCTCAAGAACGACAAACTGCGGCCGTTGCAGGCTCCCGTGGGCGTCTCGCCCATTCTCAAATGCTGGATGGAGGTTGTGTGAGAGCGACCCCTGCCATTTTCAGCCGGCACCGCAGTGCTCTAAAAATCGTATCCGCCCCCAGAACCCTTTCCTGTTTGAATAAGGGCAAAAAAAGTGGGGCAACCCTTTCGGATCACCCCTTCGCAATTGCGAGTAGTTGTCTCTAACATTGCACAAAGCCCTTCACTGGCAACCTTTTTTTCCATGTCCGAATCCGCCCCTCCAGTCCAGACCCGCAAGCGTTGCATGGTCTATGTCGACGCTTTCAACTGGTACTTCGGCGTTTTCATCCATCGCCCGGCGTGGAAGTGGCTCAACCTCCAGTCCTACTTTGAGACGCTCCGCTTGGATGACGAAATTGTCGGCGTCAAATTTTTCACCGCCCTCGTTGATCCCAAACTCCATGTCAGCCCGAAGAGGGACCGTCAAAAGCGGTATCTGGAGGCCCTGAAATCGCTTCCAAAGGTGCAGGTCATCATGGGCAAATACCAGCAACGCACCGTCACCTGCCAGGCCCGGGACTGTATCCGCAAACTGGAATACACCGTGCCCGAGGAAAAGAAGACCGATGTGAACATTGCCGTGCACCTCATGGATGATGTCCTCAAAGACCGCGCGGACACCCTCGTGATCGTTTCCGGGGATTCGGATCTCGAACCGGCCGTCGAATGGATCCGACACAACCACCCGAAGATCAAGGTGAACGTCTACATCCCGGTCCTCGAACCGGAGCGACAGATCCGGCGCAACGACAACTACCACCGAATGCAGGTCCATTGCCGGGATCTGCCCCTCGCCGACATCGCCAAACACCTGCTTCCAAGTCCCGTCACCTTGCCGGACGGGAAAACGATCCAACGCCCCTCCGAGTGGGTCTAAGCCTCCAGCCTTCTCCACCCCATGACCAACGACCTCCGCAACATCCGCCGCTTTGACGACCTCGTGGAATACCTCGAAAACGAGCTGGGCTGGCCGCTCGACGGGTACGGTGTCGAGGATCTCACCTACGACTTCGAGCCCGAGGAACTCGGCCTCAAACGCTCCGAAGCCGCCAAGATCAAGTCCATCCGCCAGCTCCGCCCCCTCCAAGATGGTCAGCCTTGGGGGATCTTTTTTATCGAGTTCGACCACAAGCGCCTGCCCATCGTGGTCCTTCGCCGGATTCTGTCTCATCTCGTCATCAAAAAACGCGCCTCCGCGAATCAGGCGGAACGCCCTGCATGGGACGCGCACGACCTTCTGTTCATCTCGGCGTTCGGCCCCGAGGAGGACGACAAGCGAGAGATCGGTTTCGCCCACTTCCAACAGCCCGCCGACGACCTGCCCACCCTGCGCGTGCTGGGCTGGGACGGGGCGGACACCAGCCTGAAACTCAACCGCATTCAAGAAACCCTCAAGCGGCAACTCCACTGGCCCGAACAGGGCGAGCCCCTCACTCACTGGCGCGAACGCTGGGCGGGCGCCTTCAAGCACAAGGTCGGCCATGTCATCCGGACGGCGGATGCGCTTGCGAAGGAGTTGGCCCACCTGGCAAGCCGGATCCAGTCCTCCGTGCGGATCCTGATCGAGCACGAATCCGAACGCGGACCGCTGCACAAGCTGCACAAGGCCTTCCAGACCCATCTCATCCACGATCTGAGCGAGGAGGGGTTTGCCGACACCTACGCCCAGACCCTTACCTACGGGCTGCTTACCGCGGCGTTTTTCCTCGCCAACCAGTCCGGGGGCGCAACCAAGGAACGGCTGCTCGCCTCCCATCTGCCGCAACTGGTGCCGTCCACGAACCCCTTCCTGCGGGAACTGTTGGAGACTTTCCTCAAGGTGGGAGGACGGGATGGGGCCATCGACTTTGACGAACTGGGCATCCAGGACGTGGTGGAACTGCTCCGCAGCGCCAATACCGACCTCAAGGCGGTGATCGAGGATTTTGGAAACAAAACCCGGGGCGAGGATCCGGTGATTCACTTCTACGAGCACTTCCTCAGCGCCTACAACAAGCAGCTCAAAATCCAACGCGGCGTCTTTTACACCCCACAGCCCGTGGTTTCCTACATCGTCCGAAGCGTCCATGAACTGCTCCAAACCGAGTTCGGCCTCGCCGACGGTCTGGCCGACATCACCACTTGGGGCGAGATGCTCTCAAAGCACCCGGACCTGAAGCTGCCGCCCAAGACCGACGAGCCCGACTGCAAGGAAACCATCTCCCCGGACGAAGCCTTCGTTCAGATCCTCGATCCCGCCACGGGTACAGCGACGTTTTTGGTGGAGAAACTAGGGGTCAGTGTTCATTTTTATTCATCTCTTCAGAGACAAACCGCCTCAAATTCCCTGAAACCTTCTCCTAAATCTGCTATAAATCGATGCGTTGGCTGGCCCTTCTCACATTGGCTGCATTTTTCATGACCAGATACTCCGCGATCCACGCTCAGAAGACCGATGCCTTTCTCCATAGCAACCCTCCAAGCCGCGCTTTTCGCGGCTCAGTTCAACCGTACCCAAGCAACTCTTGCCCAGCGAGGTTTGCCGCCCGCACCCCGCCTCCAGCAAGGTCAGCGCTTTTGGTCACCATGAGCATTCAATTCAGGGCTTGCGTCGTAGCTCCGCGCCTCGCGCCATGTCGGAGCTTCAGCAAACGCAAATGCCCTCGTCAACCGATGGCTGAAAGAAAATGAACACTGACCCCGAGTTTCTCCCGCAGAGAGCGATTCCGGAGCTTGCAAAGCTAACCGCGGGAGATTGGCTAAAGGTTACCGAATCTGCGGATCTTCAATCCGAAGATGGACTTCGCAAAGCGATGTCCGAGGCGCGCCGTGCAGGCAAAAAACGCTTTCTCTTGGAAACAGTTGAAGCGCTGAAGGCCTACCAATCCGCAAACTCCAATCATTTCCCCCCCTCCACGG
>CANJPY010000110.1 GCA_947476255.1 Chthoniobacteraceae bacterium | reverse complement strand
CTTATCTCCCTCCAATCCCATCTTGAGGGCTAAAAGCCTCTCACGCCTCCATCCAGCGGGTTCATTTGTGAGCAAGCGAAGGACTTCCTCCGCCTCTCCGTGCACATCCAGTTTGCTTCGTGGTCTTCCCATCCATCGAGTCTGAGGGGTCCCTTAATTTTTGCAACTCTAACCATATATTTGGTATGAGAGGGGGACAGGAGATGCCCTCCACGTTCCGAGCCGTTTGATCAGAGCTTCGGCCGTTCGCCTCATGCCGTGGCTGCTTACTTCTTACTCAAGGCGATCATAACCCGAGGGTTTAAGGTGTTTTTCCAGAAGCTTGCGGTGTTTGGTAACCCGCCCCCCCACACGCTTCCTCCACCGGGCAAAACTTGAGGGCTTTAGTTCACGGCGCATGATCGTGATCACCTCATGCTCCGCAAGACCGGTGCGTTCTTTGATTTCCTCAAAACTGGTGCGATCTTCCCATGCCAGCCGGATCACTAGCGAAATCAGACCGTCTTGGATTTTCACCTTCATGGGATGAGCTGTTTATCTTGAGGAAACTCAAAAGAGACTCTGGGAAGCCATTCCCTGATGCTCAAAAGTCCGGAAGGTGAGGTTGATTCTGGGCGTAATGATCTTCTTCGTCTTCGGCATGGCATGAACCCAGTGATGTTGGGTGGCTCCTTTCATCACCAGCAAACTACCGTGTTCCAGAATCACAGAAACCACCTCCTTTGATATCCTGTGCTTTAGCCGGAAGACGCGTTCTGCACCGAAGCTCACCGAAGCAATGACGGGGTTCTTACCAAGGGTCTTTTCATCATCACTGTGCCATCCCATCCCTTCCATTCCGTTATGGTAGAGATTGAGCAGGCAGGAATTGAAGTGGCGAGCGCTCCTCTTCTCGATGCGCTCTTTGATGCGCAAAACCGCAGGCGTCCAAGGAGTCGCCGTTTTGCTGCTGCCGGCATAGGAATAGCAAAAGGAACCGTCCCCCATCCACGCCATCTTTCGCGAAAGGATTCGTCTCTGACCGAAGAGCACGACTTCATCCTGTTCCCAAGAGATCGTACAAAATAGTTCCTTGAAGAGGTCGAATGACTCTGAGTGGCTGAAGAGTTTAGGGTGATACTCTGCCGCACCATCGCAGGGAAGTAGATTGTCGGCGACTTCTTGCCACAGGGATGCCTGTTCCGAAATCATGACCAGTTCGGAGGATGATTCCAGAACCGCGGCTTCCCAACGTGACAGTGGAGCGAGGTTCCGATGGCGTTTCCGAACCAGCGGGTCACAAAGAAAAGGAGGCGTGGAATCTGGTTCATGAGAGTCGGTCTAGGCGATCCTGCAGCGGTGGGATGGGATGAAAAACGGCGGTTTTGGCGGGAGCTAGGGAGATGTCCGTAGCGTTTAGTCGCGCAATCTTGGAAAATAGTTCACGTACTTCTTCGGAGGGCGCGAGTGAAGCAAGGAAAGCATCGGCTTTGCTCATCCAGATCCGGTTGATTGTAGGCCAGACAAAGAGGGCGAGAAAGCACCAGGTACTCATCATGGCGGCCCCACACAGACCTGCCTGCACCGGGTTCGCGGATGGTACAAGCAATGCCAAAATGATTCCAAGCAGGGTCCAACCGGTGACGATCATCAGAATCATGATCCAAGCGCCCGATCGGCGGTAGTATTCCTCACGGGTCACAAGCAGCGCTGCCTCTCGCGGAGTCAGACATTGGGCAACCGTGGTCGAGAGGGAAAGGAAGCCGCGGGGGGTGATGCAACCGTTCACACTTTCAGCATCGCCGTGATCAAACCAACGAATGGGCCGCAGTTTCACCCCGAGGGACTTCAGCTCCAAACCGAGTTTTTTTTCAAATTCCTCTCCGGACGATTCAGGCAATGCGGCGTGGCCTGCAGGGACAAGGAAAAGGAGGATGAACGTGAGAAGACCTCCCGCGATCAGGCTGACTGGTATTGAGAGTTGCGGAGCTTGACGGAAAAGAGAGAAGAACACCATTCCGAGCCAAAGTCCCGTCAAGGTGACAACCCGGCCCTTGATCCAATCTTTAAACCAGCTTGAGGTTGAGCCCTCGATACGGCCAGCCCCGCGCTCGACGGCATCTCCGCTCAGGAGATCAAATGGCAGATTGGCCAAGGTGATGAGCGCCGCCACACCTAGAAGCACCGTTAGAGTGACAGCAGCGCCTGAAAATCTATCAGCCCACCAAGCGGCACTGATGGCAAGACCCCAGATCAGCGCAAGATTGGCACCGATTGCTGTAATGCCTGCCCAGAGACGGATGCACTGATAGTTACTCGGATCCACGCGTGACTCTGCGAAAGAAAGACGGCCGAGTCAATGTCTCGGCCGCCTCGTGTGGTTCTGCTGCAGAGAGGGGGAGCGTTAAGGACTACTTTTTTTCCTCAAGGTATCGCGAGATCCGGTTGGATAGGATCAGGAAGGTCGGGGCCCAGAGGCCGACGAAGATCCCAAAGAGTTCGCCATGGGTGCGGGCCTCGAAGCTCGCGTTCTTGCCGCCGGCATAATACCAGATGGCGATGGATCCAAGAACTGACGCCAGACCCAGAATGAAACAGAGGTTGCTTAAGGCTTTCATGAGAGCTAATTGATCCGTCGGTTGGTGTTGGCAGGCAAGATCTATCGACTCAGCAATTTGCTGGCAAGTATCTGGTTTTAGACCAGTTCCCGAGGCGCGTGCGCCGTATTGTCGCGGGGCGCGTGTAGCGCTGAAGGCTCAGGCGTCGGTGCCAGATTTTGTTCACTTGTCGTTAAACCCTGATTGGTCCGAAGAGGAGGTTGCGAATCGAAACCATCGAGGGAAGCAACACGGGGTATGCATTTCCGGACATTGTGGGAGGGTGCAGGTGAGTCTCCGATTTTGAGGTTTTTGCCACTAGTGCCCAAACGCTGCCACAGCGTGTTTGCGTTTCCGCCATTCGGTTTCGATTTTGCCGAATGGTTCTGCAGCTTTTCTAAGGCGTCTGATGGACTCGATGAAGAGCTTGGAGGCATTGGCGGAGAATGTGACCCGCTTCATCGCATGCTGCCCGCAAACCACATTGAGCCACTTGAGTGTAATCTTGGAATCCCCCTGGACATGGACGTGGATCGTTTCGGGGAACCCCATCTCGGCAAGCTTTTCCAAGGCGACACACAGGGTAAGAATCTCCGCCGCATTGCTGCTGCAGGGAACACCGTGGTTGACTCGGATCGGCCCGCCCGTGCCCATCTGGCGGGCAAGCCCGGTGTAGGTGTAACTGCCGTATCCAATGCCCAACCCGACTGATGGAATGTTGCAGGGTGTACCTCCGTCGAAATGCACGATGACCTTTTGGGTGGTAGCCGGTTTAGGCTTTGTAAAGAGATCGTCCATAAAGTCGCGTGTCTGTTTTAAATTCGAAAATCCGCTCACGAAGGGACGCTTGTATTAATGCGTGGCCTTGTTGTTCTCGGGACAGCGCTGTTGGAACTGCGTCGAAAGAGACATGCTTTGCGACAAGCGTCTTGTCTTAAATCCGTCAGCTTTTGCAGTGCTTCTTTTTTAGACAGCCCAAAGCTATGCGTTGCCTCGCCACCCGCAAACATGTCTTCCTTGAGTCTGCGGCCCAGCATCGCCGTCGGCTTCAGCCGTTCGCCCGCGCCGGAGACATGTCCTCATTTCCAGTCATCAGCGATGCCTCGGTTTTGCGACTTACAGGGTGTTGAATCGCGTGGATTTTCAGCCATTGTGTCGGCGTGAATCCACAATTGTTAGAAGAGCTGTTGGTGCTGGCGGAAACCGTAGCGTGTCAAGCAGGAGAGCTGCTGATGCAGCGGCCCCGCGTTCTTGATGTAACCCAAAAAGGCACCGCTCGGGACTTTGCCACTCAGATGGATCACGCAAGCGAAGCCCTCATCGTGCGCGAACTTTTGGCGGCGCGCCCCCACGACGGCATCGTTGGGGAGGAAGGGGCGGAGCGGGTGAGTCAGTCTGGCATCACCTGGGTTATCGATCCCGTGGATGGGACGGTCAATTATTTCTACGGGCTTCCATGCTGGAATGTAAGCATCGCGGCTCGCGACGAGACGGGTGTTTTGGTGGGCGTCGTCGTGGCGCCAACGATTCAATCGACTTGGACCGCAAAACGCGGGCATGGCGCTTATTTAAACGGGCAGCGCATCTCCGTGAATGACCCCGTAACGCTGGATCAAGCGCTCATCGCGACGGGATTTTCGTATACCTCTTCGAAGCGGGAGGTGCAGGCAGGCGTGCTTATGCGGCTCATTCCCAAGGTGCGTGATATTCGCCGGATCGGTGCTGCGGCTGTGGATTTGTGTTTTGTCGCGATGGGAGCCATGGACGGGTTCTTCGAGGCTGGCTTGAAGGAATGGGATCGCGCGGCGGGCGGGCTGATTGTGACGGAGGCGGGCGGGGTGGTGAGTGGGCGCAATGGAGGCGTGGCAAGTTCCGCGATGCTCATCGCGGGTGGCCCGAGTTTGCACGGGGCGTTAGTGGCGGAAATTGGTTAGCTGCGGGGGGCTGGGACCGGTCGGCTGGGTGTCGCGGAGATGTGGTTGGACGGCATCCTGGTCGAGACCCCGAGTTTAATGAGGTGTTCAGGCAAAAGGCATCCAACGGCAATATTGTCGATAGGGACGAGATCAAATTAGCCTCTACGCGGGAACGATATCAGATCGCGAGCGAGCAAAATTATGGCGGTACCGGCCTTTCGAAGCTTCTCGGCAAGGCGCTGACTTGCGGCCTCTTGTTCGCGTCCGAGGTCGAATGGCGCGAAGGAGAACCCAATTTACCTTTCGGTGGATGAAATGGGAACAGAGCTCCGTAGCATAATCGAGGGTTGGGACGAAATGAGCGCGCCCCTCGCCCAGACAACGTGCGCGCCTGTGGTCGGGTTGCCAGCGCATCATCCACCAACCTATTTTCGCTTAAGTGTCTGATCGATCACAAAACTTGTCATTTGTTATTGTGCGCCTGCGGAATAAAAAAGGAGATGGCGACTTTCGGAACAGCCTTCAACTTTGTGAAAATTTGCAGAAGTATTCCAGCCCTTCGTGGACACGGTCTGACTGTAGCCTGCGTTCTTCTGGCGACCACACCACCTCCAATCCAAGCGGCAGACCGCTTCGACTGGATGCCTGCAGAAGCAATTGGCGGGCGACTGCTCGCGGAGGACCTCGGCGGCGAGCAAATCATTCCTGAGATCACGCTCACAAAAACGCCCAAGCCCACGGCCGATATTTCAAAGTTCACCCGCGTCTATGAGATCGATCTGGAGAAGTTTGGAATCTACAACGATCGCTCTCATCCGCAGGAGACTGCCGCCGGCATCAATCGAGCCTTGCAGGACGCAAAGACGGCGGGGGCAAACCGGATTGTTTTTCCACCGGGAACCTATCTGATCAGCGCGGAGAACCCTCTGCTCATCGACCACAAAGACACCGTCATTGATTTGAACGGAGCGACCTTTCGCATTAAACACAATTCCCTGCCGCATTACGGAGTGATCGACTTTATCGACGGCGCGGAGAACGTCCGCTTAACAAACGGCACGCTTGTCGGCGACAAGGCCACGCATGACTACAAGACGCAACCGGGAACGCATGAGTGGGGCGCCGGCATCCGGTTCTTCAGCGGAAGGAATCTGGAAGTCGATCACATCACCTCCCGCGAAATGACGGGCGACGGAGTCTCCTCCGATGCGCATGGCACGCGTTCGCGGCCCGAGTTGCTTGCCAGGATCATGCATTCGATTTATGCCAAGCAATTGGAGGGAGGCGCTTTCGACGAGCGTGGAAGCAAGACGGCGAGCACGGAGAAAATGCGCTCGCTCCAGCCTTTTGACCTTGCCCGGTGCGAGGGACAGTTTGAACTTGGCTACATGGGTGGCTACATGGGCTATCCCTTCATCAAGGGCCGCGTCTACCAAGCCTACTTCTATGATCTGGGAATGAAGTTCATCGGGATGAAGAAGTGTCTGCAATATCGGAAGGTGGACGTGCCGGAGACCGCCAGATGGATGCACCTGGAGTTCAATCAAGCCCAAATCGAGGACACACCGGCCCACGAAGGTGCCGCAAAGTCGGAATGGATTGCGCGGATCACTAATTTTCGGCCTCCAGTGGATGTTCATTTTCACCACAACATCATGACGCAGAACCGGCGCCTTGGGATGGCTTACTGCGGAGGACAGAGGTGGCTCATCGAGGAAAACCTGTTTTCAGATAACGGAGGAACGGGCCCCGCATTTGGAGTGGATTTCGAGGATGGCTCGGAACTGATGCAGGATGTGGTCTTTCGCAGAAACAAATTCAAAGGAAACCACGCGGGTGATCTCGTGGTATGCGCGGGCAGCGAATTAATTTTCGAAGAGAATGAGTTTGAGTCGACGGTTGCGATGTGGGGGCGGCCGCACAATTACGTTTTTCGCGGCAACCATTTTAACGGAGGCAATGTCAGCTATTCGACGAGGACCGGCGTCGCCAGCATTCGAAACAACCACTATCGCAACTGCAAACTCTCCATTGTGTTCGATACCAAGGCCGTGGCCGACGGACTCAACCGCAAAGCGGGGCAGCGGGTGAGCACGCCGCCGCTGCTGCTCGAAAATGAAACCATCGAGCAGGTGAGCGCCATCACCGGCACCTATTTCGACTTCAAGAACTGCACGATTCAGTCCTCGGCTTTTGTTGTTGGGAAGGAAACGCGGTTGATGCGATTGCAGGGAGGGTCCGTCAAAGACAGCTCCCTTTTTTACGAGGCCGACGGCCCCGATTTAGAAGTCAAAATGACAGGCGTGGAGGGACAGCCCGCCGAGTCGGGCCCGGGGCTCAAGCGCAAGAAATCCACGCCCTAAATTACAAAAGATCACCTCCGTTGCATTCCCAATCCAGCTTGAATGAGTGGAGCAACTCTCTTGAACGCTTCGCCAAATAAAGCCCTTTCTGTTTTTTGCGCCGCCCTATTTGCAGACGCTCTTGAATTTTTGTCCTCCGTATTTGGTTTGCCCTAAGTACTTCTGAGACAAAATATCTGTCATTTGAAGGAGCCCTGAACACTCAGCCGGCCCCCCGCCCCGTTAATTTCCCCATGAAACCATCCCACGCCACATTCGAGTCCGTGCTTTTGCGCTTCTCCCTGTTTTCCGTCATGGCCTGTCTGCTGGGTCTGACGGCTTCTTCCGCCCATGCACAGGAAAAAGCCGCCATTCACATCGACGCTGATTTTCCTGGCGGGAATATCCTAGTGAACAAAATTGAAAACGACACCATCACCCTGGGCCCTGATCAGCGTGACAGCGTGCTGACTTGGTTTTACTGGTACTACCGGGTACGCGGCGCGAGCGGACGAACCCTCACCTTTGTGCTTGGAAAGGACAATGTGGGGGTCCGCGGTCCTGCGGTGAGCGTGGACACGGGAAAAACGTGGAAATGGCTCGGCGCGGAGGCCGTGACCGAGGGCACCTTTGCCTTCACCTTTCCCTCCGGCGCTGAGGAGGTGCGCTTCTCCGTTGGCATGCCTTATCTTCGGGCGGATCTGAACCAGTGTCTGGCGCGACACAAGAGCGACCCATTTCTTCAGGTTGAGAGTCTGACAAAGACGCGCAAAGGCCGGGATGTTCCTCTGGTGCGCGTCCGCGACCGCAGCAAGAAAGCGCGTTATGCCGTTGCCATTACCAGTCGACATCACTGCTGCGAGATGATGGCGAGCTATGTCGTGGAAGGGCTCCTCGAAGGAGCGCTAGCGAATGATCCTGCGGGACTTTGGCTGCGGGCAAACGCCGATTTTCTGTTTGCACCCATGATGGACACGGATGGGGTGGAGGATGGAGATCAGGGAAAGGGCCGTGCGCCGTTTGATCACAACCGCGACTACGCCGCGGTCCCTCCCCGGTATGCCGAGGTCGGGGCACTGAAAGACCTGCTGCCAGCGTGGACAGAAGGCCGTCCGCTTGTCTTTTTAGATCTGCATGATCCCGCCCTGCGCACGGACATTCACGAAACCGTGCATTTTCTTGAACCCGAAGAGCGCGACATGGCGGCACGCATGGACAAGCTTTGCGCGTTTCTCGAGCGCGACCAGCAGGGCCCCATCCTTTACCGCAAAGCCCACAACCTTCGCTTCGGTTCCGGTTACAATACTCACATCGCGCGCCCCTCGCCGCTGAGCGCCGGTTGGGCCAGATCGTTGCCGAACACGCTCCTCGGCTGCACCATGGAAATTGCTTATGCCAATGCAGCCGGTTGTGAGGTCAACGCCCACTCCGGCCGGGAACTCGGGCGCGACCTGGCTGTCGCTTTGATGAACTTCCTGCGTGATTCGCCCGAAACTGAGCCGGCAAAATAACCACCCCCTGTATGAAGCCACTCCTCTTCGCCGCTGTGTTTGTGACGCTCGCCTCCGCGCGCGCCGACTACACCACCCATTTCACCTCTCCCCCCTATGTCGTGGACCAAACCATCCTCGGAACGGATGGCTGGAACGACCGGGTACTCACTCCCACAAGCAATCCGGACACCATGCGCGTCGTCGCAGTGCGCTGGAACGCCTACAAACAGGCGCTCATGATGAAGGGCGCAAATTTAAAGCGCCCTTTTGAGCCGACCAGGGGTGACAAGGTTAAGATCATTTTTGATCTCGCCTTTACCTTTCCCGACAAGGGTTTACCCAAGCAGTTTCGCATCGGCTTCACCGGCGCCCCATGCGGTGAATTTTTCATGGACGCCGGACCGGACGGCGGCCTTGGCTTTCAGGCCGATGGAAGCGGGCGCGGCGGCGTGGTGGCGTTGAAAAAGGCCGAGCTCAAAATCAATGCCTTCTACACATGCGTGGTAGCCATTGATTACGCAAAGTTTACCTACGACCTGAGCATTTCCGGTGAGAAGAAGGACGGCACACCCTTTGAGCACAAAGCCGTTGGAGTGCCGTTCGAGTCCAAAGTAAAGTCCGTGAGCTCCCTCTATATCATCGCTGGTAATCAGCTGACTGCCTACCTTGGATCGCTTCAGGTTCTTTCCGAACCGCCGCTGTAAGGAACTTTGCACCAGGGTAGTGCCCCTCGGACAAGTTTCCGATGTCCACCCGCTCTCAGCTTGCTCGACGTCTGCCGAACCGTTTGACCTCTTGTTTCCATCCCAACCATGACCTCCATTTATTTTCAAAGAAACATTTTCCGGGAGTGCCTGCGCTTTGCCTCGGCGGCCCTCCTTTTTCTGTCGGCGCTTCCTCCCACTTCAGCGGAGGACTGGTCCGGATTTCGAGGCCCCACGGGTATGGGAACGAGCACCTCCGTGGGACTCCCTTTGGAATGGGGCGGCAGCGACGCCAAAAACATCCTTTGGAAGGTGCCACTGCCGCCGATGGTCCACGAGGGCGATCCGGACTCGAACCCATCCAGCCCAGTTGTCTTTGGAGGCAAGGTGTTTGTAAGCACTGCGCACTGGCCGAAGGGCACGCAAAACCAGCGCGAACAAAAACCCGAACATCGGGTCGCAGCCTATGACGCGGCGACCGGCAAGGCTCTTTGGGACACCGTTGTTGCACCAGGGCCGTGGCAGTTGCGGGACTTGCGGGGAGGCTACGCGGTGCCCACACCCGTGGTCGCTGGGGGACGTGTTTTCGCCCTTTTTGGTTCCTCCGTTCTCCATGCGCTTGATGTAGAAGGCAACCTGCTCTGGTCCCATACGTTGAGTGAGCCCGACCAGTTCGACGTCGCTCTTGCCAGCAGTCCCGTGGTTTTTAATGATACGGTAATTCTCTTGCTCGACCGTAAAAAGCCAGCAGCGAGCCTCATCGCTCTTGACGTCGCAACCGGCATCGTTCGCTGGGAGAAGAAACGTCCGGACACCGACTTCGGCCACATGTCGCCGGTGCTGCTGAACATCGATGGCGTGCCGCAACTCCTTGTGTGCGCGACCCACGCCTTGGAAAGCCTCGATCCCTCCACAGGGGAGCCTTTGTGGACGTGCCCTTGGGGGCGAAAAATCTGGCCGGTTTCATCTCCGGTGCTCGCAAAGGGTCTGGTGTACGCCATTGGCGGGCGCGCGGGACATCCCGGCGTTGTCGTTGATCCAAGAGGCCGGGGTGACGTCTCGGACACCCATCTCAAATGGAGAGTCGCCGCCATGGCGGAGGGCGTCTCGTCTCCAGTGGCCTTCGGGGATCTGGTTTTCAAGATGACCTCCCCCGAAACCGTGCGCTGCGTTCGAATTGAAAGCGGCGAAGAGCTTTTCAAGGACCGTTTGCAAGGGGCCAGTCCGGACGTGAGCCCTTTCGCTACAGCCGACGGGCGTATTTATTTCGCGTCGGCAGGCAAGTCGATTGTGCTGCAAGCTGGGCCAGAACTCAAAGTTCTCGCCGAGTCCGACCTCGGCGATCCGTCCGGTGCTGCGGCTGCAGTGGCCGACGGGCGAATTTTTCTCAAGGGCAAATCGTTTCTTTACGCGATTGGAAGCAGCCGCGCAGCGGAGTGATTCGCAAGAGGCGGCGCCTTCCCCTTGTCTGCCCTCCGCCTGGTGCTATTGCTGAAAGAAAATGAACACTGACCCCTATTTCCTATTTCCTCGAGTTCCCGGGCTTGCGGGATGCCGCGGATCCCATGGATTGAGTTTCTATGTTTTGAGGGTGCGCTTCCAAAAGGGAACAGGGGTGTGGAGGTCTGGTCAGCGCAATTTGTCGGGAGTGACCGGAGGTTGAGGCTGGAGTTTTCGCTAAAGTAGTGGATAAATAGGGGTATGACATCAAATGTCCAATGCCTGCCTGACTTCGCCTTGGCTGCACCCGCTACGCCCAGTTCGCTCACTGCCCCCGTTTCACCGGGCCCGGCAATCCCCCCGAGGCCGCCCAAGGGCACCCGCTGGGGTGGGCGGGCGAAGGGCACGCCCAACAAGGTGAACCAGTCCATCCGGGATGGCCATCCAGATGGCGTTTGAGCAGGTGGGGGGCGTGGAGTACCTGGTGCGGTTAGCGCAGGAGGATCCGAAAACGTTCGTGCCGCTGCTGATCAAAACGATGCCGCCGGAACCGAGAGTACCGCAGGAGAACGGCCTGAATATTCGGATCGACCTCACGTAGTTCGAGGGGGACTAAACAGCTTCAAAAAACGTGCTGAAACAGCGTGGAATTCGCAAAGGCGCTGTCACGTTCCGTGTCACGTTTTGGGAGCTTTTTTAGTGTAAATGCCTTATTATCAGGGCCGGTACCGATGGTGGGACTCGAACCCACACTTCGAGGCCTGTGAATTGAGAAAAAGTTCGAATGTTTATCCACCTGGCCGAATCGCGAGGGAAAGTGAACACGCCACCGCCCACGCTCACTGCGCGAACTTCACGTCGACCTTCGGGAGTAGAGCTTTGACCCTTTCCTGCACGTCGTTTGGGAAGCCTTTCCCACGCAGGGTGAGGGTCAGGGATTTGAGGAAGGAGAAGGACTGCAACTGTTGCAGACGCTCTTCGGACAGCTCCCTCATTTCGACGGACAATTCGTGAAGCTGGGTAGCGCCGGCGAGCGAGGAGAGCTCGGCATCGGTGAGTGCGCCACCGAGCTTGAGGCGGCGCAGCGTCGGGATGGCCTTCACATTGGCGATGGCGTCCGCAGCCGGGGAATTCACGCCGTATTCGATTGCGGCGTATTCCAAAGACGATTGGTGCAGGTGCTTGAGCAGGCCGGCAGAGGCCTTCGAGCAGCTGATTTCAATGCCGGTCAGCTTCTTCAATTTGCCCAGGTGCTCAGCGCTGGCATCGGTGATGAGCTTGGAGTGCCACAGCTTGATGAACTCGAGGTTGGGAAAGTTCTCGCAGACATAACCGAGTCCCTCGTCATCGAGGGTGTTGCTGTGGAAGTTGATTCTTGTGAGTTTGGTCCAGCCCTTGAACTTGGCGAATCCATGCCCTTTCACCGGAGAGCCCCGAAAGGTGAAGCTTTCCAGATTCTTGAGACCGGCCAACCGCTCAAGACCCGCGTCGGTGGCATTGGCGAAGTAGGCGAGTTCCAGAGAGGTGAGCCCCTCGAATGGCGTGAGTTGCTCCAGTTGTTCCAGGCTGGGATCTCCAAGAGCGGGTTGTCCGGGCAGCCCCACTGCACGGCCCTCCATGCTGAGAGATTTGAGGTTTTTGAGCTTCAGGAGCGGCGGCAGCCAGGAGTCTTGAATCTTGGTGGCGACGATTTTGACAGACTCCAAGGAGGGGATGTGCCCGAGATGCTCGAGGAAAGCCGCATCGAACGGGTCTTCTGCGGCACTGCGGTACGCGTGGGCTTTCCCAGCCTGGATGCCGGTATTGACCTGTGTGAGCGTGTCGAAGAGCGGAATCTCGCCGCCCGCCGCCCGCTTTAGTTCCTCCGGGGTGGTGTTGATTTTGGTGAATGCGCCCGGAGCGCCTTCGATGGTGCGGATGACGGCCGCGACGTGCGGCTGCCGTTCCGCCGCGGAGAGAACGTCGCTGGCGTGGTCGACGAGCGCCTTTTTCAGAACGGGTTCCGGGGTCGAGGCGATGAGGGCTTCGAGATCAGCCCGCGAGGTGATCTTTGAAAGATCAGGCGTTGCAGCCTGAAGCATGAAGATGGGTGAGAACAGGAGGGCAAGGAATAGGCGCGGCATGGGGAATGGAGGATTTGGGGTGGAGTTCTTGGTGGCTTTGAAAATGGTCGGAACACCGTCCGTCCCTCACCTGAGCTTTGGACGAGGGCAACCGGAGTCACGCGCGTTTCAGTATTTCGGGAAGATCGCGGGGGTTGGGAAGCGCTCCTCCATGCTGGAGGCGCCGTTGCTGATGTATTCCTCGCGTGGCGCGAAGACATCGGGCCAGTCGGCGGGACGGACACGGACGACTCGCGTGGGACGGAGTCCCTCGGTGATGAGATCCGTCTCGAAACGAATCTGTATACCGCTACTGCCCAGAGGGGCGTCTTGAGGCGTCTTTGTGACGGTGTGAATGGTTCCTCGTGCTGCCATCTGCGAGGGACCGGCGGTGCCGCCTTCGGTATGCTTTAAAGTGTTCTCGGCGCCATTCATCAGAGCAGGGATGCCATTTTTGAAATCGGCGTAGAGGGAGGCGTCCATGCCGCCGAACAAGGTCGCTGTCACGGTCGCGCGTCCGAACTTGCCATACTCGACGGCATCGATCCACCCGGGCATCCAGCGGCAGCGCATGAAGGCCTTGTGCGTCTCCGTTTGATGCTGTGTTGCGTTTTGTATCGCGGCATCGTCCAGCCAGATGTCCGAGATGTGGAACCGGGTGAATACACCGCCTGGCGTGGGGTTCCAGCTGATGCCCAGCAAGACGGACTGGCCGCCGAGGGATTTCTTCCCGCTGGCAGGCCACGCACCTTCGGCGATCAGGTGTTCGATCCGGAGATGTTCGCGGCCGCGCCACACGCGGGTGGCGGCATTGAAAGTCAGCGTTTCCTCGCTGGCTTTGCTCCCTCCTCCCTGCTTCGGTTCACGGCTGGCGATGATCGTTCCCTCGTGGTTCTTGAGCTCCAGTTCCTTGAGCTTCCAGACTATCCCCTCGTGCTGGCAGTGACTGGGCTCATCTTCGAGGAGAAGGACGTGATTCTCGGCGGGTGCGGTGCCGGGGGCACGAAAGCCGGCCGTGTTCTCCTTATTGTTCACCGGCAGCACCGGCACCGAAGAGTTCTTCGGGTCGGGAGGGAGGAAGGCCCGGACGTGCAGCACCGTGCCGAGCGGGATGTCTCGCAGATCGGCCGTGGCGCCGTGATAGCGGACGATGCCGTAGGGGAGCATGGCGAAGGGGCTCGGGGCGGTGAAGCGGAATGCTCCCGTGGATTGCACGCGAATGCTCCCCCGGCGGTTGGCATGGTCCACAAAGACGAGTTCCCCCCAGTAGGAATGAGCCTTGTCCAGCGGAGGGAATTTTCCCGGCTCGGGACGGAAGGGCTCGTCTGCGGCTTTGGCTGCGCACCACCCAAGAGCGAGGATCGATGAGGCAAGAGTAAAAAGGGAGCGTATCACTGCGTGGAGGGATGAGATCAGTTTTTGGGAAGAGCGCGGGTCTCGGGAAAATGTCCTACGGATTGTCTACGTAGCGAAGGCCAAGGAGGGCGTAGGCGGTATTTTGGTACTCTTTCCGGCTCAGACGGTAATGCGACACCGTCGGGCGGGAGGCCATCCGCGCGGCCCGTCCTTCCTTGATTCGGGAATCGAGGCTGGCAACAAACGTGAAATCGCGGGAGAGACTGTCGATCCGGAGGTCACCCTTTTCCGTTTCCGGCCCGTGATAGCGCACGCCCTGTTTTTCGAGTAAGGCTTCAAACGGTTCTGCGGCATGGACCGAGAGCGTGAGTCCGAAGAGGGCGGCGAGAAGCAGGCAGGCGGGGGATAAATTGCGAGAACAGACCATGGGGAGCGGGTTCCGGTTCGGGGTTGTGCGTCTAAAAAGCAGGAGGCGTGCCCACCGTTGTCCCAAGCACCGGGGCGAAGGGACGCGGTGGAACGCGGCGCGGAAGCGGTGGGAGACTACCTAAGATGGGGCTTCTTGAATACCCCCGAAAATAATGGGGGTAGCGCCGTTTTGTGGGTTCTGGGTTGGTGGTGGGAGAGCAAAAAGGAAAACCGTGATATGGAGTCGGTCAGGGGGGTGAATTAAAGGGGGGGAATTTGCTTTTTACCCCCGGCCCGATTTCTGCAGCCTGGACGCGGGGCTAAGCGAATGTTGCTGACGTTTTGAGCGGAGCGGGCCTCTGCGGCATCGAGTATCGTCAAAGGTAAACCTCGTTGAGGTGCCTGCGCATTTTTTGCCAGAACGGGAAGAATCCGGCGCTCACAAACGAGAACGCTGTGGCATCGGACAGGCGTCGCAGAAGAGTGAGCCGGATTCCGGCTGCTTGGAGCCGTCGCTCGAGGCTGCCGAGCATGTCACGCACGGGACCTACCATAGGTGCCAGTGCAACCACCTCAGAAAGTTTGTTTTCAACGGCCCACGAGCAGAGCGCATCCGCCGGATCTTCGGCTTTAAGCGCTAGCGTCGCGCATCCAAAGTGTGCCGCGGCCCTCTCTAGTGCGTCCCTCAGAACAACCTTCAATCCCGCGATCCGACGGGGGCTCAGCTGAAAAGTCTCGCGGTAGATACTCTCGCTGAAACAGGCAGCGATGCTGGTTGGAGCCAGACCCGCAAGCGGACCAATCTCGGGAACAAGATCATCGGGGTGCAGCCAGATCCCGAAATTTTTCATTGCGGGGGGCGAAAAGGACGGTGTCTGAAGAAGCGGTTGCACGGCAAAAGCATCGATGTTTTCTGGCACCGTCGCGCCCACGGAGACATCCGCGAGCCGTTCATTGCCGCTTGAATCACCGGCCAGATAATGGGGCGCGTATTTCTCAATGTTCGAGAGCCTGACCACGTAGCTCTTGCCGGGCGTATGCAATCCGGCCACCCAGCGCCAGGAAAGCGTGTTGCTCGCCGGATCGGCATCCAGCAAATGCCTGAAAAAGAAGTCCGCCCCGAGCTCCCATGGCAGTTGTTCGACGTGGATCCAAAAACTCGCCCACCACATCCGGGCGTGGTTGTGCAGGTAGCCCGTTTCCATCAGTTCGCGTGCCATTGCGTCCATGCAGGCAACGCCGCTCGCGCCCGCCGCCACCGCCTCAGCCCGCGCCAGCCTTTCAGCGGGGAGCTCCAAGCCCAGGGCCCGCACTCTTTGCCGCCAGCGCGTCCAGATCGAGGGCCGCGTCTCAAGCCAGCCCTTCCAGTAGCGACGCCAGCAGATCTCCTGCAGCCATTTCTCTGCGACTCCAAACGCATGTCGCTCCAGCGTGTCCCGGATTACCTCGTCCTCGAGCAAGGTTCGGAACCGGATGCACGCCCCGAGGCGCGAAACGTTCGCGTGGCCGGGCTGCACGCTATTGCGCGTGCTGGTGTACGAGGGCACCTTCGGCAGAAAATCCCTCCAGGCGTCTAACGCATCCCTGCGGGTGAGAGGTTCAAATGGGGGCATGGCTCGAAAGTCTCCTAAAATATCCCCTTTTGGAAGACGTTAAAGGATCCCGGAGGCCGCCCAGCCCGGGCGCAAGGCCCTTGGCCGCCTGCGCACGGCCGGGACAGCCAGGGGAGGCCGGCGATTAATTCTAGATATTCCAACGCAGGCAAGGAGACCGAGAACCCCGGAAATCGTTGAGCGCTTCACGTTATGAGCCTGGCTTCTCATTCCCTCCTTCCCCACCATGACCACCGCCAAGGGCCATACGCAGTCCGCCGACACGTCCCCTCCTCCCTCCGCGGATTCGTCGGTTTTGCGGCCTACCCAGCGTTCCAGCCAGAAACTGACCGTATCCCGGTTGAGCTCAAACAAAGCAGCAAGGGCGTCCACTCGATGGCCTCGTGCACTCAACAGGATCGCTTGTGCCCGCTGTCTGCCCCGGTGACTCACTCCACACCGGTACAATCTCACCAATGCCTCCCGTTCCGCTACGCTCTCCAGATTCACGTCTTTGAGCTCATACCATACCACACTTTCTCTTCACGAGTACTAAGCCGCGCGCCGAGGAAGCACAGGACATGGAACAGACGTTTCATAAGCAGGGGCGGTTGCAGCGCAAACCGTTGACTCAGATGGTTAGTTGATGGTGCATGCTGGTCAGGATGACCGTCAGACGATGCCTCGCTGCTGCGGCTCTGGGCGCGGCTACACCGCCGCTGCCAGCGCGCGCGCGAGGATACCGCGCGAGAGAGCTGCGGAAAAGGGGTCAAAAGCACCCTCTTAACCTAGAAACGGCAATGAGAGATCACATGCCGGAGGCATCACCTATACGGTGGTTGAGCGAAGCGACACCACCGGTTGTCAGACCACAAAACAAGGCATCCCGGAGGGATGCAAGACTGCGCCAAGCGTAGGTTCTTCACCGGTATCACGCAGCTTCAGACAGCCCCAGCACACTCTGGCATCCCTTTGGGATG
>CANJPY010000109.1 GCA_947476255.1 Chthoniobacteraceae bacterium | reverse complement strand
GCCATGTGGCCGAGTGACGAAATGCTTGCGGGTAAAGACACTGGCATGACCCGTTGTTGCTTTTTCCACGGAGTCGCAGAGTGCTTGACAGCACAGCGGCTCATTTCTTGACAGGATTTTGAGTCGTGGCGTACATTCAGTTCCTCATGCGTCTCGCAGGTCGCCGAACCACGATTGCGCACCCCAAAAATCGGCAGTCAGACCTCAAGACCCGATGATCCCCCCCCTGTTTCGTTTGCTTCCAGCTTTCGTGCTTTGCCTGACGTGCAGCGCGCGCGCGGACATTTTAAAGTTTGAAGCGACTAAAAAAAGTGGCTCACTGGTGGCGGATCCGGCCGCCTCGCAAAAAAGGAGCATCGCCGTCAATGTGGAATCAGAGGGGGGCCGTGTGGTCCTTGGTGCGTTCAAAAAGCCGTTGCCTCCGGGCTTGTACCGTTTTTCTCCGCGCTTGCGCGCGCAGTTGCCCGCAGATTACGAGGCGGCACGTTTGCGCCTTAACCTGCACGTGATGGTAGACGGCAAGGCGGCGTCCAGCATTCCAATGCTGTGGTTGCATTTCAACGCCAAGCCTGGACAGTACACCCAGATGGAGCAACGTGTTGCAGTGCCGACGGCCTCCACCGTTTCCTTTGAACTTTCCTGGAACCTTGCCCCACTGCCTGCCGGAGAAAAGACAAGAGCAGTGCGACCGGTGAAGCCTCCCTCCATTGAAGACGCCTCGGCGGATCCCGCCAAGGCGGGACGCAAGGCGGTGAAGGGTCGCAAGTCTGATGTGGATGAGTTTACGGACGATTTAAACGCCGATGTGGCGGTGGCTCCGAACACGCTCGACTACCCAGCGGTATTGATCGATGGCGTGGACTATGCCGTGGAAAACGCGGGGCTGGTTGTCGAAAAAGTTTGGCCCGAGAAGGTTCATGTTCACCCGGGCGAAGCGAATCCGGTGGAGGTCACCGTACACAATTTCAAGGCGCGGCCCGAGAAAGCTGTGGTTCGCCTGGAGATGCTTACCGGCTTGGACGAGGCTGGTGCTCCTCTGGAGACCGTGCTCTCTGTGCCGGCGCACTCGAGTGTGAAACACAGGTTTGAATGGACTTCAGGCAGGCGCGAATTCGGTCACGAGGCGCGAGCCAGCGTCAGGGCGGAGGATGGAAGCACTCATTCAGCCGCGGAATATTTTTCGGTGGGCGCTCCCGTGTGGAAGACAGCGATTCAAGGGAGCGGTTTTCTGACATGGTACGGACGGGAGGCGAGCCTGAAGGAACATGTGGCGGAGAACCGCGCGGCCTATGTAAATGTCGAGGAGGCTTTTAGCTGGCAGCCGAGCAGCTGGACCGACCTCAATCCCGAGGGAGACCACTGGTGGACAGGGCAGGGAAACGCGCACAACAGTTTGGCTGGTTTAAAAATATGGATGGATGCCAGCCACAGCAACGGGATCAAAATGATCACCTATTCCTGGCCGACCGCGAGCGGTCCCTCGGGCATGGAGTGGGCGCGCAGACACCCCGACTTAATCACACATGGCGGCATAGGCCTTGCCTCCGAATTTCATGACATAGAAGATCTTAAACTGTACGACCTGACCCATTCCAATTCTCTTTTCTGGCGAATCCAGTACGGGGTCTGGCATTCGATGGGAATCAACAGGGGCTATTTCGAAACAATCAATCTCGGCGCGGAGGAGATCATCAAATCCGCCCGCAAATTTGGCTGGGACGGAGTTCGCTTTGACAAGCCACCGGGATGGAGCGCCATGGATGCGGCAGAAGGCATTGAAGACTTGAAGCGTTTTGGAGTGGTCGAAAAAATGCGCTCCCTCCTGCCGGAACTCTTTGAGGTGAAGGAGGGGAATTGGGACGGCGATCTTGTTTCCAAGCGGAATTTGCGCTGGATGCGCCACCGCTTTCAAACGGAAATCGAGAAGCCGTTTGCAGTCTCCTTCAACTTTGGAGTCGAGCCCGAAGACCCTGCAAAACCAAATCAAGAACGCGTTTTTTTCAACGAGTGTGCGGGCGGCGGCGGGCAAATGATGAACGAGGCCATCCGGCTTTCGCAGAGTTGGGAGAAGTACCGCCAGGTGGCGTTGAAACAGGCGGAGGCCGCGAGAACCGCGGGCGGATTTGACACGATTTTTTGCCCGGACGCGGCTTCCTCGTGGGGCAGGACCTTTGCCGCCATATTTACATTTGCCTCTGGTTCACACACATACAACAGCTACGGCTGGGGACCGAACATGCCCGGCACCTACAGTCAGTTTATGACCCGGTTCGGAGAGTTTTGCTGGGATCTCGCCTTCGCCCCCGCGGAGGCAGAGCAGGCCGCCTTTACTCTCAAGAGTGAAAGTCCTCTTCTGTGGAAGGACTACGTGCGCGCACGGACTCTGGAGGGAGGCAGACGGCAGACGGTGGTGCATCTCGTGACCCCGCCTCCAGTGGATGCCGTGGTGCCCGCCGGAAAAAACGGCGTGATGCCGGCCTGGCAGTCGGGTGTGACTCTGAGGAGAAAAGGCGCGCGTCCCGAGGGGGTCTGGTTGCTGAGTGCCGAGCCTGCAACACGCTCTGAAAAGCTGACCGCCGTGCAGGATGGAGACGGGTTTGCAGTGTCGGTTCCCGAGCATCGTTACTGGTCCGTTCTGGTGTGGCAAGACCCTGCCCGCTGAGGTGTTGTGAAGGCCCTTTTTGATATTCTTATGGTTGTCCGGAAATTTACACCCCCGCGTTATCTGGTTGTCTCCTTGTTGCTGGGGGGCCTTGCAGGCCTGTGGCCGCTGGCTGAAGGACTCGCCGCTCCCGCCAAGCCTCTCAAGCCCGCGGGAGTTACAGGGGAATGGCGCTGGATTCCATCGCTTGTTCCAAAAGCGCTTTTGATCGAAGGACTGTGGACCGAGCATTTCAAAGTCGAGCCCGCCTTTCACCTGGCTGGGATTCCTTTCGACGGTGCGTTTGTCTCTCGCAGTCCGTATTTCGGGGGATACACCCGGATGTACCATCTTCCCAAAGAGGAAACATTCAACCGATATGCCGTGGTTGTGATTTCCAACCTGGATGCCCCGAGCATCAACCCAGAGAGAATCAAGGTGTTGCGTGAGTTTGTGGCGCAGGGTGGAGGTCTGGTGGTGCTTGGCGGCTATTGGGCCTACAGCAGAGGGGGCTACGAAGGCACTCCCTTGGCCGAAATGCTGCCTGCGACGTTTCCCCCCGAAAACCGAATTCCCCCCCAGCGTGCCGGTGTTCCCCTGGAAGTCGCCCCCGGTGCCACTTGGAAATTCCCCGCACTCGGAGACGCAAAGCCGAACGCCTTTTACGTGCAAAGGCTGGAACCGAAGGCCGGGGCCACCGTGCAGATGACGGCAGGCGGCAAGCCCGCATTCATCAGCGGTGATTTTGGCAAAGGGCGAGTGGTGGCCTGTGCGCTCACCCCGCACGGAGATCCGCCGCAGGGAGTTCTGCCGTTTTGGGAGTGGCCGGATTTTACAAAGGTCATGGCGGCCGCCCTCGACTGGGCGTCAGCTGCAAGGCCTCTTCAAACCGGCAGTGCCGTCACTCAGGCCGGACCGGTCTTGAGCGAGGAAGAGCAAAACAGCCTTGCCATAGGCGGCGGCATTACTCCGGAAATGGCCCGTCGCATCTGCGAGCGCCCCGAGCGTCAAACCATGGATGCTTTGTTCGCGCATGCGATCAAACCCGAGGCCTCCTCAAAAGTGGATCTCCCCTCCGTGTACAAGGCCCTCATTCCCTTTGCCAAGCCGGAGTGGGGCCAGAGGTTGAAAGAATCTCTGGAGGCGTTCAATCCGGACCTGAACGCACGCCGCGCCGCCCTTGTGCTCTTGGGAGCTTCAAAAAGTCCGGAAGCCTACAAGATGTTGCTGGGGGCGGTCGAAAAAGAAGACACCAAGGAGGCCGCCATCGAGGCGCTGGGTTTGTTGGGCCGCGGCGAGGCTGTTCCTCTACTGACCGAATTACTCCTTCGTTCTGAAAGCCAGACTAAATCCCAGAGTTCCGAAGACGACCCTGCCCCCGGAGTTTTTGCCCGCCAGCATTCCAGTCTCGTGGCAGAGCTCTCCGTGGCGTTGTACAGGCTGGGCGACCCGTCTGGTGTTCAGAAGCTTATGGAAACCTATAGAAGGGTGCGCCTGTATCAGCGGATTTTTGAGAATGCTTCCAAAAGGCGTGTGTATTGGACCGACCAGCAGGGCCTGGGCATCTTAAAATCGCTGCAAGAGGCGTCTGAAAAACTGAGTACTGTGCGGGAGAAATTGAGCGCCTGTGCCGGACCCGTCCCCGAGTCTCAGCGGACTTCGTTTTTAAAAGCCGCGCTCGAGGCTACGGATCCAGCAGACGTCGAATGGGTGGTACTCGCTCTCGAACAATCCAGTAAAAGCGCACCCACTGCGGCATGGAGTCCTCTTGCCAAAGCGAAGGATGGAATCATTGCAAGGCTCGCCGCGGTCATTCCCTGAACGGTTTCCTTCACTCCTACTGCGGCTCCGAAAAGACCGAGCGTAAAGTCCTTTTTTCTGGAATTGAACCACCTTGGCTTGTGGGTTCGCATGCAACAGTCTCACACCCTTCACGAAATCGTTGCTCTTGAATTGGTTATAGCCGATGCAGCGCGGCGCACACCCTGCCACTGTGTGGAGTTTCGACTCACCCGCTTGTCTCCGAGACTGCAGTCTCGGTACCGCAAAAGGTCTGTCCCCTGCTGCACTCGCACTGCACTCACCCACTGACGGTGATTGGGCGAGAAAGTTCGCAGTGCAGGGTTCGACCTGATCATGGAAATTCCTTTTCTGAGTGATTTACGCCCCTGCCGCGAGTGCTTTGGCGATCAAGAGCCCCTGTTTGGCGCGAATGAAAGCGCCCTTCGAACGTGATCGACACAAAGCGTGTCTCGTGGACTATACGATTTTGTTTCTTCGCCCACTCCAAAACAGTGTCAAATATTTGGAACAGCGCAGTGCCGGCAGATGTTGAAGATTTACATGACACGCGTGAACGGATACTCCCGTTGGCTAATGACTCCCCCTTCTTCTTTTTTCCGGATCACTCGCGTCATCGCAACGACGCTGGTGCTGGCAGGCTCACTCCACCCCCGTGCCTCCCTTGCGGATGTCGGGGTGGGCGCCAAACCCCTTCCCGGAGCGGATGTCCTCATCGACGGCACCCGAGGGACGCTTGACGAAAAGTGGACATACTGGGAAGGACCGCGCTTTGGCTCTTCGCTTCCAATCAAGTGGAAGCTCGTCCCAGACCCCCTCGAGAGCGGTGAGGTCCTGCAAACAGACGACCCCGCCGTGGGCCTCGGTAAATTCGGGGTGGCGGATATTGTAACGAAGAAGGCTTACCGTGATTTCCGCCTGCACATTGAATTTTTGGTGATGAATCCGGAAGGTAACAGCGGCGTGTACTTGCAGAACCGTTACGAAATTCAGATTCAAGACGGAGACGCCACCACCCACGGCATGGGAGCGATCATCAATGAATCACCCTCCCCTTACTTTTTATACAAGGGACTCCGCCAGTGGAACTCGTACGATATCATGTTTCGCGCCGCCCGGTTTAAAGACGGACAGCGCGTGGAAAAGGCGCTTGTGACGATGTACTTCAACGGGGTCAAATTCCACGCGAACCACGAAATCAACCAAGTCTGGGGCGGAGCCAATTCCGGGATCGACGGAGGAAACGACGGCGGCCGCGGAATCACCGATACTCCGGGCGGACTGAAACTGCAATGCGAGGGCCACGACATCCGCTACCGGAACACGTGGATCAAGGAAATGAACCTCGAGAAACCGCAGACTGGTTTCTCGCGGCAAAACTAAGCAGCCATCGCGGATCCGTTGGGTCGGGATTTTTTATCGCACGATCATCCAATCGATCCTGGCGCCGGCAGGGGCCGCTTTGTCGAATTGCACGGTGAAACCGCCGGCCTCCTTTTTGACAACGGCACGGTTGCTGACCCAACTTTGTTCGACGAACACCGCGTACTCGCCATCCGCTTCTGCACTGGGGAATGCAATCGTCGTGCTTGTTTCGCCGGCTTTCACCGCGACGTTTTTGCCGCGCAAGTTTTTCGCAGGCGTCGCGTCCCCGGACAAACCGGCAAAGCGGGCACTCCCCGTAAAGTTCAATTGGCCGGTTTCCTTGGAGACCGTCAGGACTGCCTGTTTAAGAGGCGCGGCGGCCTCCGGCCGGTAATGCCACTTGATCGGCTGTTCGTGGTAATTCTGTTCAAACAGAATCGCCGCGTTTGTGGCGTCGGCAGACAAACGCAAGCCAACTTCCGCAGCACTTTCAATGGAGATGGCGTGCCGCCATGACGGCTTGCCTTCCTTGGTGGCGGGCAGCTTGTCGGCATCGGCGGGACCGCCGCGGATTTGAAGAGCGATCTCGCGTTGGATGCCATGGTTGGCGATGTCGAGCACAGGCGCGGGAAACGCACCGGGCACGGCGTCCCACATCCACATGCGGAACGGAATTGGTTTGAAAGGGTCGGGGCCGATGGCTTGTTCAACGGCATCGCCTTTCTCAAAATCGAACGCCTTGCCGGCATCGGAGTATGGAATGACACCGAGCACGGGAGTGGTCTTGAAATCCGGTGTCGGCACGGCCTGCGCGACGTTGTTGACGTAGGTGCCGGGGGCGATGGCGTAGTTGAGAGGACGCTCGTGACCGTCCCACGTATTGTTGTCGAGCCGGTAAAGCGAGGGGCTGCCGGCGCTCTTGGCTCCCCACCAAAAGCGGCGGATGATGAGGTCTTTTGTGCCGTCGGCATTCTTGTTGAGGCCGATGATTTCGTACCACCGGTACGGCTTCTCGCCGCCGCTGACGCGTTCACTCTCCTCGGTGATGGCAAAGAAGCGGCCAATGACCGAGTCGTCCCACGGGCAATCCTTGTCCCCTCGAATCAAACCGCCCATGCGCAATCCATGCTCGTTTTTTTGGTCGAGGACCGTGGGATAGGTCTTGCCTTGGAACGGATACTTGCCGGTGTCGGTCGTCTCCCAATACGATTCGGCGGGAACGATGAAAGTCTTGCCGGCAGTGATCCACTTCTTAGGGTTGAGATTGATGAGCGGTCTGGAATTCGAAAGCGTCTCGGGATTACGGCCGGCGGTGAAAGTGAATTCGTTTTTTGTCCAGTCGATCGCGTCGGCCTTTGCGCGGAAATTATTGACGAGGCTTTTGACGTAACCACCGAACAGCGTCCCATTTTCGTCGCCAGCAGCGGAGTGGATGTCGCTCATGTATTCGTACCACGCGAAGAACATGTAGGTGTCGCCGCCGGCGTATTGCCGACGCTTGAGCATGACGTCGTAAGTCTGCTCGTCAGAGTTGCAGTTCTGCTCCATGTAAACCAAACCGACGTTGTTTTTGTTGTGGATGGTGGCGTTTTTGGCGTGATCCAGGTCGGCGTCGGCGACAAAAAACTGCATCTTCTTGTCCGCATCGTAGCCGACGGCCTTCACATAAAGTCGTTCCACATTGCCACCGTACCATTCGCCGGTATGGGCGTTGAGAAACTGACCGGGCCGGATGCCCCGCACGCTTTTGAGGTAGAACTTTGCATCCTTGCCCGCCTTGGTTGGCACCTCTAGAAAATCCAGATAACTGTTGGAGCCCGCTATGACGCGGTTCTGGATGCTGACAGGAAAATCCGTAGTCCAGTGCGGGAGACTGTCCTCGGGAGGCATCCGCAGTGTGCGGTTGATTTGCAGACCCGTCAGCGGAGGAACTTCAATCGTGGTTTGTTTTTCGTCCACCTCGACGATGGTGAACCCGGTCCCCTTTCCCCATTGCTTGGCGGGAGCCGGCGCGGGCGGAGTGCGCCACGACCCTTGATAGGTGTTAGTCGGCTTCAGGATCTTCGATTCCCGGGGATCGAGAGACAGCACGCCGCCGGATTTCGACAAGACTTCCGTCGCCTTCGTGAAGGTCTGCCGGATTTCGGCTTCTGTGCCCACAGGCCCGAAATCGATCAACCGCGCTAGAGCGGGCTGCTGTGCAGAAGACAGGGGGGCCAGCGACGTGAAGAGAAGGAGAGAGAGTGGGGCGAATTTCATGAGGTTGGGAGAGGAGTCCTGCACAGGAACCCGTGCTGATTGAGAAAACCCTAATGACGATAACAACATCAATGCGACAACAAACTTGATGACAAAACTTCCCTGTCATTAGACAAAATAAGCCACTCCCGCAGCTCACCGGAGCCTCGGATCAACCTCGCAAGAAACGCACTCTGAACGCAGCGGTGAGACATCTCTCTAGGTGCCCCGAGGAAATAGCCTGCAAACACGCGGGGGTTTGCCTTAACCTTGCAGAGCTCCACGCCTACTCTCATGGACAACGACAAACTTCGAAATCTGATACGCACCGTCAACGACTGGCCCAAGCCGGGCGTGAATTTTTTTGATATCTGTTCGATCGTCGAAAAACCGGACGCCTTCGCCTGGACGGTGAACCGTCTGGCGGTGGCCTGCGGTACCTTTGACGCCACCGCGATTGTCAGCCCGGATGCGCGCGGGTTTCTCTGGGGCGCTCCCGTAGCCTACGCCACAAAGCTGCCCCTGCACCTCGCCCGAAAACCGGGCAAACTCCCGGGAAACGTGTTCACACAGACCTACGATTACGAATACGACTCGGCCTCCATCAGCCTGCAATCCGAAAGCGCGCTTGAAGGCAAACGCGTCATGCTCATTGACGATGTCCTCGCCACGGGAGGCACCGCTCTGGCGATTGTCGAACTCCTCACCCAACACTTCCGCATCCCGCCCAAAGACATCCAGGTAGCAACCGTCATCAATCTCACGTTTCTCGGCGGAGCGCAGCGTCTGACGGAGCGCGGCGTCTGCGTCACCTCACTTCTGGACTACCATGAATGACATCGTCCTCATCGCCATCCGCGACGAAGCGCCCGCGCTCGCCGATCTCCCCCACGTCTTTTGCACGGGCGTGGGCAAGGTGAATGCTGCGCTGGCGGCCGCGCGCCTGATTGAAAAGCATCGTCCCAAACGCATCTGGAACTTCGGCACGGCTGGCGGGATCACCGTGGGACACGGAATCCACCGCTGCACCCATTTTGTACAGAGGGATATGGATGTAGGGCCCCTCGGGTTTTCCCCCGGCCAGACCCCCTACGAGGACCACATCGTTCTCGCTATTGGAGACGGCGGCCTCACCTGCAGTTCCGGCGACAGCTTTGTCACGGACCCGAAGCTCAAAATCCCGGCGGACCTCGTCGACATGGAAGCCTACGCGCTCGCCAAAGCGTGCAAGTCCACCGAAACGGAATTCGTCTGTTACAAGTTCATCAGCGACCGCGCCGACGATGGGTCCAGTTCCGAGTGGAGCGCCAACGTCCACCGAGGGGAAGTGTCGTACCTGTCCATTTTGAAGGAGCACGGCCTTGCTTAACCCTTGAAAATCGGGCGATCCAAGGCAGCTTGAGCCACCCGTGCGCGCCCCCTCGCGCGTGTGACCCGCCGGTTCTTTTTTTCGAAATCATCCATTCATTGGCCTTGAGCCGATTCCTCCTTCCTTTTTTCTTTCCTAACCATGTTTGAGCTCCTGCTCACCGACTCCCACTCCAAGGCTCGCCGCGGTCGTCTCACAACGGCTCACGGAGTCATTCAAACGCCCATCTTCATGCCTGTGGGGACACAAGGCACGGTGAAGGCGGTCGCCCCCAGTGAACTCAGAGAACTGGACGCCCAAATCATTCTCGGCAACACCTACCACCTTTTCCTGCGCCCCGGCTTGGACGTCATCCGCGAGTTCGGAGGACTGCATGGGTTCAGCCGCTGGGATCGCCCGATTCTGACAGACTCCGGCGGCTTTCAGGTCTTCTCGCTCGCCCGCCTGCGAAAAATCACCGATGAAGGCGTGCATTTCCAAAGCCACATTGATGGCGCCCCGTGTTTTATCGGTCCCAAGGAAGCCATGGAAATACAGGCGGCGCTGGGCTCCGATATCGCAATGCTGTTCGACGAGTGCCCGCCCTACCCCTGCGAATACGACTACGCCGCACGCAGCCTTGAGCGCACCCTCCTCTGGGCCAAACGCTGCAAGGAAGTCCCCACGCCGGGGGCCAAGTTCGGGATCGTTCAGGGCGCCACCTTCGCGGACCTTCGCCGCCAAAGCGCGGAGGCCCTGGTAAGCATGGACTTTGACGGGTATGCGGTGGGCGGCGTTTCGGTTGGAGAGCCCGAGGAGGAAATGCTCGCCGCCGTGGAAAACAGCGAACCCTATTTGCCCCCCGGCAAAGCCCGATACGCGATGGGGCTCGGAACGCCGCCACAAATGGTGGAAATGATCGCACGTGGCATCGATATGTTCGACTGCGTTCTTCCCACCCGGGTGGCGCGTAATGGAACGGCTTACACTTGGGGAGGGACGGTCAACCTCAAGAATGCCTGCCACACCCGGGCCAAGGGCCCCATTGAAGAAGGATGCACCTGCCCTGCGTGCAGGGAATTCTCGCGCTCCTACATCAGGCATTTGCTCAAGGCGGAGGAAATTCTGGGGTTGCGTCTCGTGACCCTGCATAACCTGCACTTTTATCTCAACCTGATGGCGACGATCCGCCAGGCGCTTGAAGCGGGTGCGTTTTCGGAATTCAGGCAGCGTTTTCACGCCAGATACAGCAAAGTGGAAGCGCCTCCCGAAGAGTAAACGCGCAACACGGCTTCCATGAAACTCCGTCGCATCCTCAAAATCCTTCTCCTGGGTGCTGTGACCGTGTTGCTCCTTGGCTTGGGCGGCTTGTTGGCAGCGAACATTCTAGTTTTGAGCATGGGCCAAAGCCGGATCGTCAAAGACCTCAGCCAGGTCCCCTTGGGTTCCACGGGGCTTGTGCTGGGAACCGCGCCTCGATCCGCGGGTAAAGGCGGCCCAAATCCCTTCTTTGAAAGCCGCATGGACGCCGCGGCCCTGCTCTACAAAGCCGGCTCAGTCCAGCGACTCCTGCTCAGCGGAGACAACCGCCGCGCCGACTACAACGAACCGGTGGCCATGCGGGACGCCCTGCGCCAGCGCGGACTGCCGGACGCAGCGCTCTCCCTGGATTACGCGGGATTCCGCACTCTGGACTCCATCATTCGCGCGAAAAAAGTGTTTCAACTCGAGAAGGACGTCGTGGTGATCACCGATGATTTCCACCTGCCCCGCGCCCTCTTTATCGCGGAGGAAACGGGGCTCTCCGCGCTTGGGTTCTCGGCGGAACCGGTCCCTTGGAAACGCTCGTACAGGACGCGGATCCGGGAGTGGTTCTCACGGGCCCGCGCCTGTCTGGACGTTTATTTGTGGAAAACACAGCCGCATTTCTTGGGCTCTCCCGTGCCGCTTCCGGGAGGCACGCCCCCTTGAAATGCGGCGAAGATGGGCTGGATGCAGAAAAAGATTCGGCCCGAGCGGCGAATTTTGACTAGTCTTCAGGCATGTTGAATATCACCCGCATCTTTTTCTTTGTATACGCCGCGTTCACAGCCCTCGGCGGCGTCATGGGATTCGTCAAAGCCAACAGTAAACCTTCGCTGATCGCGGGTGTCGTATCCGGACTGCTTCTGGCAGTTTCAGGCTGGTTGATGCCGACCAAAACAACCGTGGGCTGCGTGATGGGAGCGGTCGTGTCCCTTCTGCTTTTAGGCAAATTCCTGCCGGCGTATCTCAAGAAAGGCCAGGCGATGCCGGCCATTCCCATGATCATCCTGAGCGCCATCGGCATTGCCCTGGCAGTGGCGGGACTCGTTCGCCGCTAGCGCACGCATTGGCGCGGGGCCTCTCCTTCCTCGATTTCATGCGGGTCTTGTTCCAACGCCTTTGTTCAAAGTTGCCCCGCTGGCGCCCTGCGTGCGAGCGCGCGCGGGCTTGCGCTCCCAAGGCCCCGCTGACCTGCGTCCCAAAAGCCGCGCTGGTCTCCCTTTTCGTCGGTGTTGCCGTCCTCGCGGGGTGCAAGAAACCCGCCCCACCCCCTCCTCCTCCGCCTCCCGTGGAAGAGCCGCCCCCAGTCGAACCGCCGCCGACTCCCCCTCCTCAAGCGCCGCCCATTACCATCCCGTACAAAAAAATGGATACGGGAAAGATGTTCAGCGGCATCCAGCTAAAGACCACCTTTAGCGCAGAAGTCGGCACCACAGCCACGACCGACCGACAAGACCCCGCGAGCTACGAACTGGACCTGCAACTCCGCGTGCGCGTCCCCAAACCCCACCAAAGCGTGGAGGAACTCGAGAAACTCAACCCCAGCCTGAGCCGCATCCTGCCGGATCTTGGAAAACTCGTTGCCAACGCCAAAATCGCGCCGATCTACGAAGAAATCTACCAGCGGAAAGTCGCCAGCCTCCAAAACAGTCTCACCCACCTCGACGCGCTCCTTTCAAGGCACAATTTTTTCGACATCGAAACCGTTCTCGAACTGGAATCGACTCTGACGGGGCGCAAAGCCCTCCTCATCCAGTCCGATATGGACGTCGACACCGACGGCTCCGATGGAGACCGCGTTGCGACGCTCGAGGGCGTCAGCACCACCTTCCAGCCCTTCACCAGTTACCGCTGGACCAAAGTGACGCAAAAGCCCAACCCCTTCCTCGCAGGCTGGGAAAAGCGTCTCAAGGATACCGAAAAAGACCTCACGGGCCCCAACCTGACGCCCACCCGCCAAAAAGACCTGCAGGACGCCAAGACCAACCTGAAGCAGCAAATCGCCGATCTTAAAAAATTCAGTTATCTGGTCGGAAGCGTGGACCCCTTTGTCGTCCTGCCCCTGCCGATGGTCTCGCGCAAGGAGGGACAAACCGCGGCGAAAATAGGGGACTACTGCGTGGTCATTCACGGCGACAAACTCATCCCGGCGATTGTGGGAGATGCCGGCCCCAGTGTGAAATCGGGCGAAGCCTCACTGCGCATTTGTAAAGAGATCAATCAACGCGCGAACCTTGGCGCGCGGGCGGAAAGCGATCTGAAAGTGACCTACCTCGTCTTTCCCGGCACCGCGGAAAGTCCGCGCAAGGCCCCTTCTCTGGTGCAATGGTGGCTCAAATGCGACGCACTCCTTGGAGAACTCGGCGGCTACAGAGGGGAATTGCTGTTTTTAGAGGATTTTACCAAATCCAAATTGGCCCCGCCCCCTTGGGACCCGAACTTTATCGGACCCCAGCTTGAATTTTACGGACCTCCCAGTCCGTGGTAATTCGATGCAAAAGGGATGACCGAGGACCTTGCCTTGCTGGCCCTTCACCTGGTGCCCAATTTGGGCCCCGTTCGTATCCGTCGTTTGCGGGACCATTTTGGCTCCGCAACGTCGGTGTTGCGGGCGCCTGTTAACGAACTTTCCCGGCTGCAGGGCATTTCCCATGAGCTGAGTCTTTCGATCAAACACGCTTCCGACGGCGACCAGGCCGAACGTGAGTTGGGGCAGTTGGCCTTCTTGGGCGGATGGCTCCTGAGCGATGAAAACCCCCTGTACCCCAAGGCGCTTCGACAACTCCACAACGCGCCCGTGCTGCTACAGGCGCTGGGGACGGTTTTGGAGAGCGACCAAAACGCCATCGGCATCGTGGGCTCCCGCCAGAGCACATTCTACGGAAGCGAATACGCAAAACGCTTCAGTTACCGGCTCGCAAGCCACAGCCTCACGATTGTCTCGGGCCTCGCCCGCGGGATCGACACCGCAGCGCACCAAGGCGCACTCGCGGCCAAAGGACGCACCATCGCCATCATCGGGTCCGGCCTGGGCTGCCTGTACCCTCCTGAAAACAAGGTCCTTTCCGAGCGCATTTCACAAAACGGAGCGGTCCTGAGTGAATTCCCCCTGGAATTCCCACCCAACCCTCAGACTTTCCCCTACCGAAACCGCATCGTGGCCGGGTGGAGCACGGACTTGCTCGTGGTCGAAGCCGGCGAAAAAAGCGGCGCCCTCATCACCGCCAATCTGGCCCTCGAACAGGGACGGCAGGTGTACGCCATTCCCGGCCCTCTGGACCGCCCCTCCTCCGCTGGCACCAACCGGCTGATTCAGCAGGGAGCGAAACTGGTGACCTGCGCGGAGGATATCTTGGATGAGATGCAGGAACTCTTCCCCCGCAACCGCAACGGCAGCCAGCCACTCCCGGCTCTCCTCCTCCCCCCCGAAGAGTGCCTGCTTCTGGAGGTTCTCGCCACAGGGGAAAAAGCCATCGACGACCTGGTGGATGTGACAGGTTTGAGCGCGGCGAAGGTCAGTTCGGCGCTGCTTTCACTGGAGATGAAGCGGCGTGTCAAACCCCTGCCTGGACAGTGGTGGTCAAGAGCTTGAGGCGGGGATCTGGCTCAAAAACAGGGGTGGCTTAAAAAACGAAAGGCGGGTGTCCCCCGTCCGTGTTGCCTTTTCGCGCCGAAACAGTAGCATGTACGATTCTATGGCGAAACCTTCTGCTCTTGGCAAAGGCCTGAGCGCGTTGATCAGCTCACGGCCTGCGGCCACTCCCGTCGCGTCACCCACTCCTGTTGAAGAGAAGGGCGAACGCGTACAGCCCATTGCCATTGGCGCGCTGGCTCCCTCCCCGCTGCAACCGCGCAAAAACTTCCGCGAAGAGGAACTCGTCGAGCTTTCCGATTCCATCCGCGAACATGGAATCCTCCAACCCCTCATCTGCCGGCAAATCCACGACCGCTTTGAACTCATCGCGGGCGAGCGACGCTGGCGAGCGGCGCAAAAACTGGGGCTCGAAACCGTTCCCGTCATCGTACGCGAAGCTTCCGACAAGGATGTGCTCGAACTCGCGCTGATTGAAAACCTGCAGCGGGCCGAACTGAATCCGGTGGAAGAAGCCAAGGCCTACCTCCGGCTCGCCGAGGAATTTGCGATGAAGCAGGAGGACATTTCCCGCCGCGTGGGACGCAGCCGCGCCTCCGTGGCCAACGCCATGCGCCTTCTGGACCTCGCGCCCCAGCTCCAAACGTGGCTCTCTCAAGAACGCATCACGGTTGGCCACGCCAAGGTGCTCCTGTCCCTCCGCTCCCAGGAAGAACAGGTTCTGGCTGCGGAAGAGGTTTTACGCAAAGGCCTCACCGTCAGGGGCGCGGAAACCCTGGTGGCGCAACTCATCGAATCTTCCGGCAAAACGAAGAAGGCCAAGGGCACGAAAAGCGCTCCCGGCGTCGCCTCCGCACTGCAAAACGTGCAAACCCGCCTGCAGCATCATTTGGGCACCCATGTGGCCGTGCATCATGGGGACAAACGCGGCCGCATCGAGATCGAATACTACGGCAACGACGACCTCCACCGCCTTCTTTCCCTCCTGGGCATTCGGGACGACATCAGCTGATTTGTTTCCATGCTTTCCATCTCGCCCTCGAGACCGCGCACACTCGTGCAGGCCACCCTCCTTGTCCTCCTTTCTCTGGCCGCCTGCGGTCGGGGAACAAAATCCAATGCCGATGGCGACGGCACCGGGCCCCGCGGCGCGGCGCAAGCGACCATTCCCGCCGAAATTTGGACGGAATTCAACGGCACCCTCGCCATGGAGGCGGTCAAACAACAGGTCGCCCTTGGTCCCCGCCCCGCAGGCTCCCCCGCGCTCGCGCAGGCGCGTGAAAAAATCATCGCCTCCCTCTCCGCGTGTGGCTGGACGCCCGAAGCCCAGACTTTTCAGGCCGATACGCCTTACGGTCCGGTTCCAATGACGAACCTGATCGCGCGTTTTTCTGCGAAAAAGGGACAGGCACCGGATCTTACCTCTCAAAAGGCGCTCGTGGCATCACACTACGACACGAAAAAATTCACGACCATCTCCTTCGTCGGCGCCAACGATGGAGCCTCCAGCACTGGTGCGCTTCTGGAACTCGCCCGAGTCCTCGCAAAAGACCCTGCCCTTGCGGCGAAAATCGAACTCGTCTTTTTCGACGGGGAAGAGGCCGTGCAGCAGTTTACGGAAAGAGACGGCTTGTATGGCAGCCGATACTACGCCTCGCACTTGCGTGAATCGGGACGCAACACCCAGTTCAAGTTTGGGATTCTTTGGGATATGATCGGCGACAAGGACCTCACGGTGACTCTGCCGCTGGATTCCCCCAAGGAGCTGACCCAAGGCGTGCTCGGGTCCGCGGACGCCCTGCAAGCCCGCCAGTTTTTCCGGATCTTCGACCGCCCGATGCTCGACGACCACGTGCCGCTCAACCAAATCGCGAAGATCCCGACGCTGGACGTGATCGACTTCGAGTACAACGCATGGCACACCGCCGACGACACCTTGGAGCAACTCAGCCCCGCAAGCCTGCAGACGATCGGCGCCGTCACCCTGCACTATCTCAGCAGCACCCTGCGCTGAGAAAAGCCAAGGGGGCAAATGCGGCGGGCTGACCCTCGCGAAAACACGTACCACTACGCGGTGTGTCCTGTGCTCCCTCGCTCGTCCCTCGTTCCTTTCACAGGCCTCCCAGCTCCGCTTCCAGGCTCTAAGGAACTGAACTGATGGCGAGACGGAAACCAGCGTCGGCGCGTTTGTTGAACAGGCCCCCCGGGCTGTCCCAGTGGGCCGCACGACAGAAGGCGTTGAAGTTGTTCCACGCGCCGCCGCGCATCACGAGGTTGCCAGTCTTCTCATCCAGCCCATCCCACATATATTCCTGCACATTCCCACCGAGATCATAAAATCCGAGTGCATTCGGCTTGAAACTCCCAACAGGCGCTGTCCCCTTGATCCCGTCCAGCCCAATTCTCTGAGGATCATCCTTCGCATCCTGTGCCACCGCGTAATTTCCGTCATCCCACTTCGGTGGATAATAATCCCCCCACGGATAGATCCCCGTCCCCACTGCCGCCTCCCATTCCAAATTCGTTGGCAACCGCCACTGCTTCCCCGTCTTCAGACTCAGCCAGTCGCAAAACGTCTTCGCATCATTCCAGCTCACGTTCACCACGGGATGCTCGTCATTCTGCTCAAAGTCTTTGGACGGCTGCGTCCAATCGGGCAGTCCTTCCGCCCTCAAATACAGCTTCCACTCCCCAACGGTAAACTCCGTCTTGCTCAGCAAAATCTTTGTCCCCGGGACGGGCAGCATTTTCGCCTCCAAG
>CANJPY010000108.1 GCA_947476255.1 Chthoniobacteraceae bacterium | reverse complement strand
CGCTACAGAAAGCACAAACCGCCTTACTGGAAAAATATTGGGAGGACGCGCGCAATGTTTATTCGTTGATTGGTGGCGGGTGGATCTTATCTCAAGCAAACGTTTTTTCCGGAACCGGTTTTGCAATTCTATCTAAATAAATGGTATGACTACTATGCGGCGTCCTTCTCCGGAATTCAATGCTCGACTGTCTGGCACACCCCTCCCTCTGTCTGCATCGTCCTGTGCCCCGTCCACGCCCGCGTCCTGCCTCCGATCCCCGAAGATCTCGCCCCCGTCTGGGAGCAACTCACCGCCGCAGCGCACAAGCAAAAACCTTTGCTCGCCCCGTTCATGGCGGATGCCACGCTGCTATCCATTCACAAGCCGTCACTCACGGCCACGGTAAAAGCGCACACACCTCAAGCGGCGGGAGTGCTCGCGCACAAACCAAACAAGTTCGCACTACAAGAGCACCTGCGCAACCTGTTTTGCTGTAAACTAAAGATCTGCGTAACCTACTCGTAATCAGGCTTCGCTTTTCTTAAATAGCTCATTGCAAACAACATCGCAAAACACCGCAAAAACACCCCTAAAAACACCCCTAAAAACACCCCAAAATGCCCATTTTGCCCCAGAAATCGCCTATTCTTCCCATAATAGGGAATTCCCTTATTCCCGATTACCAGATCCCTTAAATGTTGATTTACAGGGCTTTCCACCTCAAAAAGGGTGGTGCACTCGACGGGGGTCGAACCCATAACCTCAGCCTTCGGAGGGCTGCGCTCTATCCAGTTGAGCTACGAGTGCCTCTAACATGCCCATTACCGCTCCGGATCCTCTCCGGGTCAACCAGAAAACCAACTGTCTCACTGTTCCGCGCGCTTCTGCGCTGGCGTAACGCTCTACCTGCGAGGATACCCATCCGAAACACCAACCTGTCCTGCTACAAAAAATCAACCAGCCAAAACACATCCACACCCTCCCTCAAAAAAGCGCCACGTCAAGCCCGAGAACACGAAAACACAGGCCCTCGCCAAGCCCCCCCATTTTTCAAAGCAAAAGGCACGCGTTTAATAGCGTGCCTTTGACTCCATTCAATGGAAACCTGTTCTAGAACGGAATGTCGTCGTGTTCGACGTCCAAATCCGGATCCGCCGGAGGGCGATTCTGGGAGGGTCTCGCAGACGCCTCAGCGCGCGGAGGCGGACGACGTACCGCGCGGTCTGCCTCCTCATACTCGCCACCACCACCATTGGAGCCACCATCCCGGCCTCCCTCACGCCCCCCCAGCAACTGCAGTCCCTCGCCAACCACCCGCATTTTGGACCGCTTTTGCCCGGTTTGCTTGTCGTCCCAAGTATCGAGCTTGAGGCGGCCTTCGATGTACACAGGACGGCCCTTTTTCAGATACTCTCCCGCGATTTCCGCAAGGCGACCATAGAGGACGATGTCCACATAGGTGGTCTCTTCTCGTTTTTCGTTGGAATCCGTGGTGTAAGTCCGGTTGATCGCAAGAGCGATGTCAGCGATCGCACTGCCCTTGGGCGTGTACTTAATCTCTGGATCACGGGTCAAATTTCCGATCACCATCACTTTGTTTAGGTTCGCCATAAATCAGGTCAGGTCAGAATTTTGATTGGGGGGGCCGAGGCAACGCCATCCTAGAACAATTCGGATCAGGCAGCCTTCGCGGCCTTGGCAGGCTTGGCGGCGCCAAGGCGAAGGTAATGCTGGCGGTAGATGCTCTCATCCAGCTTGAGCTTCGCCTGAAGTTTCAGAAGCGCAGCAGGGGCGGCCTGAAAGACAAAATTAACGTAGTACCCATTGGACAAGTCCCCCTTGCTGTAGGAGAACTGCCGGTTACCCATCTTCTGTACCTGCTCCACAGCAGCACCTTCCTTCTTAAAGTCAGCCTCCAGACGCTCAATCACTTCCTTGGCGCCGTCTTCACTGCCTTTGACGTTCAAAATAAACAATCCTTCGTATCGGTTCTTCATCTCTTATAAAAGTTGGTCGGACAGCTTGGGGATAGATTCCACGCAGGTCAATTAAAAGCGTTCATCGCCGCTTGAATCCCTTCCCGTTGCACCATCCGAGTGGCCTCCTCGGTGCGAGCCAGCATTTCCTCCACCAGAGTGCACTCGTCTTTCCTAAACTTTCCGAGCACATGCCCCACCGCATCCCCCGGGGCCGCTCCTCCAATTCCCATACGCAAACGTGCAATTTCCTGCGTACCGAGGGTTTCCATCACAGATTTCATCCCGTTATGCCCGCCTGCCGAGCCGCCCGGACGCAACCGCAGACGCCCCAGCGGCAACGCCATTTCATCAAGGACGACCAACATGGAATCCGTCGGTATTTGGTAAAAGCGGGCCACCGCGGCAACCGCCCGACCGCTTAGATTCATAAAGGTTTCCGGCTTGCACAAAATCATACCATCCACCTTGACAATGAGCGCCTGCCACGCCCTCTCCCGCTTCCACTCTGCCACTCCATGCGCCATCCGATCCAGCGCCATAAATCCAATATTATGGCGCGTATTTTCGTACTCGGCTCCCGGATTTCCCAAGCCGACAATGAGACGCAGAGAAGGCATGCGGTTGGATTTAAAAAGTGCGAAGGAGGTAAAAACAACAAACGCCGTCCCCGGAACACGGAAGACGGCGTCTGTCATGTTTACGAAAAGACTACTTCTTTTCTGCGCCTTCAACGGGCTTCTTCTCCCGAATCACTTCGGGCTGGGAAGGGCCTTCTGAAGCGGCAGTTTCATCTGCAGTCGTGGCACCCGCAATGCGCAGAACGGTCAATTCGCCATCCCCGCGATAAGAGACGCCAGAAGGGAGCTGTACATCGCGAAGATGAATCGCTTCACCCACGTTGAGCGCACTCACATCAATGCTGATCAACTCGGGAAGATCCTTGGGCAAGCAGTCCACTTCGATGCTGTGAAGCAAGAGTTCAAGACGGCCACCGTAGGTTTTAACCCCAATGGACTCTCCGTGAGTTTCCACGGTCACGTGCGCGTGGAGTTTTTCGTCGGCCGCTACGGCGTGAAAATCAACGTGGAGGATGGTGGAGCGCACAGGGTGATGCTGCACTTCCTGGATCAGCGCAAGCTGGCTGGAGGTCTTGGCGCCGTCATGGATCTCGACTTCCACAAGCACCTGCTCACCAGTGGCGTGCTTGAGGGCATCCACCACTTCGCGAGCACCGAGTTGCAGGTTGAGGGGAGCCAGTGAGGCACCGTAGATGACCGCGGGCACCTTGCCCTCGGCGCGGAGTTTCTTTACTTCTGTGCGTCCTGCGCCAGCACGAGTCTGAGCAGCGAGTTTAATTTGCTTTGCCATAATCTGTTTACACCTTCTCTTTTTTGCTGATTTCGAAAAGCGAACTTACGGATTCATCGTCATGAATCCGTTTAATCCCCTCCCCGAGAAGCTCTGAAATACAGAGCGTCGTCATTTGAAAATCCGGAACCGAACGCACCGGAACACTGTTCGTCGTGATCAGTTCACTGATGCCACTCTTCTGGAGTCGTTCCACCCCCAGATCCGAAATCACAGCGTGACTGACACACGCGATTACCTTGCGGGCGCCCCGCTCCTTGAGGGCGCGGGTGGCGCTTACCAACGTCCCCGCCGTTTCAGTGAGGTCATCCACCAGAATCACATCATGCCCATCGACCTCGCCGATGACATTCATCGCCTCGGTTTCGGTCGCGCTTTTGCGGCGCTTGGCCACAATCGCCAGCCCAGCCCCCAAGTTCTCAGCGTACGAAGACGCCATCTTCAACCCGCCCACGTCGGGAGAGACGACAACCGGATTCACGAAATTCCTGCTCTGCAAGTTCCGGACAATGACCGGAGCGGCATAAAGATGGTCCACGGGGATATCAAAAAAACCCGCGACTTGCTGCGCATGGAGATCCATGGTTAACACGCGGTTCACGCCGGCGGCCGTGAGTAAATTCGCGATCAATTTGGCCGTAATAGGCACGCGAGGTTGGTCTTTGCGATCCTGTCTGGCGTAACCGAAGAAGGGAATCACCGCGGTAATGCGCGCCGCACTCGCGCGCCGCACTGCGTCCACCATGATCAGAAGCTCCATGAGGTTCTGGTTGGTAGGCGGACACGTTGGCTGGACAATGAACAGATCCCTGCCGCGGATGTTTTCGTTGATTTTGACGTAGGTCTCGCCGTCTGGAAACGACGTTACAGTGGCGTCTCCCAAAGGGACCCCAATGTATGCGCAGATGCGTTCGGCCAGGACGCGATGCGCCGACCCTGTCAGAACTTTCATCTCAGTAGATATGCGAAACATTGGGAAAAGGGGCTGAGAATCTAGGCGTCAGCCGGTAAAATACAATTGCAAAATATTCGACTACTCTTCGGAAGGCGATTTTGAGGTGCCATTTGAGGTGCCAGATTCATATTCAGGACGGCGCAAACCGTTGCCGATGAAGGCAGCTCCCATCAAAATTAAGAAAAGTGATAAAAACACGCCCCTGGGCATTCCAAAGTTAAAATCCTCCGGCTGTCTAAACTGTTCCCCCACAATCCTCAACACAGCGTACAAAACAAAAAACACACCGGTCAACACGCCCCTTGGAACCCTAACTTTCGTCCGCAGAATCCAAAGCGTTGTAAAAAGCACAACCCCCTCCAGCAGAGCCTCATAAATCTGAGAAGGATGACGCGGCGGAAGCACTTCGCGCAGCACCCTCTCCAAGTCTGCCGATCCCGCACCCCCATGCCTGATCAGATCCAACGCTTCCTCCGGCGCCATTTGTGAAAAGGCTGTTTTTTCCAACAACTCCGGACGCTCCCTCAGCTCCGTTGGAAATTGGACGGCCCAATAAATTTGCGTGACCCGACCGTACAACTCTCCGTTGATAAAATTGGCCATCCGCACCAAAAACAACCCGGGAGGCGCCACCGTCACCAAACTGTCCCCGACACCGGTCCACGAAACCCCGTGTTTACGCGCGTAATAAAAGGTGAACACCACCAACCCGAGGATGCCCCCATGACTGGCCATCCCGCCCTCCCAGACCCGGAAAAGACTGAGAGGATCCTCCAATAGTTTCGGAAAATCGTACAGGAGTACAAACCCGAGGCGCCCGCCGAGTAAAACACCGAAAAGAGCGGCCCAAGTGATAAAGTCGCTGACGGCCTCTGCGTTGATAGGAGCGAGGCGCCTCTGGGCCAGGAGGACAAAAAGACGGTAGGCGGCAAGAAAACTCAGGACATAGGCAAGTCCGTACCAACGAATTCCAAAACCCGGCGAGAATTCGAGAAGGAACGGACTCAGGCGATGCAGGTAAAAATGCTCCATACTTCACAAATACCGCCGCAAGCCCTCCCCGAAGATGAGGACTCCGAGGATTGTTGCCAAGCGGTGTCAGGGGCGTCTACTTCCGAAAACAGCCTAGGGCTTTAGTTCCGTTCCTGTCTGCACATCGACGATCATAAAGTGCTCGTGATGGAAGCTCGGATCCGAGCGGAAAGTCAAGCGCCCCGCGTATTTGCGCTCGATTTCGATCAGCAGCTCCTCGTCCTCGGCGCGCAACCGCTGAAGCACGTGCGGGTTGACGGTCACCTTGAGCTCGTGGACGTCCGGCCACTTCCGCAGAACCAAGTGAAGGGCGCGCTGTAATTCCACACTCATCGTCATGGAACTCTTGACCTTCCCCCGTCCGTGACAATACGGGCACGACTCATAAACCGCTCCGGAAATGGATTCCTGAGCGCGTTGCCGGGTCATCTCCATCAACCCAAGGGGAGAAATGGGAAGCACATGGGTTTTCGCCTTGTCCCGCTTCAGGCGCTCTTTCATGCGCTGATAAACGGTCTGCTGGTCCTTGCGGCTCTTCATGTCAATGAAGTCGCCGATAATAAGGCCGCCGATATTGCGCAACCGCATCTGCCGGGCCATCTCATCGGCCGCTTCCATGTTTGTCTGCAGAATGGTTTTTTCGACATCCTTCCCGCCCTTGTTGCGCCCTGTATTGACGTCAATGGCGATAAGTGCCTCGGTTTCATCGATCACAATGTATCCGCCGCAAGGCAGCCAAACCTGCCTGTGGAAGGCGTCGTCGATCTGCTTTTGGACGCCAAAATGTTCGAAAATAGGCTGCGTTCCCGCGTAATGTTGGATCCGGCTTTTGGAACGCTTTGAGATCTGCCCCACAAGATCGCCCATGCGTTTCACGGCTAGTTCGTCATCACAATGCACCTCGTCGATTTCATCGGTGAGGAAGTCACGCACGGTGCGCTCCACAAGGTCAGGTTCCTCGAACGCACACACAGGAGCGGGACGCTTGTTCACCGTGGCTTCAATCTTACGCCACTGTTCGAGCAACAGCCCCAAATCGCGCACAAAATAACGCGCCCGCTGGCCTTCGCCGACGGTGCGGATAATCACCCCCATTCCCGGAGGAACATCCAACTCACGCAGAATCTTGCGGAGGCGCTCGCGCTCCTTGGGAGACTCGATTTTGCGGGAAATACCGCTCTGATCGCTGTAAGGCATCAGCACCAGATACCGCCCCGGCAACGAGACGTTCGTGGTGATCCGAGGGCCTTTGGTGGAAATGGGGCCCTTGGTGACCTGCACAAGAACCTCGCTTCCAATTGGATAAATATCAGGAATATCCTTCGCCGTGATCCGTTTTTTGTCGTTCCCTCCGCCGCCGCCACCGCCGCCACCGCGGTCGACTTGTTCCACGCCGCTGTCGAGGGCCGCAGGAAGGGCATCCCAAAAGTGGAGGAACGCATTCTTTTCAAAGCCAATGTCCACAAACATGGCCTTGAGACCGTGTTCGATGTTTTTGACGCGGCCCTTAAAGATAGAACCCACAATATTCCGGTCGGTTTGCCGTTCAATGGAGTATTCTTCAAGCACCCCGTTTTCGAGGAGGGCGACTCTGCGTTCTAGTTTTTCGGAGCTGATAATCAAGGTGTTGCCTGTGCGACGGGGGGCAAGCCCGAGCAGGCGTTTGACGCGTTCGGTCATGGATAAAAATTTGGTGAAAAGGGTTGAAAGCACTGGATGTCAGCGGGGCAATTTGCCCGCGGGTGAAAGGGGTGTAACTGGGGTAGGATCTGTCTTTCTAGGGCCGAATAGCTTTTCAAAGAAGCTTCTTTTCTCACGAGCTTCATCAACAGGCGTTTTTTTCGAAACGCTGCCGCGCTCATCCGCGTCCGGTTTGATATCAGGAGTCGCTTCGGGCGCCGCCTTTTTCTTCGGGGTTTTCGCCGCAGGCTCCGTGTGATGCTCGGCAGTTTCCCTGTCCGCCTCCCCGCCTATGACCGGACCGGTCTTGTAGTTAACCTCGTCAATGGGCGCGAAACTTCCCCGGGCGGGCTCAATCCACGCCAAACCGGGATCAAACCCTTTTTCCACGGCCAGAGACTGTTCCAAAATTCTCTGGGCAATCGGAGCGGAAACCCCGCCGCCGGATTTGGCACCTTGGACGAATACACATACGGCAAACTTCGGCGTCTCATAAGGGGCAAAACAGATGAACCAGGTGTGGTTGTCCTTTTCCTTCTTACCGTTTACATCCCTCCAAAACTGTGCCGTCCCCGTTTTCCCCGCAACCTCCACTCCCTTCACCTGTGCCCGCTTGCCCGTCCCGCCCGGTTCATTGACCACCTTCCACATGCCGCGACGCACCAGTTCAATTTCATCGTCAGTAATCCCGGAATCATGCAAGTCCGTGCGCAAGACCGGTCCCGCTGGCGCCACGAGGTTGCCCGTCTCTGGATCCACCACGTCCTTGCCTTCCCCGTCGACCACACGTTTCACCAACTTCGGGCTGAAACAACGCCCCCGGTTCGCCACCGCCGCTGCCACCATGCACATTTGAAGCGGAGACGCTTCCACAGAACCCTGTCCAATGGACACGTTGGCTGTATATCCGTTGGACCAGCGCTCCTGCGGATTAATAGCTTTGAGCCACTCCGGACTCGGCAGGATCCCAGGATCCTCCCCCGTGAGAGGAATGCCACTACGCTGCCCCAACCCCAGAGCTTTGCCGACTTCGACAATCTGATCAATGCCGGCGGCATTTCCCCACTGATAGAAAAAAGCATTGCAGGAGAATTTCAAGGCATCCGGGAGCCCCAGAGACCCGTGAGGCGCCTGGTGTTTATCCACCACCCAGCACTTCATGTATTTATTGCCGTAGGAAACTCCACCCGCACAAGAAAAAGTATTTTTCACCGTCATCCCCTTCCGCAACCCGGCCAGAGCAGATACCGTCTTGTAGGTGGACCCGGGTGCGTACCCCTGAATGGCCCGATTTGTGAGGGGATTGGTGTCGTCGGCCCTGATCCAATCCCAATCCTGCTTGGAGATACTGGGGATAAAAACATTCGGGTCGTAAGACGGTACGGAAGCCATGGCAAGGACCTCGCCCGAGTACGGATCCACGACCACGGCTGCAGCCCTCCCCACCCCCGCGCCCCGCAGCGCCGTCTCGACGATGTACTGGATCCGCGCATCGATGGTCAGGTACACATGATTTCCCTGCTTGGGCTCGACCCGGCGCACTTCCCCATCGATGACTCCTTTCAAGTTCCGCTGCATCACCCGCACTCCGGGAGTCCCCCGCAGCCACTTGTCGAGATGGGACTCAATCTGGGATTTTCCTTCGGAGTCAGGCTGATAAAAGGTGTACTTGGAGATGTCAGGCAACTTGTCGATGTCCCCGGGGGCCCCGACATACCCCAAAATGTGGGCAGCCAACGCTCCATAAACGTACTGGCGCACGGGCCGGAGTGCGATTTCCACCCCCGGCAAACCCACGTCATTTTCGGAAAACCGAGCAATTGTTTTAAAATCCAACTCCTCGATGTAGGGAAAGGGAACCTCCGTGTTGTTGCGGTAATGACGCTGCAGGCGCACGGAATTATAATCCTTGGCCAATTCCAAGTCCCGCAGCCGGGGAATAATCGTGCTGTTTACGATCTGGACGACGTCCTCTTCGCGTTTTTCCTTAAGCATCTGGCGCACAGGCGCCGTATAGGTGGCGACGGGCGGTTTTCCGTAGTTCTGGCGGTATCCTCGCACCATGTCCGGAAGGTAAAAATCGACCTCATAACTTGCCCTGTTACCCACCAGAGTCAGCCCCTGTCGGTCACGGATTTCCCCACGCACGGAAGGAATGCGCACCGTAACCTCCGAGCGGGAGGCGATCTTGCGGGCCCAACGTTCTCCGTGCGCCACCTCCAACCACCACAGGCGGCCGACCAGGACGGAAAGAAAGGCCACCATCAGGAAAGCCATGAAATACAGGCGGAGTTCGGCATTGGGGCCTCTGGCGCCGCGCCGCGTGTTTTCGCCAGCACTCATTCTTCAACCTCCCTCTCTGGCCTGTAGTGCTGGTGCCCAATGAGCCTCGCGATGTAACTCAACACAAAAAAAATCAGGGGTGAAACCGCCAGCGCCACGACCCCCGCTCCAAAAATCCGCCCCCAAATCAAGGGTGAAAACTCAAAGCGCAAGGGTTCCCTGCGTAAAGAAATCATGAGATATTCCGCCGCCACAAGAACCGCGGTGGCAAAGCCGCTAAAAAGGCAGTGGACCTCCCAGCGTTTGCGTATAAAAAGCGGCCTCAAGCCACTCATCAAGGCCCCCAGCACGGCGTACACGATCACCGACCACCCTACCCCAAGCTCCACAGTGTCCTCGATCCATTGGCTGTGCAGCAGGTCCCACATCACACCGCCCACGAACGCCAGAAAAAGCATGCCGCCCGTGGAAAAAGAAAGCGCTCCATAAAGAAAAACAATGGGCATGATAAAGACACGCGCCTCCCAAGGCGGCACAGCTCCCAAAAAATGCTGGACCACCATCGACAAAAAAAGAGCTGCGACAATGATGAGGAAAAACATCGCCTTATCCCGTAAATCCGCCGTTCATCCCCTCCCAGCAACTCCCCTCTGGAAGGACTCCAGAAAAGGTTCCGATAGTTCCGATAGTTCCTATAGTTCCTATAGTTCCGAAACACGGGGGCCAAGCCGGCAGCCGCGAGTTGGAGCAAACTCCCCCAACAAAGGAATCCAAACTGGAGGAATGCTGTTTCATTTCGGATCGCTCACCACCACAAAAACATCCTGAATCGTCGTCAAATCGACCGCGGGCACCACAGAAGCAGCCCCGTCTAACTCGCGGACGCGGAAATCTTGGACCACCCCTAGCAAAATTCCCGAAGGAAAGACGCCGCCCACCCCTGAAGTTAGCACCTTCTGGCCACTTTTCAAACCCGCCTGTTTGGAAAGAAAAAACATGGAGACCAAAGGGGCCGAACCACTCGAGGCCCTGTCGCCCCTCAAGATCCCCTGCTCCCTCGAGTTTTCGACACTGGCTGCAACCTTGCAATTTTCATCCGAAATCAAAATCACGATCGCGGAATGCTCGGAGACGGCGGTGGTTTTTCCCACCAACCCCTCCTCGGTGAGCACGGGCATATCCCTGCGCAACCCATCTTCGCTCCCACGGTCGATCACCACCTGATTGAACCACGTCGAGATGTCCCGGCCCACAATCTGCGCAGGCAGCAGCTTAAACACGGCTCGCTCCCGATAACCAAGCGCTTTTCGCAACCGATTGTTTTCAGACTCCATCCCCCTCAAGGTCTGGTTGGAAGCACTCAATTCGCGGGTTGCCACGCGCAAGGTGTGGACTTCCTCCTCGAGCTTTTCGAGGGATTTCAACCCTTCTCTAAAGGCGGTAAACTTTCTCTCCAAGGAAGAGCCCGACTTCAGAAACGGGGTTAAGAGTCCTAGGAACGAGGCCTGAAAACTACGCAAGGCCGCTGGGCTCCCAGCCCCCAGAATGAGTACTAGGAACGACGCCAAAAAGACCCCGGTTGCCACCACTTTGGAACGCATCCTCATAAATGCACAGTTTTAAACCCAGCCATACTCGCCTCCCGCCCTGGGAGCTGGATGGAAACCCCATCCTCCCCCGGCCCAGGCAGAGCACGATCAATGATGCCGGGAGTCCGTTTGTGTCGCCACCTGCCGCAGAAAATTGAGCTCTTGCAGGGCGCGGCCCGTACCCTCCGCGACGGCACTCAGCGGGTCTTCGGCGAGATGCACAGGAAGGCCTGTTTCCTCCGTGAGCAGCTTATCCAAGCCCCGCAAAAGAGCCCCACCGCCAGCCAGTACCAGACCGCGGTCCACCAAGTCAGCGGACAATTCCGGAGGGCACCTCTCCAAAGCCACACGCACCGAATCGACAATCGTAGAGATCGGCTCCAGCAGAGCCTCCCTGATTTCCTGAGAAGTGATCGTCAAGGTCTTGGGCAAGCCCGCCACAAGGTCTCGCCCCTTCACCTCCATGGTGGCCTCCCGCTCGAGCGGATAGGCAGAACCGATCTTGATTTTGATGTCTTCGGCGGTGCGCTCCCCAATCATCAAGTTATAGGCACGCTTCATGTACTGGATAATGGCCTCATCCAATTCATCTCCGGCAACACGCACGGAACGCGAATACACAATCCCAGAGAGCGAAATCAAAGCCACCTCCGTGGTGCCCCCGCCGATATCGATGATCATGTTCCCAGCGGCATCCTGAACAGGAAGACCACAACCAATGGCGGCCGCCATCGGTTCTTCAATGAGATGGACCTCCCGTGCCCCCGCGCGCAATGCGGAGTCCTTCACCGCCCGTTTTTCGACCTCCGTAATCCCCGAAGGCACGGCCACCACCACGCGCGGACGCGGGCGGAACAACGTGCGCCGACCGTGCACCTTGAGAATAAAGTGCCTGAGCATGGCTTCGGTGATCTCAAAATCAGCGATCACACCGTCTTTTAGGGGCCGGATCGCAACGATATTGCCGGGGGTACGGCCCAGCATTCGCTTGGCTTCGTCCCCCACCGCGAGAACGCGATTTGTTCCCGCTTGCACGGCCACAACCGAAGGCTCGCGCAGGACAATGCCATGGTCCTTCACGTACACCAGCGTGTTGGCAGTACCCAAATCAATGCCAATGTCATTGGAGAAAAGTCCGAAAACACGGTTAATCATGGTTAACTTTCTAAAATTAAAAACATTCTAAAATTCTTTTCAGCCAGCAAAAGGCTGCTGTGCTCCTGCATAACGCGTGAGCCAACCCTGTGCCCAGAATGACAACTGGCCGCAAACCTACAGTTAGGAGCACGACCTCTCCCGCGTCAAAAGAGAAATAAGATTCCAAGGGCCTCCGGTGCACAAATCCTCGTTTTTGACGCTTAATTTCAAACCTGTTGCCGCCACCAAGAAAATACAGTCTGGAAAAGTCCCCTTCGAGGGTGGCGCCCCCCAAGTCAATGCGAGGCCGAAACGGCCGCCGACTTCAAGGCTTCAAAGCCGTGCACCAAAACCGTCCAAGCTGCCTCGCTAAATTCCTCGCAATTGGACAAAAGCGTCCTGGCAAAAACCCTCCACTCCACGCCGGGCGCCATCAGGATCAAAAAAAGGGTGACGACCATCAGGTTCACGAGATAGATCACCACAAGGGAGAAAAAATTCCCGTGCATCCTCAGATCACTCTGCCCCTTGCGGATCATCCAGATGCTGTAGGAGAAGTGAAACCCCCAGCCCATGCCCATGAGCAGCACGAAAATCGCCACCGCAGAAATGCTTCCCCCAAGAACCACCAAAGGCGGCGCCTGCTCCAGAGGGTAGACGAACTGGAAAAGCAAAAACACCATGATTAGAACCACGCAGGGAAGGGGATAAAAATAAGGCGCAAGCGTCACCAGCACGGTCGGCTTGTTTGTTAAAATGTGGCCGTGATCGTCATTGATCTTGATTTCTCCGACCTCCCCGTTGCTGAGCCATGTCCAAATCGCATGCGTGTACTCGTGAATGCGCACGTACCATTTCAGGAGCGGAGGTTCGCCTCGCAAATAAAGGCCCCCCGAAAAGGCCAGCAGCCACAAAACCACTCCCAGCATGAAAAACCAGAAGTCCTCTGTCATCCAAAACCTCTGATGCACCGTCGCGCTGCTGAAAAGCCCGACAAAACTCACCGTCCAAACCCAGGCCACGGGGAGAAGAAACACCCCTGTAAAGTTTTTGAGCGAAGTCAGGCGGACACGCCTCGGCCTCGCCTCAGTCTGCTCCGGTACAGCGAATGGAGGCCTCTCCCCGCTTTTTCCTTTTGCGACTTGGGGGACAGCCTTTGGGCTGGAACGCGCCGAGGCGGCACGGGGAGGGGCTGTTTTTTGGCGCGCTGCCTTGGAAGCAGGTTCCTTGGAAGCAGGTTCCCTGCGGCGAGGCCGGGGAGAGGGACTGGAGGGGGAGGGATCGTGCAAATCTTCAGGGCCCGCCGCCGCAGCCGCAGCCGCCCGCAGCTTGGCGGCCTTCGCCTGAACATCCCTCTGTCCCGGACCGCCTCGAAAAGTGGGTTCCCGCTGGTTCATGAAAACAGCGCCGGTTCCGCTTCTGCGCGGATCATAAAAACACGCGCACGCCCCTGCTAGGCGCGGCCCATGTAGTGACCGGTGCGGGTGTCAATTTTCACAATTTCGCCTTCCTTAATAAACAGGGGGACTGTGATGACTTTTCCCGTCTCCAAAGTCGCCGGTTTCTGCACATTATTGGCACTGTCTCCTCGCACGCCTTCCGCAGACTCCGCGACGCGCAGGTTCACCGACGCGGGCAGTTCAAGGCTCGCCGCCTTGCCTTCGACATAAAGCACTTCAACTTGAAGATTTTCCGTCAAATACTCCTTGGACTCCCCAATGAACGCCTCCTCGAAAGTCACCGTGTCGTAGGTCTCGGGGTCCATGAAATTATAGCTTGTCTGATCCTTGTAAGAGAACTCAAGGGTCTGGCGGTGGACTTCGACCGTCTCCACCTTGTCCGTGGATCCGAAGCGAACATCCGCAGATTTCCCGGTTCCAATGTACCGAATAATCGCCTGCACGAAGGCACGAAGGTTACCAGGGGTGCGATGCTGCACTTCCAGCACAATGGCAGGATTGCCGTTGTAGCGAATACACATGCCTTTGCGGAGATCGTTAGCTGCTGCCATGATACAAAAAAATGAAGTTGAGTTAAAAGGTGGGCACAGCGCTGGGACAATTCAAGTTTGACCCCCTGCTGAACCTCCCACTATCCACGAGCCTTCAGTCTCATGCAAGCGTTCTCCCTCCCCTGCCGCAGAGGGGGGCCAACGGCTTCGGAATCCCCCCAAGAGAAAAAGAGACGGAGCCGTCCACACCGATGACTTCCCCATCCTCGCGAGGCCATTTTCCGGGCTGCGCGAAGCGGTCTTTAGAAAACCGGCCTCCCGTGAGGAAGGCCGGTCCAGCTTTTGCACGCGGCTGCCTGAAACTGCTGCCGGCGACTATTTTGGAAGGGCGTCGAAGGCTTTGAGGACGTCCTTGGCATGCTCAGAAGTGGACGCACTCGGCATGTTCCAAACCACCTTGCCATCTTTGACCAAAAAAGACATCCGCTTGGCGATTCCGCCCATAAAAGGCACTCCAAAAGCCGCAGCCACCTTGCCTTCGGGATCCGAAACGAGCGTGAACGGCAGGGTGTACTTGGCCTCAAACCCCTTCAAGGCCTCGGGCTTGTCCCCACTCACTCCGAGAACCTGAATTCCCTTGCCCTTGAGCATTGACCAATCGTCCCGCAGACTGCACGCCTGCTTGGTGCACCCCGGCGTGTCAGCCTTTGGGTAAAAGTACACGAGCGTGGGCCCCTTGGCGTAGACGTCTTTGAAAGCGAGCGGCTGCCCGTTCTGATCCTGCGCGGCGGCTTCGGGGGCGGCGGCTCCAACGGCAAGGGGCTCTCCTTTGGCAAAAAGCGTCAACCCAAGGAGGGAAATCAATGTGGTTAGAATTTTCATTTCACCCGGAATGATGCCAGAATTTCTTGAATCTTAGAAGTCCGTTCGCGCGAATCTGCACATTCACAGGAATGTCACTTTCGAAAACAGCCCTCCGGCGTTAAACTAGGAGTTTGAGGATCATATTCCATGGGATCCCGACTCCATGTCCTCTCGATGAAAGCACATCCCTCCTCCCATTTTATCTCCCGGGAACTCAGCTGGCTTGAGTTTAACAACCGCGTGCTCTCCGAGGCCGTGGACCACAAGAACCCGCTTCTTGAGCGAGTCAAATTTTTCAGCATAGTGAGTTCAAACCTCGATGAATTCTTTGAGGTGCGCGTGGCCGGCCTCAAACAACAAATTGAAAGCGACATCGTCGAGCGCTCCGTCGATGGACGCACCGCCTCGGAAACCTTCCGCGCGGTGCGGCAGAAAGTCTCGGAAATGGTGGCCTTGCTGTTCCGCTGCTGGCGCGAGGAACTTCTCCCCAACCTTGCAAAGCACGACATCCGTTTTTTGCGTCCGCAGGAGCTCTCCAAAGAACGGCTCGCGTGGATCCACGAATATTACCAGCAGCAAGTACGGCCAGTTCTCACCCCGTTGGGAATCGATCCCGTCCATCCATTTCCGCAACTGCTCAACAAATCCCTGAACATCATTCTCCAACTCGAGGTGACTCACGACGGGGAAACCTCCAAACGCCTCGCTGTCGTGCAGGTGCCTCAGGTTCTGCCGCGTCTCGTCAGGCTCCCCTGCCCTGAGGAGACGCAGGAGTACGTTTTCCTGGGCCACCTCATAGGCAATTATCTCGCCGACATTTTTCCTGGCACCAAGATCCTTGGCTACTGGCATTTCCGCGTCACCCGTAACAGCGAGCTCTACATTGACGAGGACGACGTGCGCAACCTCCTGAGCGCCGTGGAACAAGAGCTCCATAACCGGCGCAAAGGAGCGGCCGTGCGCCTCGAAGTAGACTTGAGCACCCCGCAGGAAATATGCCAGTATCTGCTTGAAAATCTGGACCTGAGCGAAGCGGACCTTTACCGCGTCGACGGCCCTCTCAATCCAGCCCGTCTGGTGGCGATCTGTGCGGGCGATCACTCGCCTGAACTGAGGGACGCCACCTATGTTGGGCCCACCGCAACGCCTTTGCGCGACGTCCCCGACATGTTCGCAGCGATCCGGCAGAAGGATATTCTGCTGCACCATCCCTACGAGACATTCGGGTCGGTGGTGGATTTTCTGGAACAAGCCGCACGTGACCCGCACGTTCTTGCTATCAAACAGACTCTTTACCGCACGGGCGGGGATGCACGAATCGTGGGCGCGCTTATGAGCGCAGTGCGTAATGGCAAGCAGGTGACAGCCGTCACCGAACTCAAAGCCCGCTTCGACGAAGCCAACAATATCCTCTGGGCGCGACGCCTCGAAGAAGCCGGCGTCCACGTCGTCTACGGCATGGCCCACCACAAGGTGCACTCAAAAATGGCCTTGGTGGTTCGCCGCGACGAAGACCGACTCAGACGCTATCTGCACCTTGGTACAGGCAACTACAACCCGTCGACGGCCAAGATTTACACCGATATCTCCCTTTTTACTGCGCGCCCGGAATTCGGAGAGGACGCCACCAACCTCTTCAATCTTCTGACGGGGATCGGGCATTTTCAAGGAGCCTCAAAGCTGCTGATTGCGCCTTTCACGCTGCATGAAAAACTCATGACGCTCATTCATTCCGAAACGGAAAATGCACGGGCAGGAAAGCCGGCACGCATCATCGCGAAGATGAACGGCCTCGTCGACCGCGAGATCATCGAGGCGCTCTATTCCGCCTCGAACGCCGGGGTCGAAATCGACCTCATTATCCGCGGCATTTGCTGCCTTCGCCCCGGCATCCCGGGCGTGAGCGAACGCATCCGTGTGCGTTCGATCGTGGGCCGATTTTTGGAACACAGCCGCATTTATTATTTTGGAAACAACGGCATTCCGCTCGTGTACGTGGGCAGTGCGGACTGGATGCCTCGCAACCTTTATTCGCGCGTCGAGGTGGTCTTTCCCATCGAAGACCCGGGCCTCAAAACCCGCCTCATCGAGGAAGTTCTGCAAGGTCAACTCTCGGACAATACAAAGGCATGGCTTTTGCAAAGCGACGCTTCCTATCGAAAAGTGAGCCAAGGAGCAGAAGCCAAACGGAATTCCCAAGTCGAGTTTATGGAACTCGCATCTCCCTCCACCCGTAAACGCGAGGTGCGGCAGCAGGCGCGGCAGAAGATTGGCCTGCGCCGAGCCTCCTCCTCCTCCTCCTCCTCGGCCGCCTCCTCCTCCAAACGCCCGAAAGCGCCCAAGTAAGGCGGGCTTGCGCCCATTCACAGCAGGCTTGCGCCCATTCACAGCAGGCTTGCGCCCATTCACAGCAGGCTTGCGACATTCCAAAGGGGTGTCCCCCCAGGCAGGGCTTGGGCTTGAATTAATAGAGTAGGGAGACGAGGATAGTTTGCGGCCACAACCACTCCTTGTCCTCCTCTCCCCCTCATCGAACCGGACGGGCGGATTTCACGCATCCGGCTCTCGGAGGCTGTTCTCCGGTTTGCTTCATTTGTATCGCCGTGTGGCGTTCGTGGGGAAACGAGTCAGGCCGTATTGCTCATGCAGGCGTTCGTTCCGATACTGCGGCCCGTAATGCGCCCGGCTCTTGGCATGTTTCTTCCACAGCCATCTCCGGACTCGATGACACACCTGCCTCTGCATCTTCCCAAACACCTCATCCCTCTGCGCATAGTCAAAGTACCCGATCCAGCCGCGTACCCGCTCATTGATCCGGGCCACTACTGTTTCAGGCTCTTTCCAGAACGTGTTCCGTTCCGTTTCTTCGCGTACTGCCGCCAGTAATTTGCCACAGCTTTTAGGACTGGGCTCACAGTGCG
>CANJPY010000107.1 GCA_947476255.1 Chthoniobacteraceae bacterium | reverse complement strand
GACTAGAGAGACCAGCCGCCACACACCAGTTCAAGCTAGGGGACCGATCACGGCTGGCATTTGTTATGGGCTACCTTGATTTTGAGCGTGGGATCAGTGCTGAGACGCTCCGTAGGCAGCGTGAGGTTGAGGCCACGGAGCGTTTACGGTCTGACATGAGTCAGAGATGGCGGGAGAGCGAACGCATACTCGGCATCCTGCGTACCCTTGGGGCATTGCCGGAGGATATCCCGGGCATGGAGCAGTGGTTTAGCAAGGTGCGGAAACTCGGCCTTTCAGAAAGCTGGCAAGAGCCCAGAACCCCCAACGACTGGTTCCAGCTGAGATTTCCAGAGGCAATCCGGCAATTTGGAAGAGCGTTTTTCAATGAAACCAAGCCGAACCTTCATGGCGCTCAGGTTGAGATTCCCCTGATTCTCAACGAGGATTTCTTCGCAGCCCTACTCACTGGTGAACAAAGATTGGGACATCGAATGGTTTACTGCCCCGGCGACGGCTTCTGGTTCTACGACCCGAGAGTGGATGCCTTTTGTCCCACAACCGACAGGAAGGTCGAGCTTCTATTGAGCAATTACCTTGTGAAGTGCGCCGAGAACATGGGCGGTAATGTGGACGCAAGCGTGTTGGTGAAGGACCACAGACGGCCATCCGTGCTGGCTGGCATTGTGAACCGCTCAAAGACGGTACTGGAGGCACATCCTCGCTTTTTTGAAGGAGTCAACGCGGCTCGCAGGTACGCGAATGGCAGAGTCCTTCAGCCCGCCACAGTCTCTGCACCGGAGGACTTCATCCACAATGCGTTTACACGCGCAGAAGGTGGCTCCGTGATCGTTGGCGAGGCGTATCAAGAGTTCCTGCGCTACTGCCAAATGGGGAACCTCACACGGGTCGAGTTCACAGAATTTAAACGGGTGGCGAAGGAGCTCGTGTTGGAGAAGTTCCAGATTGGCTTGCGTCATGACATCCGAACCCCTGAAGGGCGACAGACCCACGGCTGGAAACACATTCGCCTCCTACCCGATCCTTCTGGGCAAGCCATCGAGGCGGCGTGATTCCGTGGGCCGGGGCTCCGTCAGGGCCGAGAACCGGTTTATCCGAAATGTTGGTCTGATTGTGTCTACCAATCCCCTTGCGCTTGCGGCGATTGACATATAGATTCTCCGCTTATTCTGCGGAGATTATGGCATTTATTTACCAACAGGCTGGCTGGCCAGATTTCAAATGGGACGCATCCAGCCTTTCCCTGCTTCTGGCCGATGCACGAAACGCCCAGGGTAGATTGTTGGGACGCATGGATGGGCTTGGCCTTCCTCTAAGGGCCCTCGCCACTCTCACGACTCTCACCGCTGATGTTACCAAGTCCAGCGCCATCGAAGGCGAGTTCCTAAATCAAGAACAAGTGCGCTCATCCATTGCACGCAAGCTCGGTTTGGATGTTGCTGGGATGGTTTCCTCATCACGGGACATTGACGGGATTGTGGAGATGATGCTGGATGCCACGCAGAACTTTCAGCAGCCACTCACGTCTGATCGGCTCTTTGCCTGGCAGGCAGCTCTTTTTCCCACAGGAAGAAGCGGCATGGCTCGTATCACCGTAGGGAGTTGGCGCACGGCAGAATCTGGACCCATGCAGGTGGTATCAGGAGCCATCGGAAGAGAGCGTGTCCACTTTGAAGCGCCCGCTGCTGAGCGCATACCAGAGGAGATGGAGCGATTCCTTTTGTGGCTTGAGATAGACCAAGGACTTGACCCAGTCCTGAAAGCCGGCATCGCCCACTTTTGGTTTGTGACTATTCACCCGTTTGAAGATGGGAACGGACGGATTGGAAGGGCGATTGCAGACCTGCTGCTCGCAAGAAGTGATGGAATGGCCGAGCGCTTCTACAGCTTGTCGTCTCAAATCGAGACGGAGAGGAAAGGGTATTACGAAAAGCTGGAGGTCTGTCAGCGAGGGGGCCTCGACATTTCCGTTTGGCTAAGGTGGTTTTTGGAATGCTTCGGACGGGCGCTGAAGGGAGCTGAGGGATTGCTGGAACAGGTATTGCGCAAGGCGCGCCTGTGGGAGCGAATCAATCAAGGTCCGGTAAACGACAGGCAGAGGGTGGTGCTCAACCGGCTTTTGGATGGGTTTGAAGGCAAACTCACTTCCTCGAAATACAGCAAGTTAGCCAAGTGTTCGCAGGACACCGCCCTCAGAGACATTCAAGACCTGGTGAGCCGAGGAGTGATGCTCCAAAGCTCCTCTGGAGGACGCAGCACAAGCTACGAACTGGCGGAATGAGTACCCTCGTCCAATTTATTCAGTGGCGTCTGGCCTGATTTCCCAGAACTGTTCGGCAATCACTTTGCGCACATCGGTGCGGTAGTGGCGGTTGAGCACCTGTCTTCCCCCTTGATGCCCGAGCTCGGTTTCCACGGCATCCAGACCCTCAACCGGTGCGAGGTACGATGCGAAGCTGTGTCTGAAACCGTCCTGGATCCGAGCAACTCCCGAAGCATCAAATATCTCCCTCATTTTCTTCCGAAGCGCTTGGCCCTTGACTGGGCAAACAAGACCTTCCGGGGCGCCTCCATGTTGAATGTGCCACTGGAGCCAGGAAAGAAGCGCTGGCCGAATCGTTACCGACCGCTGCTTCCCCGTCTTGGTAATGCCTCCGGGCAGCTCGATCCGTTTATGGTGATGGTCATCGTGGAGAATGTGCTTCCACTCCAGCTTGACGATTTCTCCGTCTATATGATCAGGCCTGACCCCAGCAAACGTCATTATCGCAATGGAGGGGACCAGACCTGGATGCCGCTGGACGGTAGCCGTCATGATCTTACGGATTTCAGCGGACGTATAGATGCGGACCTCTTTGGAGCGTTCCACGGCTGCGAACTCACAGTCGTTGGCGGGATTTTCTTTGAGCCATTTACGATTGCCCCCCTTGCACCAGTTAAGAACAGCACGAATCTCTCTGAGCATGGCATTCCGGTACGTTGCAGCAGCATCCCCCAAACAGGCTTCGATATCATTTGCCGTGATCTCGGCTACCGGCTTTGCATGAATAGAAACCAGACGCTTTTTGGTACTCAAGAGGCTCCTCCGATGAACCTTGCTGAAGGTAGCGTCACCACGATTGAGGTAGGCATCCCACGCTTCATCGAGCCGTTTGCTGGAATTCCTGCGACGCAGTCTCTCAAGGTACTCCCCAACAATGACGGTGAGTTGGGTGGTACAACCTGCCTTTTTGAGCAAATTCAAGGCGCTCACCGCCTGCTGCTCGTCGGCGGGGGAAAGCAACTTTGCGGCAGTCCCGTGGTTCTCCTTCCGCACCTTGATGCTCTGAATGGCACCCAAGGCCTCGTCTTTGGTTTTGAAATAACGCTTCTGCCGAGAGCCAGTGTCTGAAAGACGAGGCGGTATGGAGATCCACCAGCGCCCGCGCTTCTTGTCTTTCCGAGGTTCAAGCGTTGCGTTTCTGCCCATGGGAAGACAGTGACAAATAGGGACAATATTTCAAGTAAAACGGGGCCGCCGCTGGCCACTCCTGACCGCAATTTACTCTGAAGATCGAAAATCGTCTCTAAAAACCCCGTGACTACGAATCAGAAGGTTTCAAGTTCGAATCTTGACGGGTGCACTCTGAACGACAGGGACTTATGCAAACTTAAGAGCAAGCCACCAAACGGTGATGTATTGCCAAAATACGGGAAAAAATTCCATTTTTTCCGCGTTCACTTGAGAAAGAGAAACGTCAGTCGTTATGCCCCCTGCAATGGGCTATGGTCAGGAATGCTCCAGACCGTTGAAGCCGAGATCGACGAACACGGACAAATTCGTCTCCTAGAACCGCTCACTGTGACTCATCCCAGTAGAGTGTTAGTGACGATCCTTCCCTCGTACCCCAAGGAGGAGAACGAAACCGCGTTGCTCAGTGAGGCTTCTCTGGCCGTGGACTGGAATCGCAAAGAGGAGGACGAGTGTCGCTGAACGCAGCGGCCGCCAGAAGTATGTGCACTGGCGCTGGAGCGCCCCGGTCTTCGCCCGTCAGAGCCTGGTCTAGTGGGCCGGCCAGAGCATCAAATGGTGCGAGTGGGCCGAGGCCTACTACCTCCAGCAAAAGGAGCGTAAAAACCGCCATAGCTCTATTCTGCGCAGCTTCGCCTTTAAGTGGCTTCGCATTCTGTGGCGCTGCTGGCGAGACAGCAAAACCTACGACGACGCCCTCTATGTTGCGCACCTGCGTGAACGCAAAGCACCTCTCCTGGACTTCCTTCCCGCCGCCTGAAAAATGATCTCTTTTTTTATCAAAAACAGCTTGCGCGGTTCACCTCAGATGTTGGCAACTGGCTGTGATGCCTCCGGCATGTGATCCCTGAATGCCGTTTTTAGGTTTAAGGGCACACCCGCTAGGCCAATCTTGCGAAGCGACCTCCGGCCTGCTTTGATTCACCTTTTATGGACGGGCCGCACATTGAACAGGCAACTCTCGAGGATCTTCCGCAGTTAACGGAACTCCTAGCGGAACTTTTTGCGCTCGAGGGTGATTTTGTTCCCGACTCCGCCCGGCAAATGCGCGGTTTACGAATGCTTCTAGAACAGCCCAGCCGAGGCAGGATTTTCGTCCTCAAGCAAAACGGCGCCATTCTCGGGATGATCAACCTGCTTTTCACCATCTCCACCGCAGAAGGAGGCGCCGTCATCATCCTCGAAGATCTCATCATTCAGAGAGATTACCGTGGCCACGGCCTCGGAAGCCGACTCCTGAATTACGCGCTGGATTACGCCAAAAAGAAGGATTTTAAGCGCATCACCCTCCTCACCGACAGAGTCAACGCCGAGGCGCAGCGCTTTTACAAGAGGCACGGCTTTTTCGAATCCGCAATGCTGCCCATGCGCTACGTCCTTTCCGAGGACGCGGGCACGCACGCGCCAGACCAGTCACGCCTCTGATGAGCTTTGTGGACCTCGGCTATGCTCGGGTGGATACTGACCGCGAACGGCGGTGCGGCTTTCCGGAGGTTGTTTTTGGGGCTGGCAAAACCCCTGAACAGGTTGTCGGCATCGCCGAGGTGATCATCAAAAAACACGGGGTGCTTCTGGTCAGCCGCGTCGAAAAGGCTCACTTCGAGGCGCTGCACCGTGTTTTCCCTGACGCACAATGGCATGCACTGGCGCGTTGCGCCTCCGTCGTGCGCGTGCCCACACCCGTGCGAGGGGGCCTGGTGGGAGTGATTTGCGCCGGCACCTCCGACCTGCCGGTGGCGGAGGAAGCCGCGCTCACCCTGGAAATCTTTGGAAACCGGGTGCTCAAACTCGCGGATGTGGGCGTTGCAGGCATTCACAGGCTTCTGGCGGTACGCGACCAGCTCGAAGATTGCTCGGTTCTGATCGTGGTTGCAGGCATGGAAGGAGCCCTCCCCAGTGCCGTCGCCGGACTCACCAGCAAACCAGTGATAGCCGTACCGACAAGTGTGGGCTATGGTGCAAGCTTCGGTGGGCTTGCGGCTTTGCTTGGCATGCTCAATAGCTGCGGCAGCGGAGTGACGGTCGTGAATATCGACAACGGCTTCGGGGCCGCCTACGCCGCCGCACAAATCAATCGACTCATCGCAGGTCCAGAGGCCCCCCAGCCCGTGTCTGCCCTCGGCTTACCAGCCGGGCCATCCCGTTAGCTTAGTTTTTCAATGATATCAGACTTTCAACATTTCAACCTGCACGAAGCAGTGGTGCACGGCGTTCAATCCATGGGCTACTCCGAGCCCACCCCCATCCAGGCGCAGGCCATTCCAGTGATTCTCTCCGGACGCGACCTCATGGGCTCAGCTCAAACGGGCACCGGCAAAACCGCTGCTTTCGCGCTTCCCCTGCTCTCTTTGCTCCAACAACACGGCAAAATGCGTTGCCTCATTCTCGAACCGACCCGCGAGCTTGCCGCTCAAGTGGAGACGGCGCTCCGGGACTACTCACGCTTTTTTGACGTCTCTGTAGGCATGATTCATGGGGGTGTCGCCCATGGTCCCCAGCGCGAAATGCTGCAGCGCGGCGTGGACGTGCTGGTTGCAACCCCGGGCCGCCTTCTCGATTTTATGGAGGAAGGCGATGTCAACCTCTCCCAAATCCAATACTTGGTCCTCGATGAAGTCGATCGGATGCTCGACATGGGGTTCCTTCCCCAAGTACGCCGGGTCGTGGAACGCTGTCCAAAGGAACGGCAGACCCTTTTCTTTTCCGCAACGCTCCCTCCCGAAATTGAAAGCCTCACAAAGTGGGTGTTGAAGGACCCCGAGGTGATCGCGATCGGCCAGCGCCAGTCCGCCGCGGAAACCGTGACACACGCCGTTTACCCAGTGGCTCGCGACCAGAAGTTCGAACTGCTTCTGGCTCTGCTCGAGAAGACCCAGTACCACAGTGTCATTGTCTTCACGGCCACAAAGATCATGGCAGACCGGGTGGCGGCGCAGTTGAACGACATTAAAATTCCCGTCGCTTGCATGCACGCAGACCGGAGTCAGAAAGAGCGCATGGATGCCTTGGAAGGGTTTAAATCCGGAAAATACGAGGTCCTGGTCGCCACTGATGTTGCCGCGCGCGGGTTGGATATTGCGAGCGTCTCGCACGTCATCAACTACGACGTCCCAGGACATCCCGAAGATTATGTCCACCGCATAGGGCGCACCGGACGTGCTCAACAGGAGGGAGATGCGTTCACTCTCTTCACGGCCGAGGAATTGGACGCCGTCCGCGCCATTGAACGGTACATTTCCACGACCATTCCTCGCCAGAAGCTGGAAGGTTTTCCCTATCTCTACACGGCACTCTTTAACGAAAGCGCCATCCCTCCCGGAGGCGCGGCAAAGGGGGGCCGCACCTTGAAAGGCTATTCTTTCGGCACAAAAAAACGCCGCTAAACTGCCCCCGCTCCTCTGCTGCAGGCGCTTGGAGGTCCACCGGCAGCGAGTTCCGGCAAGCGACAAAAAAGGGGCACATTGGAGTTCTCCTAGTGCCCCTTTTTGGCCTCTTTGGATTCAGCCCTGCTCTAAAGAGAGTTTAAAAAGGCCGCCAAAGCCTCCCGGCTGGCTGGTGGCAACTTTGCATACCGGTCTCGAACCGCGCGCGCCTCTCCATCGTGAGCAAGTATGGCTAGGTGCACCGTGGAAGCCCTTCCATCATGCAGGTAGAGGCTTCTCAACCGCAACCCCCACAGCGGAGCGGTGCGCATTTCCTGAGCCATCGCTGGCGCCTGGACGATCCCATCGCCGAGCGCCCCCATGTCATGCAGCAAAAGATCGGAGTACAAATTCACCGTCTGACTCGAGAGCGCTCCAATCGGACTGCTTCCCGTCTTCAGGGACGGGACATGACACACCGCGCACCCAATCTGCCCAAACAAAGCTTCCCCCGTCTTCATCAGCGCGGTGGACGGCAGTCTTGGAACAGGCGCCAGCAACCGCATGTAATCCGCGGCCAAATTTAAATCCGATTTTTGAGCGCCGACGCTCAGGGCATCCTCAGGATCAAGCACCTTGTCTGCCAATTTTAGAAGCGCCTGGTTGCCGTTGGGCGCATTTTCATTGGAAAAATACCGACTGGTGATGCCCATTTCATTCAGGTAGGCATCCGCCGCAAATCCATCGAGAGTCGCATGCTGCGCCTTCCAGCCGAAGCGGCCCACACGGCTCATTGCGCTCACGGGATCGCTCACTATCGCGGCACGGCCCTTGATGCCATCGGGCTTCACCTTCGCCGCGTAGGCCGCAATGGCCGCGTCGGGAATGGCCTCGATCAAGCCCGCTCCAAACAAGGGCGTTGTGAGGCGATGCGCAACCACATTCGCTTCCCTCGGCACGACCTCGCGGTACTCCGGAGCAATGGCCTTGCGCTGTAACAGTGGTCCCCCCAATTCAATGAGAGGATCAAAAACACCGTTTATCACCCGCCCAAACCGGGTCACCAAAGTCCGGCTGCCACCTCCAGCGCCCCCCTCGAAATGGCACGCCACGCAGGACACATCGTTAAAAATCGGCCCCAGACCGCTTTCCTCGGTCTCCTCATTCAAAAACTCCTCCTTGCCGACGATAAAATCTGCAATCTGGGCGGCGGAAAGCCCTGAGAGAGGAGGAGAAAACTTCCCTCCCTTTTCGTGCCCGGGCCCCGCGGGCGGAGGCGGAGGCGGCGCATGCACCCGTGGAACTGGCGGCGGCGTTCCACCCGCTTTGGGCGGCAGAGGTCCAGGAGGACCTGCCAGTGGAGGCGCTGCAGGAGTTACAGCGACAGCCTGCAACGAAGAGGAAACCAACAAGACCAAGCTCAAGAGGGTAGCTGCAGTTTTCATGGGGTGTATTCTTATGGGGAGGTTTCCGGGATTGGAAACCTTTGGCCCACTACAACCCTGCTCTGTTAAGCCGATATTTCAGAAAACATCGAATATGTAATGCTCGTGTAAAACCGAGCTGCAGGCCCCCAAGAACCGCTAGTGCGGCGCCTCCGAGGAGGCATAAAAGTAGGCGAGTTTCCACTCCCCCCCCACCTTCCTCCAAGCCAGACGAGCTCCGATGTAACCCGCTTTTGTTGCCTCTTTTGGAGCGATCATAAGACTGGCTTTGGCGACGGGCTTCAGCTTTACGAGGCCGCTCAAATCCTTCCACAGACGGTGCCTGTTCCAAAAATCATACGGCTCCTCGTCCAGCGGCGCGTTGTCCTCCCTCCATGTAAAGTCAGGCGCTAAAAGCGGTTGTATCACCGACTGATCCCTCGTGATGGTCCCCTCCATCAACTTCACGCGAGCCGCTTCCAAGCCGGGGTCTGCTGGAGTCATCGTCGCGCAGGCAGAAACAAGAAAACAGGCGACCCCCAGAGCCAGGCCCCGATAAACTTCCCCACGGCAATAACTAGCAATCTTGTGTAGAGGTGTTTTCATGATGTATTTAAGTGCGGATTTGGCCGGTCCCACGAAGCTGATATTTGTAAGTTGTCAATTCTTCAAGCGCCATGGGCCCCCGCGCGTGAAGTTTGTCGGTTGAGATCCCTATCTCTGCACCAAAGCCGAACTCTCCTCCATCGGTAAACCGCGTCGAAGCATTCCAGTAAACAGTGGCCGAATCTACTTCCTGTAGAAAACGTTCCGCAAGCAACGGATCCGCTGTAATGATCCCGTCACTGTGCCTCGAGCCATGGGACTCGATATGTTCCTGCGCCTCCTCCAAACCACCGACCACCTTGAGGGCCAAAACAAGGTCCAAAAATTCGGTGTCAAAATCCTCAGGCCGTGCCTGTACGCTCTTGGGACTCACTTCCGGAAGCGTGGAAGCCACGGCATACGTCTCCTCATCACACCGCAATTCGACGCCCCTTCCGGCCAGGGCAGCCCCCGTATCGGCCATGAAATCCCTGAGTACATCCTTGTGCACCAGAACCGTTTCCACCGCATTACACACCCCGGGCCTCTGGCACTTTGCATTGAGCACGATTTCCCGCGCCATCGCAAGATCCGCCGCAGCATCCACATACAAAATACAAATTCCATCGTAGTGCTTGATCACGGGCATCCTCGCCTGGCTCACCACCGTTTCAATCAACCCCTTCCCGCCTCTGGGAACGATCACGTCCAAATACTTGTCCATCGCACACAGGTGACTCACCGCCTCGCGCTCTGTCACCGGCACAAGCTGAATCGACTCGGCGGGCAAGCCGGCCGCAGCGAGTCCCTTGGACAAAGCGCTCGCGATTGCAATGTTAGAGCGAATCGACTCCGATCCTCCGCGCAAAATCGTGGCATTCCCAGTCTTGAGGCAAAGCACCGCCGCGTCACTCGTGACATTGGGACGGGACTCGTAAATAATTCCAACCACGCCAATGGGCACTCGAACCTTGCTGATTTGGAGGCCATTGGGACGGGTCCAATGACGCATCACCTCACCCACGGGATCCGGAAGGGCCGCCACCTCGCGCACCCCCTGCGCCATCGCGTGCACCCGCTTCGAAGTCAAAGTCAGGCGGTCCAACATCGCGCTGGAGAGGCCCTTCTCTTTTCCGGCGGCAACGTCGAGCCCGTTAGCCTCCAAGATATCCACCTCCGCCGCCAGTATGGCGTCCGCCATCGCCTCCACTCCACCATTGCGCTGCTGCGTCGAACTGCGAGCCAATTGCCGAGCAGCCCCCCTCGCCCGCTTTCCATACTCTAGGACCAACTCCTTGAGACCACTCATATCCCCCTCCCTGCCAACAGAAAACGCGTCCCAGCATCCTTGCCCGCCACAACCGCTCCAATCTGCCCCGCTTTGCGCCCCCCTGCGATCGCAGTCACAACCCCCGCGTCAACCGCCAACTTGACCGCCTGGAGTTTCGACACCATCCCGCCGACTGAAAGTCTCCCCTTGTCGTCCCGAGCAAGCCCCATCACCTCGTCCACATTGGCCACCACCGAGAGCCGCTTCCCCTTCTTGTCCAAAAGCCCCTCCACACTGGTCATTAACAAGAGCATATCCGCCTCTGCAAGAACGGCAACCTCTGCGGAAAGGCGGTCGTTGTCCCCGAACTTAAGCTCCTCTGTCGCCACCGAATCGTTCTCGTTGATGATTGGCACCACGTTACGCCGCTCCAAAAGACAGCTCAAAGTGCTGCGCACGTTCTCTGAACGGGTCCTGCTGTCGATATCGCCATGGGTGAGCAATAGCTGGGCAACCTGCAACCCGTGCGGGGCAAAACACTCCGCGTATAAGGCCATCAACTTGGATTGCCCCACCGCAGCGCACGCCTGCCGCAACGCGAGATCTTCAGGGCGGACCCCGATTCCCAAGGAGGCCAACCCCGCAGCAACCGCTCCACTAGAGACCAAAATACACTCGTGCCCCTGGCGAACCAACCCCGCGACATCCTTGCACAAACGCTCGAACTGCCTCCGATCAAGAGTGTTTCCCTTGAGCGAGGCAAGGATGCCCGAACCAAATTTCAAAACAATGCGCATGACTTAATTCTGTGAAACCGCTGAAATCCTTCCGAGGTAGCGGAGTCAGATTCAAAACAAACGAGAGAAACGCATCAAGGCTAATGGGCACAAATGGCTTTTCTCGACGTCCCAGCGGCGATCAGCTTGAGAAACTGCGGGGGTATCGCCTAAGGAAGCCGCGATTTAACCAGCGTCTTTGATAGCATGCCCACCGCAGTTGGCGCCTTGATTTTGAGACAATACACGCACAAATTGAAACCACAGGCGTAGAACTTCCCCGAAGCCTGCCTACAATACCCCACATGAGCAGTCCCATCACTTACCGTTTCTCCTTCGGGCCTTGGAATATCAGCGAAGGCTCTGATCCTTTCGGCGTCGATGTTCGCCCCGTGTTTCCCCACGAACAGAAATTTGCCCTCTACCGTCCGCTGGGATTTGAGGGAGTCCAGTTCCACGATGACGATGTGGTTCCGAACTTGGACGGCCTCACCCCCGCGCAAATCCAAGCCAAGGCGAGCGAAGTCAAAGCGATGCTCGCAAACCAGGGCCTGACACCAGAATTTGTGGCGCCGCGGTTGTGGTTTGCGGAACAAACCACCGATGGCTGCTACACTTCCAACAGCGAAACGGACCGTGCCTACGCTTGGGACCGAACCAAAAAGTGCATCGATATCGCCCGTGCCCTTGACTGCAAGGCGATTGTGCTCTGGTTGGCCCGCGAAGGCACCTACATCCGCGAAGCAAAAGATGCGCGCCTAGCCTACAACCGGATCCTTGAGACCATCAACGCGATGCTTGACTACGATCCGAACATTGAAGTTTGGATCGAGCCCAAGCCCAACGAACCAACCGACCAGGCTTACGTGCCCACCATCGGCCACGCCGTAGCGCTGTCATACGCGTCCAAAAACCACAACCGCGTCAAGGGACTGATTGAGTCCGCCCATGCCCTGCTTGCAGGATTGGACCCAAGCGACGAGATGGCATTTGCCCTGGCGCACGACAAACTGGCAAGCGTTCACCTGAACGATCAAAACGGCCTCAAATACGACCAGGACAAGAACTTTGGCGGAGCCAACCTGCGGGCTGCCTTCAATCAGATCCGTGTTCTCGAAGACGCAGGGTATGGCAGCAGGGGCGAGTTCATCGGCCTCGACGTCAAAGCGATCCGCACACAACGCGGGTGTCCCGTCACGGACCATCTCCGCAACAGCCGCGAGATTTTCCTGCACTTGGTGGAAAAAGTACGCACTCTGGACAATGCCTTTGTGAATAAATGTAGAAACGAGCGGGATCAGGAAGCTCTGGAACTTTACATTCTTCGCCACCTGATGGGTATTCGGTGATAAAACCTGCCGTTCGCAATGCCTCTTCCCACGTCCTTTCTCGACTCACTCACGAAAGTTGTCCGGCCCAAAGCCGTGCTGACGTCGCCGGAGGATGTCATTCCTTATGGCTTTGATGGAACCGCCGCCCTTAGAGAATCCCCTGGGGCGGTGGTTTTTCCAAACAATACGGAGGAAGTTGCGGCGTGTGTTCGGCTGGCCAGCGCCCATCAGATTCCGGTCGTCACTCGCGGATCCGGGACAGGTTTGAGCGGGGGCAGCGTGCCGACGGCCGGCTCGCTGGTACTCTGTCTGGTGGAACTGAACTCTATCCTCAATATAGATCCTCGCAACCTGACTTTGCGCGCCCAGTCCGGCGTGATTACACAACGCATTGACGAAGCGGCGGCCCCCTACGGCTTGTTTTATCCACCCGATCCCGGCTCCCTGAAAATCAGCACGATCGGCGGCAATGTCGCGGAGAACTCCGGCGGCCTCCGTGGCTTAAAATACGGAGTCACAAGGGATTATGTCATGGGCATGGAGGCGGTTCTCCCGGATGGAACCATTGTGCGGCTTGGTAATGCCTGTGTGAAAGACGTCGCCGGATATTCGATGAAAGACCTCTTCATCGGGTCCGAGGGAACTCTGGGAATCATCACCGAAGTCCTGCTGAAACTTTTGCCAAGACCCGCGGCCAGGAAGACCCTGCTGGCGGTCTTCGATCGCATGGAGGATGCCGCGGAAACCGTCTCTGCGATTATCGCGGCGCGTATCATTCCGTGCACCCTTGAGTTTTTGGACCGCATGACGGTGAACTGCGTCGAGTCCTACGCCAAGATCGGACTGCCCACGGATTGCGATGCCGTCCTGCTGATGGAGACAGACGGACATCCAGCCGCTGTGGCCGAAGAGGCGGAGATCATGCGGGAACTCGCCCTCAAACACCACGCCCGTTCCGTGCGCGCAGCGAATGATGAAGCAGAGGCTCTCAGCCTTGCGGCGGCGCGCAGAAACGCGTTCTCGGCACTGGCCCGGATCAAGCCCACCACCATTTTAGAAGACATCACGGTTCCCCGGAGTGAACTCGCCAAGATGGTCGCATATATCGCTCAAACCGCCGCCGCATATAAACTCCAAGTGGGAACCTTTGGCCACATGGGCGACGGGAACCTCCATCCAACATTCCTCACAAACGAACGAGACCAGGATGAAATGAAACGGGTCCATGAAGCGCTGGAAGCAATTGTGGAAAAGGCGCTTGAACTCGGCGGCACCATTACGGGCGAACACGGTGTTGGCATCGCAAAAAAGCCTTGGCTCAAAAAACAACTCGGGGACGCCAGCTACGATTTAATGCGCAAAATCAAGGCCGCACTCGATCCCCAAAGCCTCCTCAATCCGGGAAAGATCTTCAACTAATTACACAGTGGGCACCTCCCTCTCTGAGCTCGATTATTCGGTACTCCAACAGTGCATGCACTGCGGCATGTGCCTGCCCACGTGCCCTACCTACGAGACCACTCGCAGAGAGCGCCACAGCCCGAGGGGACGTATCGCGTTGATGCGCTCCGTGGCAGACGCTGAGCTCACCATCACCAAAGACTTCGCAGAAGAAATGAGCTACTGCCTCGGATGTCTCGCCTGTCAGACGGCGTGTCCCGCTGGCGTCCAATACGGACAACTTCTGGAGGCCGCCCGGTCCGACATCGAAACCTCGCAAATTACCGCCACGCCGGTCCGGAGCATTTGGAGGACGCTCACTTTGAGGATCCTTTTTCTGAATCCTCCCCTGCTGAGGCTGATGGGCAGAATGCTGCGTCTCTACCAAAAGAGCGGCTTGCAAGCACTGGTGCGGCGCTGCGGCCTCACGCGCCTCCTGCCTGCAAATCTGCGCCGCTTGGAACCGCAGACGCCCGAGGTTGCACCCGCCTTCTCGGATGAACTCATTCAACCCAATGAGGCCGCTTCCGCCCCGCGCTACAATGTGGCGCTCCTCACTGGATGCGTGCAAGACCTTGTTTTCTCGGACATTAACCGAGACACAGTGGACGTCCTTCTAGCCAATGCATGCAGCGTCCATACCGCTCCGGAACAGCCCTGCTGCGGGTCCCTGCACGCTCACAACGGAGAACTGCAACTGGCGGCGACCGTCGCAAAACGCCTGATGGACCTCATTCCTGCGGAACGTTTTGATGCCATCATCACCAATGCCGGAGGCTGTGGCTCGCATTTGCGCCACTATGCAACGTTGCTCGCAAACGACCCAGCGTATGCGGAACGAGCCGTCTTGTGGGACTCCAAAATCCGGGACATCCACGAATGGCTGCTGGAAATTGGCGCCCGCCCCCCAGTCTGCCCCCCGTTTTCCGAACCCGTAACGGTGACGTATCACGATTCCTGCCATCTTGCCCATGGTCAAAAAGTCACCAAACAACCCAGAGACCTCCTTCGCAAAATCCCCGGCGTCCGCTTCGTGGAACTCACCGAAGCCTCATGGTGCTGTGGAAGCGCGGGAATTTACAACATCACCCAGCCTGCGCAATCCGCAGATCTGTTAGCACGCAAGGTTGGCCAGATCCAAAAAACCGGGGCTCAATTTTTAATGCAGTCCAATCCGGGCTGCCACCTCCAGATTGCCCGGGGTTTGGCAGAAAGCGGATCTTCCATCCGGGTGGCCCAACCGGTGAGCATTCTGGCCCAAGCTTATAGGCAAGAGGCAAAACAATCGGCCGTTTCAACTTCAACAAACCTTCAAACATGAAATACACGCGCATCGGAATCATTGGTGGGGGCCTCATGGGCCGCGAAATTGCAAGCGCCTTCGCACGCTGGTGCGCGCTCACCGACATCTCGGTCACGCCCGTACTCACGGCCGTTGCGGACCTCAATCCGCAGGCGCTGGAATGGTTTGAAAAAATCCCTTCCTGCCACCTGCGCACCACAGACTACCACACCCTTCTTGCCAGTCCCGAAGTGGATGTCGTTTACGTCGCCGTTCCGCACGACCAACACGAAAAAATATACACGGACGTGCTCTCGGCAGGAAAAGACCTGCTCGCAGAAAAGCCTTTCGGTATTGACCTTGCGAGCGCCAAACGAATTCTAAAAGCCGTGCATGAAAGCGGACGCTTTGTACGATGCAGTTCGGAAATGCCCTTTTTTCCCGGAGCACTGCGCGCATTCGAGTATGCCAAAAGCGGCGCCCTCGGACGTATCCTTGAGGTCGTCAGCGGCTTTCATCACAGCAGCGATCTGGATCCGACCAAGCCTGCAAACTGGAAACGGCTGAGCGCCAAATGCGGCGAAGGAGGTGCCCTCAACGACCTAGGCATGCACGCGTGCCACGTTCCTCTGCGCCTTGGCTGGACTCCCCAGAGGCTTTTTGCGCAACTTCAAAAAGGCTATGCCCAGCGTCCCGACGGCAAAGGCGGGTCGGCGAGTTGTGACACGTGGGACAACGCACTCATTCATGCCTGGACAAATATCGCCGGCCACGAGGTGCCTCTCCGTTTGGAAATGAAGAGGCTCGCCCCCGGCGCGACAAATACATGGTTTCTCGAAATGCTCGGCACTGACGGAGGAATCCGCTTTAGCACCGCGGAACCAAAGACGCTCTGGGTGTTCGAGCGCGCCAAAGAACAGTGGTGGAAACGCACCGAACTTGGTTTCGGCACGCAGTTTAAAACCGTGACCGGAGGCATCTTTGAACCCGGCTTCGCTGACGTCATCCAGCAAATGTGGGCGGCCTACCTCGCTGAGCGCGACGGCCAACTCGACGGACGATTCGGTTGCGCGACTCCAGAAGAAGCTGTCGCCTCCCACAAAATCTTCGCCGCGGCCCTCAAATCCCAACGCGAAAGTGCGGTCACCACAGTGGAGCCCTGAGCGCTGAAGCGCTAGAAAACCTGCACCAAGCATACCCCAGCAACCTGTATCTTACGGGTTGCTGGTATTATCCCAAAGAGGGCTCCAAAAACTGTAACCCAACGGGTAAACGGTCCGCACGGCGGTACGCAAGGTTCACCTTCCCTCTCGAGCTCGAAGCTTAGTTGATGTCAGAGCCCAGATAGGGCATCGGCATCTCACCGAAATTCACCGCGCCCGTAGGAAGAAGAACATGGGTGGGAAACTCGTCGGAAACCCCACCCTGGTTCGCATCGTCCGTGTCAAACATGGCAATCGGAAAGGCGGCGGGATCCACCACATCGGAGTAATCGTCAATGGCAAGCTGCCGTGCGATCGCGGATTTGGACAACTCGCTCCGGAAGGCCATCTTGGAAATCACAGGAGCGGCAACCGAAAAGGCAACGCAGGCAGCCATCGCCACGGCCGCCGCAGAGATCCGCCACACGGACTCCCATGCCTGTGTCGGAGCGTGCTCAAAAATCTCGTTCCGACGCTGTGCATCCAGAACCAAATCGGGGCTCAGCAACTCTCCTTCCAATCCCTCTTCAAGAAGACGTGACACCTCCATCAACGACATCGCTTCCTCCCGGGAACGATCACAGCCAAGCATCATGGACTCGACGTAGAGACGCTCACGCGGCTCCAATTCGTTCATGACGTAGTTGGTGATGTCGTTATCGCTGATCCTGCGTTGCATAAGATTAAGGTGTCAGGCTGAAAGAGCCGCCTCGGGATTTCAGGCCGTTTTCGTAAGATAGATAATTTTTTCTTCGCGATCGTCGCGCTCCATCTTGTCGCGCAAACTCCGCATCGCTGCATTTAAAATAAAGCCCACATTGCCCACACTCAGACCCGTTATTTCACTGATCTCCTGATAGGAATGAAAATTCTGGAACCGAAGCCGAACCACTTCCCGCTGATTCGGCGTCAACTCTTGCACTAATTCCATCAACCGAGCCACACGCTCCTTGCGCTCCAGTTCAAAGGAGGGCGAAGGTTCGTCCGAGCTGCGGCCTTCGAATTCGGAGGTCTCCACATGGACGTAACGCTCTTGGCTGCGCAACACTTTGAGGGAACAATTACGGCAAACCGTAAACAACCACTGTGAAAGATGACCTTCAATGGCCTCCTGCTCCTGCTTGTACAAGCGCATAAAGGTTTCTTGAACGACATCTCTCGCACGCTCTAGGTCGCGTACGATGCTGTAAGAATACTGCAACAACGGCTTTTCATACCGCTGCATCGCAGTTTGCACCCACTCCGTTTTCTTTTTTTGTTTTGAGCCAAACATGTTCTGGGGAGTTGCGGGGGGCTTCTTGTTGATGAAGACCCTCCAAGACGGCCTTTATTGGAACCTAAATAAAAAAAATTGCAGCTCCAAAATTCGTCTCACGCCGAAATACACCATAATAGAGTAGGGAGACGAGGATGGTTTGCGGCCACAACCACTCCTTGTCCTCCTCTCCCCCTCATCGAACCGGACGGGCGGATTTCCCGCATCCGGCTCTCGGAGGCTGTTCTCCGGTTTGCTTCATTTGTATTGCCGTGTGGCGCTCGTGGGGAAACGAGTCAGGCCGTATTGCTCATGCAGGCGTTCGTTCCGATACTGCGGCCCGTAATGCGCCCG
>CANJPY010000106.1 GCA_947476255.1 Chthoniobacteraceae bacterium | reverse complement strand
GGTTGAGCGAAGCGACACCACCGGTACCTTCCAGCCCCACAAACACGCATCCCAAAGGGATGCCAGAGTGTGCTGGGGCTGTCTGAAGCTGCGTGATACCGGTGAAGAACCTACGCTTGGCGCAGTCTTGCATCCCTCTGGGATGCCTTGTTTTGTGGTCTGACAACCGGTGGTGTCGCTTCGCTCAACCACCGGCAAATGGCGGTGATGCCTCCGGCATCTGATCTCCCTTTGCCGTTTTTAGGTTTAGAGTAGATTGAGCAGGCGTTTTTTGACGCCGTCCGCCCAAGTGATGGCGGAGGCCCCGTAGTAGTGTACTCCATCGCCTCCTGAATGGCCTGGTTCGTAACGGACCATGCTTGAGGAGTCGATGACGGTGAAACGCTTGCGTTTTCCAGTCGCGATCAGAAGTTTGGTCACCTTCCCCTGGATGGCGCGAAATCGCGAGGAATCCGGGGGTGTGATCCAGAGGAGAGCGGGGCGTCCCGGACTGTTCTGAATGGTATCTACAAAGGCGGTTAAGAAAACTTCCAGCCGCGCGATTTCTTCGGCGCTCGGATGTTGTTCGAGAAGGTCAAACCAGTTCGTGCCGAGTTGAACGATCACGGTAGTGGGACGGATTCGATCCAGTAGGGGGCTGAGTTTTGGCGTGGCGAAGGGTTCCGGAGGCCTGCCTTTTTCAAATTCGCGGACCATGAATAGGGAAGGCGTTTTGACCCGGCAACCGCACTTGGAAACATGAGCGGGTTCATGGTCCAGCCAATGTTCAGGAGACGAGCCGCACGAGGCGTAAACATACACACGCTTTTCACTCAAGTTTTCGCAGAGGAAGTTTTGCAGTTCGCGTCCGAACGGACCGACTGTTAGCGAATCTCCTATGTAAAGTACTTTCTGGGAACCACTAAAGATCGGCTTTGTATAGCCAGCGTGCAGAGGAAACACCGCGAGAAAACCGAAAAAGAAGACGATGAAATGCCTGCAAGTAATCATGGCTCGGTTTTTTTAATCGGCACCGACGGAAAGCGCGCCTCGTCTTCTTTGCGGATAAAGGGCCGCAGTTCGATGCGCCCGGTTTCTTCGCTGCGTTTAATGGACTCCCAGGGGGAACCGTCGAATTCCAAGAGGTCGAATTTGAAGGTCGATCCGATTTTATAATTCTCGAGGGCCTGTGGTTTTAGGCGGATGTGTGCGGGATGCATCACCACGATCTGCGAGTCCGAGTAATGGCCGGAGAGAACCTCCTCGACCTGGTAGAGGAAACTCACCATGGACTCTTGATAGGGAAGAAGCTTGTCAGCCGTCAGGGGTTCGGACTTAGAAAGGAGTCTTGCCCGCACGACGATTTTCGAACGTGCTTCTCCAGAGGAGTGCGACGTGCCCTCGGCTTTGGCGAGCAGCGGTCGAAGCTTCTGTCTGGACGCGGGAGCCGCACTCAGAAGCCCCGCGGAAAGGTCCTCCGAGATCCTGTTAAAAACCCCTTCCGCCCAGATATCCATATCCCGCCCTACAAAATGCTCCTTATCGGGCATGGTGTTGCGGTATGGGTACTTAATTAACGCCCTGCTGTCTACCACGTTCAAAAACGCACAGTCATAGGAAGCAATGCGATTGAATAAAAATTCCTGAATCTCCGCGGTGACACGACCGGAAACCGGAGGTGTTATCCAGTAGACTTTTTTGACCGTAGGAGCCTTCTCCGACAGAAAGGACATAAAAGGACTCAGATACATTCGGACCTGAGAATCGTGTCTGGCAGGCAGGATGGTTTTGCCATCGCTGAAGAGACTCAACAAATTGGTGCCGTTTTGAAAGATCACAATGTCAGGCTTGTGTTCTTCTAAAAGGTTTTCAATTTTCGGAACGACGTGTGATTCGGGCCTTTTGCCGGGCCGCATGCCGTACGTGTCGCGCACCTCGGAAGAAGGTTCACCGCTTTTGCCTTCGATGGACCAGTAGCCGCAGGCGGTGTGCGCGTGCGCGTATGAACCGGTTTTGAGCCAACTGATGGGGACGGTTCCGCATGCCAGATAGGTGTAAACCGCACTGACGGACGGGTCTTTTCGCAGCCGTGCATCCAATGTCTTGCCAAAGCCGCAAAGGCCTAGGGAATCCCCCAAGACGAGCACTTTAGCGCGCGGCCCTGAGGCAGCGGGCGAGCCTGTTCTCCGCGGTTCTTTTGAGCTCGAAGGCTGAGGCCCAGGCGGCCTTTTTTTTTGTTCATCAGGGCGTTCCGGAATCACCAGATCCACGAGGTTCGTCTCGGCGCAAGGACAGGTGGTCGCATCGGTGCCCTCTTCCGCGACACCCTCAAAAGTGCCAACCCAGAGCGTGGCCGCCAAAATAAACCGCTTGAGCTTCATTTTACGGATTTCTCGACGGTCAGTGGCAGTCGCTGCCATCCTTGTTCAGATTCCGTGAACTCACGGGCTGCAAAACACCACACAATCGCCTTTTTGGACTCCAAATAAGAGGGCTCTTTCAGGGCGCGACGAAGCAAGCTGACGCGCACGGCATTGGCACCCGAACCTCTGGTGCCGATCCAGTCGGGTGTGATCCCCGTTTCTTTCGCAAGTTGATCGGGGAATCCAGCGCCTTCGGCAAGAAAGTCGTGAAAGACAAGAGTGTGGCTGTCGCCCAAAACAAGGAGGCTGCTGGAGGGATTGGGTTGGAGAGGGGCATCCCCAATTCTACGGATCTGCAGCAGCTCTTCCTCGCTGGGAGGCGCCTGCTTGAGGTCCAGCAAGTCGCCCCGGATACGCGCCTGCGTCCAGCGCGCCGGCAAAGGGCTTTGGGAAACCGCCACACCGGCGTCTGCAAGAGCTTTGGCGACGGTGACGGCTGCCGCGACACAGCCGGCACCCGACCAGTGCGAGTCTGTTTTGCAGTACATCTGCTCCCCTGCTTCTTCTCGCTCTTTAAAGGCGGCGCGTAAATCGATGACCTTCACGCCTTCTGCCGTGAGCAGCTTGTAGAACTTCCCGAGGGAGTCCGAGGAGAGCCCTTCGAGCGCGCGAGCGGGGAGGCGGGCTCCATGCCACGCCTTCGGGGGGACTGGAACCACAAAAAGAAGAATCCCTCGCCCGGCTAGTTGCCGACTAAAATCCACAATCGCGGGCAGGGGATCGGCGGCTTCGGGCTTGGGGGAGCGAGCCGATTGGAGCGCCTGTTTTCCCCAAAACACCGGGAAGGACAGGAACCGCAATTCAGATTCTAAAAACAGCCAGCCGTCTTTGCCCTCGGCAACCGGAGCCTGCGCCGCAGGGGAAGCTTTGGAGGGAGACGCCGCGGAAGCCTGAAAGGATGCAGCACAATAGATGGAGATGGTTGCAAGACATATCCTTAGATATCGAAAACAGGCGGCTCTGGTCGCAATCCTTGTCATCTTCATTTCAAATGGTTCTCCCACACTATAAATAAAACACTCGAAGTGCATTCATTTTTGGTTCTTGTTTGTTTTCTTTTAGCGACCTCGCCGCATGGTCTTTAGTTCGCATCTTTTTCTATTCTATTTTTTGCCTGTCGCCCTGGCGGTTTATTACCTGCTGGCTGGTGCGTCTCAGCGCGTGCGCAACCTTTGGCTCGTGGTGACCGGCTATGTTTTTTATGGCTGGGCAGAACCGCGTTTCGTTTTGTTGATGTTCGCCACAACGACGCTCGACTGGCTCTTAAGTCTTGTGATTGCCCGTGGCCAGTGGCGCTTCTGGAAGGGCGCTGACTCCGGCGGTTGTCCTTCGCCGCAGGCTTCGGATGTTTCTGCAAAACGGACCTGCAAGCTGGCGCTGCTGGTTTCTGTGGTAAGCAATCTCACCGCCCTTGGATTCTTTAAGTATTTTCACTTTGGAGTTGAGGCGTGGAACCAGCTCGCGAGTGCCTTGGGCTGTTCCTCAGCGACGTTTCAAACATCACTGCACATCATTCTGCCGCTTGGTATTAGCTTCTATACTTTTCAGGCGTTGAGTTACATCATCGACGTCTACCGCGGCGAAGCCGAGGCGATGTCCAACTTCATTGATTTCTCCTGCTTTGTTTCCATGTTTCCGCACTTGGTTGCGGGGCCCATTCTCAAGTTTTCTTTCCTGGCAGAGCAGTTGAAACAGCGGACGCTTTCCTTCGATAAGTTTGCACGCGGCGTGGCGTTTTTCCTGATGGGCCTTGCAAAAAAAGTGCTGTTGGCAAATCCGTGCGGGAAAATAGCCGACGTGGCCTTTGAGTCCGCGACACGCACAGCGGTAGAGGCCTGGACGGGCATCCTCGCCTACGCGATGCAGATCTATTTTGATTTCAGTGGGTACTCAGACATGGCCATAGGACTGGGGTTGCTGTTCGGGTTTGTTTTTGCGCGCAATTTCAACGCACCGTATGCGGCCACGTCCCTCACGGATTTTTGGAGGCGCTGGCACATCTCGCTTTCCTCGTGGCTGCGTGACTATCTTTATATACCTCTGGGTGGTAATCGTTTGGGGGAAGCGCGGGCCTGTTTGAACTTGTTTCTAACAATGCTCCTGGGAGGTCTCTGGCATGGAGCTTCCTGGACTTTTATCGTCTGGGGTGCGTTGCATGGCGCGGTGCTCGCTGGAGAGCGTGTTTTTAGAATTCAGTTTCCGCACGTTTGTTTGCCCTTGTTTGCGCGCCGAATTTTCACTCTGGGCGTGGTGCTGGTGGGGTGGGTCTTTTTTAGAGCGGCGACCCTTCCAGACGCGCTGGAATATCTCGCCGCGATGGGCCGGATTTTCCCCCCTCAAACAACTTTGGAAAACCTTGCGGGCTGGACCCAGCAGCCCTACTTGCAGGTCCATTTCGCTTTGGGAATTCTTGTGGTAGCGTGCGGGCGTCAGACGTGGGATTGGACGCAGACGTTAACGGTCCCGAAAGCGCTGTGCGTCCTGGCGGTGGGCTCAACCGCTGTGGTGGCGCTTCTCACGCAGGATTACAATCCCTTCATTTATTTTATTTTTTAAATGTCCCGAAACTCTGCCAACCCTGTCGGCTCCGAGCCGCGCGGCGCGCCGCTTGTCTCGCGAGAAGCCGAGGCACAGCGTGATTTGGGTCATTCCACGTTGAGCCTGAGTGCCCGCCGCATTTTGCTCTTTGGATTTCTTTTGCTGTTGAGCACGGGTTTTCTCGCCGCTTGGAGCGGTGCTTTGGCGAGCGCAAAGAAGACGTCCGGACACCGCATCGCGGACGTCCGCGATGAGTCTCCGGAAGAGGCCCCCTCGCGGGCAGGGGCTGGCTTTTCTGCTTTGTGGGAATGGCTTCCTTCACCTGCAGCAATCCACGGTTTTGAAACAGCGCTGGCGGAGTCTTCCGTGCTTGTGAGGAAATTGCGACCCCTTGTGCAAACCGCCTTGGTGGGGGTTTTCGGTGAGGGCAATACGCAGGCCGTCGTGGCCAAGGGGGGATGGCTCTTCTTTCAAAAAGACATCGACTATGTCAATGGCCGGCCCTTCCTGGACCAGCGCCGGCAGCGTGAACGTTTCGAGCGGGAACATGTCGACGCGGACCCCTTGAAAGCAGTCCTCGATTTTAACCGCCAACTTGCGGACCGCGGCATTCGTCTGATTTTCATGCCAGTGCCGGTGAAACCGTGCATCGAGGCGGATCGGCTGGACCAGAGCGCCGGCGCAAAACAGCGTATTCGTCAAAACGCTTCCTTCACGTCTTTTGCCGAAATACTGCGCGCTCATGGGATCGAGGTGTTTGATCCAACGGCACTCCTGATGGAACGTCGAGAGCGCACCGGCGAAGCCCAGTACTTGGCGAGGGACACTCACTGGACGCCGCAGGCCATGGAGGCGGTTGCGCAATCTTTAGCACGAACAGTTGCGTATGGAGAGGAGGGGCAGGCGGCTTCGGAAGCAAGTCCGCCTCTTGACCCCCCCGGATCCGCCTCCAAACAAGTGGGGGTCATGGAAATACGATCTGTGACGGCGCATGGAGATACGGTGGCGCTGTTGGGGCTTCCTGCATCGCAGAAGGTGTATGCACCCGAAACCGTGCAAACTCGGGTGGTATCTTCCGAAGGCATGCTCTGGAAGGCATCCCCCAACGCAGAGGTTTTGCTTTTGGGCGACAGTTTCGCAAACATCTTTTCCTTGCGAGAAATGGGCTGGGGAGAACAGGCCGGATTAGCGGAGCATCTCAGTGCCGCATTGGATGCACCGGTGGACGCTCTTTTGCGCAACAGTGATGGAGCGTTTGCAACAAGGCAAATGCTCCAGCAGGAACTCGCCAAGGGCCGGGACCGGTTGGCAGGAAAAAAGGTGGTCGTGTGGGAATGTGCGGCGCGCGAGTTGTCTTTCGGCGACTGGAAACTTCTGTCCATGGAACTGGGGGCGACACCCAATCCGACGTTTTATTGTCCGCCAGCCGGCTCGAGGCGGCATGTGGAGGGCACGGTGGCGCGCCTATCTTCAGCTCCTAAACCGGGAACGGTTCCCTACAAGGAGCATATTATGAGTGTGCTTCTTGTGGATTTAGCGGTCGGGGATGAACCGGTGGAAGCAGGCAAACAGTGCCTTGTCTACACCTGGAGTATGCAGGAGCAAAAGGCAGCGAAGGCTTCTTTTCTGCGCCCAGGTGACCGTGTCCGTTGGGTGTTGACTGCATGGGAGGATGTGCAGGAGACCCGGGAAAAGTTTCAACGCAGTGAATTCGACGAGCCTTCTTTTTTGGCGGAACCTTTTGCTTGGGCTGAAAAAATGCAGTGATGCGCAGTTGTTTCAGCGACACGGAATGCAGGGGAGGGATTTTTAAAAACCAAACCCACCCCGGGTTTGTCAGCGCGGGGGTGCGGGTGAGACGGCGTCTTTTTTCAAGGAGAAGCGAGTTTTAAGTCGTCGTCGCTCGAGCTCTTCATGAGTGCACCTTGACGCCCGTAAGCCGTCAGCGGCCGGCCACAGGCGGTTCTTCTGCGGAGTGACTCAAGCCAAACTCGAGCAGCTTTGCACTATCCTCCCAAATGCCTGGTTTGTCCGTATGCATGACAACAGCAATCGCCTCGCGCCCACTGCGGTAAGCCGAGCTTGCAAGGACTTGCTGCGCTGGGATCGTGTACCCTGTTTTGACTCCGTTGCAGCCTTGGAAACGGTCGAGGAGGCGGTTGTGATTGGTGAGCACACGCTGCCCGGAAGGTGCCTCCCAACGGGCTTGTTTGGTCCCCACAATCTGGCGGAACATCGGTTGGTTCATCGCCGCGCGCGTGATGATGGCGAGATCCCGAGGCGTGGTAAAATGAGCGGCGTTATGAAGACCGTGGGGATTGGTAAACTGGGTGTTCGTACAGCCTAATTCACGCGCCCGTTCCGTCATTTTAAGCGCGAACGCTTCAATGCTACCGCAGTTGTCCCGCCCCAATGCCGCTGCAACGTCATTGGCGCTTTTGAGCAGAAGACCGTACAGCATTTGCCGGCGGGTGAACGTTTCGCCGGCATGGATATTCAGGCTGCTTTCCCCAACCTTCGCGTCTTCCGCGGTGATCTCCACGGTGGCATCCAAATGCCCGGCTTCAATCACCAAGAGCCCTGTCATGATCTTGGTAGTACTCGCTGGATAAAAGCGGGAGTCACAGTTTTTCTGGTACAAAGGTTTTCCACTCAGAGCGTCAACGACAATGGCCCCTTTGGCTGCAAGATCGAGATCATCATCGTCTTCGACAGCTTCTTTTTTGGTAGGCACTGTTGCCGGAGCAGCCTTGGACGCAGGTTTGGAGGCAGGTTTGGAAGCAGCGTGAGGCGTATGCCCGGTCGCGGCGCTCTTTTTTTTAGTGGCACCCTCTGAGGAAAGCGAGAGCACGAAAAAAAGGCAAAAGAGGGGGATAGGAAAGCGGCTGGCACGCATGGGAAACCTCAGACTGTCTCAAATTCAGAAATTTTGCCATCCACCATCATCCACGAAACGGGACCTGTGTGTGCGATACACTCTGCGGCGGCAAGAGGCAGGTGACCCGAGCAGGGTATGGCTATTAAATCGGCGAGAGCTCCTGGAGAGATACAGCCCAATTCCCCTTCTTTTCCAAGCGCCCGCGCAGGAGCGAGCGTCACCGTGTGGAGTAGATCCTCCGCAGAAAGGCCTGGCTCCCCAAGGTGAAGTTTGCGGAGTTCACTCAAAAGGCTGAGCGAATCCGTGCTGGCAAGACTGTCGGTGCCCACGCTGATGTTGACGCCCATTCCGGCCAGTCGGGCGAACGGAAAGGGAGGGTGTTTAAAATATGCGTGACTGCCCGGACAGTGCACAACATTCGGAAGGCGGTCCTTTGGAAGAGCATCCAAAAGAGCAAAGTCCGAGGCTTTAAGATCGTTCATGTGTGCCAGGAGCCAGTCGCTGCCAATCGCCCCATTGCGCCAGAGCCAGCCAAAGGGCGTGTCATGTCCGCAGTCATGCATAGGACGTAGCAGGCCCTCAAGAAAGGCGTACAAAGGGCCGCTGCTTTTCTCGAACATTTCAGACTCTTCCAAAGATTCAGACACATGGGTCGTAAGAGGCATTCCATTCTGTTGCGCACATGCCCAGGCAAGGCGGTAGAGGAGCAGAGACGCCGTGTAGGGCGCATGCGGGTTCAAACCGAATTGTGTAAGATCGTCCTGACGGGCATCAAAAAAGGAAAGCGCGCCAGCCACCACGTCGTCGGAGGTGTTCCGGTGGCGGATATCGATCATTTCGTAGAACCACCATGTCCTGAGCCGGGCGGGCGGCAATTGAGGGATCAGGTCCGGGAAGGCCGCCATGCTGCAAATCGTAGTCGTGCCAAAACGCTGGGCTTCCGCATAACCGCGGCGGATTGCGTCAAGGATGTCGTCGTTGGAAAGTTGACGTTTGATGGAGTTGAGGCGCTGCACCCATTCCGTAAAGCCAGCGGGGGCGGTAATCGCGTGGCGGAGGGAGGAATAGTCGAGATGGCAGTGGGCATTGATGAGCCCCGGCAGCAGGGCTACAGCCCCGAGGTCGAGGACCTCCTCACCCGAGCCTGGTGGGAGTTGTGCGGCGGTACCGACGTCCGTGATGCGATTGTGAGCCACACGCACCGCCCCGTCTAGCAACGGGGGCGTTGTCATGGGAAGGACGATGCGCGAACGAAGAAGCATACGAATTTCAGGGCGAAATTCGTTCCACACTGGCGACAGGCACCCAGCCAATCTGGCGGTCTGCTGCCTCGGCGCGCAGCCAGCCGCCGCTGCTGTCCAGGAGCCTGAGCCGGCTTCCTGCGGGCAGCGAATCAAGCGCGCGCGCGGGGTTGGCAGGCGCGGCACGGAAGACCACGGAGCGCTCGAGCACAAGCGCCATGTCCGTTTCTGCTTTGGCGTGCAGGCTCCAAAGCACTCCCAACCCGGTGAGAACGAGCCCCAAGCTCCCAAGAACGGTGGCTCCCATCTTATGTTTTGTGGCGAAGGCAAAAAACAAAGCCACCGCAAACACCCACGCTCCAGTGGCAATCACCCACGCTTCGCGACGTGCCAAGGCGGACGGTTGAAATCGGTTCCACCAGTGTTCAGGAGCTACTTTGGAGCCCATGGTTTCCCGTGCTGTTTTGAGCGCATTTTTGGCCGCGGAATAGTCCGGTGAAAGGCGCAATGCGCGTTCCCATTCGAGCATCGCCCGAGAGGGATCGGAGAGAGCTTCCTGGACTTTGCCTAAATTATAACGGGTGGCCGGTGAATCCCCATCGTGGGCGAGAGAACGGTTGTACGCGGCCTCTGCCTCCTTGAATTTTCCGTCTTTAAAGAGGGCGTTTCCTTCCTCAAAAGGAGTGGCCTGCAGCGGAAAAAGACCCGCCCAGAGGGAAGCCAACCAAAATAAAAGCAAAGGGTTACGAAAAAAAAGTTTCATGCAACGCCCTCCAGAAGGTGGAGGACGCGGGTCCGCTCTTCTTGTTTTAGCGCACCGGAAGATTTTGCACCTGCAAAACGCGCCCCAGCGTCTGTTTCAAAAAGCCAGTGAACTTCCTGCGCCATCCTTTCCTGAAGCCCCAGCGCTCGGATTGCCGCGGCGGCGTCCACGGCGTCTTCGGGCTGGCCCGATCGCGCGGCGGAACGGAGCTGGAGGACGCGTGTCGCAAGGCGCAAAAACTCGCCGCGGTCCTCGTGGGATTTTAATTTCTTTTGGAGATGTTGCGCGTCCCTCAGCAGTTTGAGGCCTGGTCCACGGCGGGCACGAGCCCGACTCAGAGCCACAGCGGCTGCCGCACCTCCAAGACCGGCGGCTACAATGGCTTGGAGGCCCCAAAACGCGGTTCGTGACTTCCAAAAAGAAGCTTCCGGCGCGAGCCGGGTCAGGGTTTCTTGCAAAACGGGTTCTTTCTGGACGGCTCCGGCCTCAGGTTTTGTGTCCGGTTTGGTCTCGGGTTTCGTAGGAGTCTCACGCACTGCGGCACGCTCCGGCTCAGGAGGTTTGGCGCCTTCTACCACAAGGTCACTGCTGGCACTCTTGACGGTCTGGTACGTTCCGGATTCCGGATCAAAAGCCGCGAATTCAAACACAGGCGTTTTTGATTGCGCCTTTTCCGGCACAATGGCGATCCGGAATGTTTTGACGCCGCGAAGGCCAGTCTCTTCGCTTTTTGCGAACGTGGCCTCGGGCGGGTAGGCCCGCCAACCCTCGGTATTGAGCATTGGGGGCGCTTCAATACGGTCGAAATTGCCCTCCCCTTCAACCTGGATGGTGATATTGAGCGGTTCACCCAGTTTCACGCTGTTCTGGCCTGTGGATGTGCTAAACCGAAAGCGGCCGATGGCGCCCCGGAAGGAGGCGGGTTTCCCTTCCGTCGGCAGTTCGCGAACCTCGATGGTTTGCTGTTCGAGAATGACTTTACGCTCCTGAAGAGCGGTCGCTTGATTATCAAACGGAAAACCATTGAAGAGCTGGTTGAAGGGCGAGGGGTTGTTGTTCGGTTTCTTGGGCGCCGCCATCAGGATGTTAAAGGTCAGCGGCCCCAGCGGTACCTTGCCGCTCTTGATGGCGGTCATCACGGTACGGAACCCGCAGAAATGATAGGCCTGCCCGTTGCGCGCCTGCTGGCTTTGCTGCGGCTGCTGAAACGGGGTTTTCGTGAATGCGTCCGTTTGAAAATCGGGCATCCGTTCGATGCGCCATCCCACTCCCTGCGGCACCAGCAACCGAGCTTCAGCTGCAAAAGCTTCTCCAACATACAGCGGGCGGCTGGGGAGCTCTACTTCCGCCAAGGCACTAGGCGGGGCGGGCTCTCCTGCAGGGGTTCCCGCGGGAGTCTGCCCGGTCTCCAAAACCTGCACTTTGACGGGTTCTGTGCGGTAAATCTTGCCTCCCACATTGACTTCGATGGCGGGAATCGTGAGGTCTCCCTTTCGCGTGGGTGTGATCAGATACGTGTGCGTGAGCGAAACCGAGAGCGACGTGTTTACCAAGCGCATCTGGGTGGACGCTCCAATGTGCTGCGTCTGGGCGCCGTCCACAGGCACGTTTGGAACTTGTGCCACACTCTGGGACCCGTTGATCGTAACGCTCAGGTGCACGGGTTCCCCGATGGTCGTGGCGGCCGGCTCCACGGTTGCACTCACTGAAACATCCGCCTGCACCTGACACGCCACTCCAACCGCCGCTGCGGCAATGGCGAGGACGGCGGCGCGCGCATGGAGTCTCCAAAAATTGCTCATCGTCTTGCTGGGTTGAGAGAAAAATTCCAGGGGAATATCTACCACGTCTTCTTTTTGCGCTCCAAGCCCTTGCCCTCTTGTTTGTCAGGCGCCCAAACCTGCACACGCCGGTCCTCGCTGCGAAGCGCCTCCATCAAAGCCGCCGCCTGTTCGCGAGTCATTTTGCCATTCCCGCCCTGTGCCATCTGGGCTTCCTTCTCCTGTTTATCCCCCTTCCCGGGGTTGTCTACTGTGGGTGCATCCTTCAAATCGCCCCGCTCTTTTTGCTCTCCAGCCTTTTCTTCCACGGGCTCAGGCTGCTGCCCGTTTTGAGCCGTCTCCTGCCCCTGTTTATCGCCCTTGTTCTGGCCCTGTTTCCCATCCTGTCCTTGTTTGCCGTCTTCCTTTCCCTCCTGTTTCCCTTCTTGTTTTCCCTGTTCGTCTCCGTCTTTTTTATCGCCGGAATCTTGCTTCTCCTCTTTGGAATCCCCGTTCTTTTCGTCCTGCTCTTCCTGTTTGTCGCCCTTGTTTTTATCCTTCTTTTTGTCGTCCTTGTTCTTGTCTTTGTTTTTGTCCTTTTTGCTGTCGTCGCCCTGCTGTTCCTGCTGCTTCTTTTGCTCCAGCAAGCGCTTCACATAATCCCGGTTGGCACGAGCGTCTTCAAAATTGGGATCCCGTTTCAAGGATTCCTCATAGTGCGCGATGGATTGTTCGAGCGTCTCGTGATCCTGCCCGCGCCGCCCCTGCCGGGCCTGTTGCACCAACGTGTTCGCGAGATTGTATTCAGCCCGGCTTCGAAGCACGGGATCCTGCGAGGCAAGAGCTTTTCCAAACGCATCGATGGCTTCCGCCCACTTTTTATTTTTATACGCCGCCACGCCAAAGTTGAAGGCGCGTTGCGGAGAATGGGGGTCGCCTTTCAACTCATCCCCGAAAGCCTGCTGCGCCCCTTCATAGTTCCCTGAGTTGTATAAATTTTGGCCCAAAGTGGCCGCGGCCTGCGCAGAAGGCGGCACGGTCCACTCGAAACTCAGCAGAAACGCCACCAAGGCCAGAATGTTTGCCGCACTGCGCTTGGGTTTCTCGGCAATAAAAAGACCGGCTGCGAGCAGCAAAAGGGCACCTCCCAGCGGCCACTGGTAACGATCCACGGCATGGGTCTGCTTTTGTAAAGTCACTTCGTGTTCTTCCATATGATTAATGCCTTCTCGTGCAATGTGGCGCATCTCGGCAGGGCCGGAAAGCAAGTGGGTATAAAAGCCGCCTCCAGCTTCTGCAATCTGGAGCAACCGACCTTCATCCAGCTTCGACTGTACCACATTCCCGTCTGCATCTCGAATATATTCTGTTCCGCCCCTAGGGGAAGGAACCGTAAGCACGATGCCCTCGGCACTGCCCACGCCCACCGTGAATATACGCATTTTCGCCGACATTTCTTTGGAAAGTGCAATCGCATCCGCCTCTAGATCCTCACCATCGGTGATGAGGACAATGGCGCGTTGTCCACCCTCGGAGCGGTCAAAGGCCTCATTGGCACACTGCAACGCGCCACTGACGTTGGTGCCCTGCATCGGGATGATTTCGGGGTCCAGCTCCCGGATCGCCGAAAGAACCGCAGAATGGTCCGACGTCACTGGTGCCTGCAGAAACGCCGAGCCTGCGAACGCCACCAAACCAATACGGTCCGCCGGCAGTTGGCGCACCAAGTCCTCGGCAGCGAGTTTAGCCCGCTGCAAACGCGTGGGCGGCAGATCCGTGGCCAGCATTGAGCGGGACACGTCTACGATAATGATAACGTCGCGGCCGCGCCCTTTGCTCTCGGATTCAACCTCCCCCCACTGCGGGCGCGCCAGTGCCAGCAAGGCCAGCGTCAAACCTCCCAGCAGAAGCAAGAGACGCAGCACCCTCCCCGAAACTTCACCCACCAGCTGGGAGCGCAAACGGGCGGCCACCAGTTTTTGCACCAGCTTCCGCGCCCTTCGTTCCGCCAGGACCCACATGAGCGCGAGGACGGGAACGATCAACAACGTCCAGAGAATGGCGGGGGAAGCGAATTTCATGGCAGTTTTCTCCCCACGGAAAGGGCCCAGCAAAGCGACAAAACAAGACAGCCCACTCCAAACCCCAGGGGCCAGTGGAAAAGGTCTCGGAAATGGCGCGAACGCTGCACTTCGATGGGCACCTTTTCGAGCCGGTTGATGTCTTCAAAAATGCCCTTGAGTGCGGCCGAATCGGTGGCCCTGTAAAACTTCCCGCCGCCAATTTCAGCGACCTTTCGTGTCTGACTTTCATCCACGCTCACCAGGACTTTCTGATAAACTGTATTTCCAAACATGTCTTTGACGGGAATGTCGACGTAGCCCTGGGTGCCCGCGCAAATCGTGTATATTTTGATCCCCAAGGCGCGCGCCGCCTCGGCCGCCGTGTTGGGAGAAATCTGGCCTGCATTGTTGTCGCCGTCCGTGAGAAGAACGATGATCCGCGTGTGTGCATCGCTCTTTTCCCCCAGACGCCGCGTTGCAGACGCAATGGCTGACCCGATGGCCGTTCCGTCTTCCACCATGCCGATCCGGATACGCTTGAGGTTCTCCTTGAGCCAGTCGTGGTTGAGCGTCAGCGGGCTCACGAGATAGGGGCGCCCGGCGAAGGCGAGCATCCCGATCCTGTCATTGGATCGGTTCTCCAAAAATTCTTCCGTCAATTGTTTCACCGCATCAATCCGCGAAGCGCGTTTGCCGCCTATGGTGAAATCTTCGGCCAGCATGGAGCGGGAGACATCCAGCGCAATGAGAATGTCGATGCCGCTGGATTTGACGACTTCGAGGTCCTTTGCGAACTGCGGGCGCGCGAGTGCGACCACGAGCGCCGTCCATCCCACAAGCATCAACCCGATGCGGGCGCGCCCCTTGGAATCACGCACGGGGCGCCCGACTTGTCGTAGCAGAGAGACGCCCGGAAAACGCACCGCCGAAACTGTGCCACTCCCCGAGAGACGCCAGGCAAGAACGGGCAGCAGGGTCAGGAGCCAAAAGGCCCAGGGACTTTCCCAGACGACGTTCCCCCAAAAACTCATATCAAATCCTCCTGCACCAGCTTGAAGGCGGACTTCAAGAGTTCCTTGCGCGTTTCTTCGGAGGCGTCCACGCGGGAAAATTTGAGCTCGTCACACAGACCGAGAAAAACGCGCATCTGCTCGCGTACGGGCAGGACAAACCGGTTCGAGCGTTCGATGGCTTCGAGGAACTCTTCGGTGGTTTGCCTGGGAGCCTCGAGGCCGTGTTTGCTTTCGAGAAAACGACGGATGACACCCGCCACGGCTGCTGCAAACTCTTTGGGCGACAAGGCATCCCCAGCGGCACCAGCGAGTTTATCCAAAGCCTTTAATGCGGTCTGCACGGGATCTGGGGGCGGAGGCAAGGGGCGGGGGCGTTTGAACCACTGGCGTAAACCAAAAATGAGAAGCCCCAAAAGCACCAACCCAGCCAGCACGGCAAGCGTGATATGAAGAGGTGTCCAGAAGGGGATATCCACGGGAGGGGCAATATCCTTGAGTTCACCCGCAGCTTGTCCTCCAGGGAACTGTCCCATAGGTCCGAACGCGCTCCCGCCAAGGCCCCCACCTGCGGGAGCTCCCGAAGCGTTTGGCATGGGCAAAGGGGGAAGCGCATTGGGGTCCTGCGTCTGAGCCAGAAGCATCCCTGGACAGACCCCCAAAAGCGGGAGCAAAAGGCGGGGCCAAAGCTGGAGCCAAAAAGCGCGCCTCATACGGAAATCCCCGCGCGCAATTCGCGGTGTTTAAAAAAGGTTTGCAGCGCCGGCAGCCAGTCCTTGTCCGTCCGCAGGGCGACCCGATCCACTCCGGCCTTGCGCATTTCCGCCCCGAGCGCCTCGGCCCGCGCCCTCACTGCGGCCTCGTAAGACTTGCGCACCTGCTGGCTGCCCGTGGCGATTTCCAGAAGCTCCCCTGTTTCAGTGTCTTCCAAGCGGACCGTGCCGATGTCGGGAAGGGTTTCCTCACGGGGATCTGTCAGCGGCAGGGCGACAAGGTCATGCCGGCGCGCCGTGAGGCCCAACTGGCGGCTGAACGAGGGCGCTTGAAAGTCGCTGAATAAAAACACGATGCTCCGCCGGTGTAAAAGGCGGTTCAGCCGTTCCAAGGCTCCGCTCAGATCCGTACCCCGCCCTTTGGGTTCAAAAAACAGGATCTCGCGGATAATTCTCAACGCATGGCGCCGGCCTCGGCGGGCAGGGACAAAGAGTTCCACGTGATTGGAAAACAGAAGCAACCCGACGCGGTCATTATTGCGTATAGCGCTGAAGGCGAGCACACACGCAACCTCGGCGGCGAGCTCGCGTTTGCTACGGTCGATGCTGCCAAAATCGCCGGAGCCGCTGATGTCCACCACCAGCATGACGGAAAGTTCGCGTTCTTCGGTGAATTTCTTCACGTAAGCCTCTCCTCGGACTTCCCCCAGACGCGCCGTCACATTCCACTCAATAGAACGCACCTCATCGCCAGGCTGGTACTCGCGCACCTCCTCGAAATTCATCCCCCGCCCCTTGAAGACACTGCGATACTGCCCCGAAAATGCCGCCTCGACACGCGCACGCGTGCGCAGCTCAAGGCGCCTGATTTTTCGCAGAATTTCTTTGGTATCTTCCATGAATGAAGCGGATGGTCTCTATAAGCGCTAACGCACCCCGCGTCTACCGCGGGTCCGTCCCCCGTCCGGGCCTAGGGCACGGGAAGATGATGGAGCAGCTTGGCGATGATCGTTTCACTGGTCATTTCCTCCGCTTCCGCTTCGTAACTAATCAAAATGCGGTGCCGCAACACATCGGGGGCCACGGACTTGACATCATGCGGGGTGACAAAACCGCGGCCCGCAAGGAAGGCGCGCGCCCGAGACGCAAGCGTCAGGGCGATGGTGGCCCGGGGAGAGGCGCCGTAACGCAGCATGCCATCGAGACCTTGGATGCCAAACGAGCCGGGTTCGCGGGTGGCGAATACCAAGCTCACGATGTAGTCCTTGACCCTGTCGTCGACAAAGATCGAGTTCACCATCTCGCGGGCCTTGATGATGTCTGCGGGATCGATGACGCGTTGGACGTCGGTTTTGGGCGTTGAAGTACCCATCAAATCAAGGATCGAACGTTCCTCAGCCCGGGTGGGATAGCCCACCTTGAGTTTGAGCATGAAGCGATCCAGCTGCGCTTCTGGCAGGGAATACGTCCCCTCTTGTTCCAGCGGGTTTTGTGTGGCCAGGACCAAAAAGGGATCGGGCAGTTTGTAGGTCTGGTCGCCAATCGTGACCTGGCGCTCCTGCATCGCTTCCAGAAGTGCACTCTGCACCTTGGCGGGGGCACGGTTGATTTCGTCCGCAAGGATCAGGTTGGAGAATAACGGACCCTGCTTGGTGGAGAACTCCCCCGTGCGCGGGTTGTAAATCAGCGTCCCAATGAGGTCGGCTGGCAATAAATCCGGCGTGAACTGGATGCGCTGAAAACCCGTGTGAATGCACTGGGCGAGGGTTTTCACCGTAAGCGTTTTCGCCAGACCGGGCACGCCTTCGAGAAGAATATGGCCGTTGGTGAGCAGCCCCACAAGAAGGCCTTCCACAAGGGACTTTTGGCCCACCACCACCCGGGCAATTTCAGTTTGTAATGGCCCCACCCAGTGACTGGTGAGACGGATTTGGTCGGTTAATTCCTGTGGCGTGGACATGCTCTCGATGCTTTTGACAGTGTGATAGCGTGAATGTTCAGAATTAAGCTATGCTAATATAGCGCTCTGCCCACGCAAATTTTACGGAGGCCGTAAACGTCTTGGCATGCATCAAACGGACGCTTTTCCAGACCCTAAGCCATCCTTGGGTCCAAAAGCTCTCTGTTTCCAGCTCCTTGAGAGGCAAACCCGCCCTTGAGGAACATTCTGCCGCCGCCTTGCGTCCAGCCGGAGCCACAAAATATATTTGCAAATACCGGTTGCGATCTCAGGAACACACGTCGACTTTCCGCGGCCATGTTTTTGCCCACCCGCTGCCATCCCTTTCCGTCGCCGGCTCAAACACCCTCCGTCCTGTCACGGCCCCAACGGCCCCAACGGCCCCAACGGCCCCAACGGCCCCAACGGCCCCAACGGCCCCAACGGCCCCAACGGCCCCAACGGCCCCAACGGCCCCAACGGCCCCAACGGCCCCAACGGCC
>CANJPY010000105.1 GCA_947476255.1 Chthoniobacteraceae bacterium | reverse complement strand
TGGAAAGAGCCTGAAACAGTAGTGACCCGGATCAATGAGCGGGTACGCGGCTGGATCGGGTCCTTTGACTACGCGCAAAGGGACGAGGTGTTTGGGAAGATGCAGAGGCAGGTGTGTCATCGAGTCCGGAGATGGCTGTGGAAGAAACACGCCAAGAGCCGGGCGCATTACGGGCCGCAGTATCGGAACGAACGCCTGCATGAGTAATACGGCCTGACTCGTTTTCCCACGAACGCCACACGGCGATACAAATGAAGCAAACCGGAGAACAGCCTCCGAGAGCCGGATGCGGGAAATCCGCCCGTCCGGTTCGATGAGGGGGAGAGGAGGACAAGGAGTGGTTGATGCCGCAAACCATTCTCGTCTCCCTACCCTATTTAAGTGTAGTCTGCACGCAGCGGTTGCTGCGGAGAGAGTAACTCCCGCCACAGTTTATCGGGACCGGCCGGTGAGCATTTGATACTCCGCGGGAGTGAGGGGCGCGGTTTGCACCCATTTGCGCGCGTCTGCCGGCTTGAGTCGAAAGTACTCGGCTGCGGCTTTTTCTAAGGCGGCGGCGCGTTGGGCACCTTGGTTTCCCTGATTTGTGAGGGTCAGAGCCCATTCGATGGCGGCGGCAGGATCTTTGGCGGCTGTGGCCTCCACGAAACCCCGGACGGCGGGGGCGTAGTCCGGGGTTCCAGCGAGGGAATCAACGCGTTTTGCAGCCGCCTGCGTGTCTTTTTTGGCAAAGCCTGAAATCTGGCTGGCGAGGGCGAGCTCACGGACGGCTCCGCGTGGGAGGGAATCTGCGGCGGCAGTGATCTGGGGCAGAAACCTGCGGGCTTCCGCAGGGGAGAGGGAGTCAAGGGCGGCTGCGACTTCGGGGTGTTCTTTCAAGTTTAAGCCGGGCCAGCGGGCGACTTCAGCGAGGGCGGTCGTGCGCATGGAACCCTCGGGAAGTCCCTGCGCGTAAGCCAGGGCGTCGCCTGGGTCTGCGCCTTTACCCGCTTTGGCGATCATCGCTGAAATGGCGCTTTTGGCGCCCACGATGCCCGCCGGGCTGTCTTTGAGTTGTGGGGCAATGCCCGTGAAACGCTCGGGGTTTTCGGCGACAAGCTGCCCCAGCGCGCCACCCATCGCGCGCTGGGCATCCGGGGGCAAGGAAACGCTCCACGAGGCGAAAGCTTGCGGATCTTTCTTGGCCCACGGCAGCAGAAGGACGTCCACATTGTAGTGGTTTGACTTGGTTTGCAGCCAGAGTGCCGCGGCCTTCTCTGGAGCAATTTCGGAAAGGCGCCGCGCCGCGAATTGGAAGTCAAACCGTGAGGAACGGTAAAAATCGGTGTTTGCCGCCTCTTTTGCGAGCATCCGCTCGAGGTCCTCGGGTTTGAGTGCGCTGATGGACTCCATGAGCGCGAGGCGCGACTGCGCAGGGGAGCCGGCGCCTTCACTTTGGATGGCGATTTCACGCAGGGATCCTTTGCGTGGGGAGGCTTCCCGGGGGGTGGGCGGAGACTGCGGGTTGGATGCGGGCAGATTCCGGTTTGAGATTGGGGTGGACGCCACCTCAGGGGCCTGTGACGCGGAGCGGAGTCCCGTTTGTGGCGCCTGTTTGGGAGAAAGCACGCTCACGATTTCAAACGCCAAAGCAGCGCTGGCCACGCAAACGAGGGGGACAACTTTTGGAGACATGGACTGGAGCGGTTTATTTGGGCGGGATGGGGGCCAAGCGGCGGCGCAGTTCGAGTTTTTCGGCCTCTGGCAGAGGCAGCTTTGCGATGAATTCGCTTTGAGAAAAGCCCTCGCCCCGTTTTTGTTGAGCCAGCGCCGTGAAATAATCCACTTTGGAGCGTGTGGATTTAAGATCTGCACCGGCTTTGAGGGCTTCTTCGGTGTCTCCCCAGCTTCGTGTGCGAAAGGCGGCTTCCTGCATGACGGAATTCAATGCGCCGTCTCGAAAGGAACCTTGGGGAAGGGATTCGATCCACTGTAGGGCGGCGCCGCGGTCCTGCTGTGCGAGGGACCACCAAACGCCCCGAGCCGCGTCCTTGGAGTATTGGGGAGAGCTTTGTTGCTCTGCAAATTGGATGGCCGTTTCCGTCCCGCTTTCTCGGAAACGTGCTGAGGCTTCAAGGGCCACCATGGTCGCGTTTTTCTCGTTGTCTGCGAGTGAATTAAACACAACCCTCGCGGACGCTGGAGCATCGGAGCGCAAGGCCCGCGTCATTTGGGAGGCGATGCGTGCCACAAAAGCGCTTTCGGCCGCCTTTGGATCCTCTCCAGGTTTGACCTCCACCAGACTGGCCGCCATCTGACGCAGGTCTTTCATCGCTTTCACGGGATCTGCGGTTGCGGCTTGCGAGGCGACTTGTCCCACCAGTCGGCGCACCGCGCCTTCACTGTCAGACTTTAAATTGATGAGTTGGGGGTTCTCCTTGAGAACCGCCGTAATGTCCGCAAGATTTCCAGAGGCTTTTCCCACACTGTCGTTGAGGCCGCCACGCATTTCGGCCGCAACGCCACCGCGTAATTTTTCTGGAAGTTGAGCCAGGGCCCGCAACGCCTCCGCGCCATTTTTTTGTGCCATGGAGAGGATCGCAGCCTGAGTCACTTTGGGATCTTCGTCCTTTCTTCCAAGCTCGAGAGTGCGTTTGGGATCGAGTGCTGCCAAGCGTTCAATCAGGGCGGCATGGGCGACATTGGCTGGATCCTGCTGGAGACCCTCTGTTTTTGTGATCCCTTCCCAAAGCGCAGACGCCTGCTCGTAGCTCAATTGACTCATGGCCCGTGCAAGCTGGAGTTGATCTCCGGAGCTGGTGCCCCGCAGAAGTCGAGAACTGAGCTTTAGCAGGACTTCCTTTTGCCTCTCAGGAGATTGGGATCCGAAGGTTTCGTCCTCGGACCTGCTTAGCAGTGGTGGTTCCTCTTCCGTGGCGATTGTGGATGGGGCGCCCGGGGCGCCCGGGGCGACAAGGGCATCGTTGGGACTCCCGTCTGCACGAATGCCCGCGGAAGCCGTCACCGGCGCGGTTGTGTCTGGGACGTAATCATTCCAATGAAGGACGACGCCCCCCAAGGCACCAAGCGCCAGAGAGGAACCAATAAGGATGGAGGGCTTCATAAGCCTGTGTGGGGAGATTGAGCGGCAAACGAAACAAAAATTCGCCACTAGTTAGATGAGATTAAATGGCGATATCTTAGGGCATAGGTGATTGAGATTTCTTCGAATCTAAAAAAAGGACACCGAGGGAAGAACGGACGGCGGTGCAAAACAAAAAACAGGAGGGGTGCTGCTGTTTTGCCTCAGCAATGGATTTTTTAAAAAATACATTGCAGTTTTGATCGCAATGCCATGCCGAAAGCCTGGCAGATGGGATAAAAAAGGAGGCCAGTATCCCGAGGGATACCGGCCAGTCTAGCGGCTTGGCTGAACTTGAGCGTTAAGCCCCGAGTTTAGCGCTCGGCAATCGGCTTGACGACTTTCCCAACGGCAGGGCCCGTGTACTCGCTCAAGGGGCGGTAGAGCCGGTTGTCGGCAAGCTGCTCGAGCACATGTGCTGTCCAGCCTGCAGTGCGTGAGATCGCAAAGATCGGGGTGAAAAGATCTGTGGGAATGCCGAGTGAGTAGTAAACCGTTGCGGAGTAGAAATCCACGTTCGCATTCAGGTTCTTTTTCTCGCGCATGACATTGGCGATATGTTCGCTCATGCGGATCCATTTTGGCTCTCCGAGTTGCTCGGTGAGTTGGATCGCCATGTTGCGAAGATGCGGGGCGCGGGGATCGAGGACCTTGTACACGCGGTGCCCGATGCCCATGATTTTCGCTTTTTTGGCGAACTGTTCCTCCAGCCAGGCATCGACCCGGTCTTCCGAGCCAATTTCCTGAAGCATATGAATCACGCCTTCATTGGCGCCCCCATGCAGCGGGCCCTTCAGGGTTCCAATGGCGGAAGTGATGGCGGAGAACACGTCGCTGAGTGTGGCCACTGTGACACGCGCAGAGAACGTACTGGCGTTCATTCCATGGTCTGCATGAAGAACATACGCCACATCAAGCGTCGCTGCCGCTTCTTTGGTGGGCACCTCTCCATTGATGAGGTACAGGAAATGTGCGGCCTCGCTCAGATCCGTGCGCACGGGAGGGAGGTCCTTGCCCTGACGGATGCGGTGAAAATAGGCGGCGATGATCCCAATTTTCGCGGTGATGCCGAGGGAACGTTCGAAGTTTGCATTGTCTCCGGAGGCATGGTCAAAGAGACCAAGCATGGAGACGCCAGTGCGAATGACGTCCATGGGAGACGCATCCTTTGGCGCGGTTTTCAGAAACGCGATCACCTCTGGAGGGAGGGAACGGGCCGCGCGCAGGCGGTTTGTGAGCGAGTCGAGTTGCGCTTGCGTGGGAAGTTCCCCGTGCCAGAGGAGATGAATTACCTCTTCGAAACTAACCTTCCCAGCGAGTTCGTTGATATCGTATCCAGCGTAGATAAGCTGGCCGATATCTCCGAGAACATCTGAAATAGCGGTGGAATTGGCGACGATTCCTTCGAGTCCTTTAGCGACGAGCGGCATATTGAGTGGGGTTTTAGAAGTGGGGGCGGGTTGCTTTGCTCGAGTCTAGAGCTTTCCCCAGAGGCGAAGCAAGGTCTCAGCCATGACGGAGGGCGTTTCTGCAACGGCAATCCCCGCGGCTTTCATCGCGGCGATCTTACCCTCGGCTGTTCCTTTTCCTCCGGAGACAATCGCCCCGGCGTGTCCCATCCGGCGTCCGGGAGGCGCTGTGGTTCCCGCGATAAATCCAGCGATGGGCTTTTTACAATGAGCGCCCGCCCATTCGGCAGCTTCTTCCTCAGCCGAGCCCCCGATTTCACCAATCATGATAATCGCTTCGGTCTCAGGGTCTTCATTGAACATTTGGAGGACGTCCAAATGGGAGGTTCCATTCACGGGATCTCCACCAATGCCAACGCATGTAGACTGGCCGTACCCGCGGGAGGTGAGCTGCCAGACCGCTTCATAGGTGAGCGTGCCCGAGCGCGACACCACACCCACGTTTCCTTTTTTGTGAATGTAGCCAGGAGCGATGCCAATGCGGCAGCCGCCGTGGGAGTCCTTGCCCTCGCCAGGAGTGACAAGACCTGGACAGTTGGGGCCAATGAGGCGGGTTTTCCCACCCTGGATTTTGGCCTTCACGCGAATCATGTCGTTTATTGGAATTCCTTCCGTAATGGCTACAACAAGAGCAAGTCCTGCGTCTGCAGATTCCAGGATTGCGTCCGCCGCGAAGGGCGGGGGAACAAACACGGCGGAGACGGTGGCTCCCGTCTGGTGCGCGGCTTCTTCGACGGTGTCAAAAATGGGCACCTTGTGGCTGCCGTGTTCAAAAAACTGGCCGCCCTTGCCCGGGGTGACGCCGGCCACAATGTGGGAGCCGTAATCCAGAGAAAGTTGGGCGTGTTTGGCGCCAAAGCTGCCGGTGATACCCTGCACCAGAACGCGAGTTTGAGGAGTGACGAGAATGGCCATTGTGAAAAGGTCTGGTATGAAAATTAGGCTGCTTTAACCGCTGCCACAATCTTTGCGGCGGCGTCTGCCATGGAGGAGGCGCTCAGGAGTGGCAACCCGCTTTCGGCGAGTGTTTTTTTGCCAGCCTCCACGTTGTTGCCTTCGAGGCGGACGACAAGGGGCAGGTTGAGTCCGGTTTCACGCGCCGCATCGACGATGCCGTGTGCGATGACGTTGCAGTCCATGATGCCACCGAAAATGTTGACCATGATGCCTTTGACGGCCTTGTCGCCCAGAATGATCTTGAACGCCGCGCTCACCTGCTCCTTGGTGGCGCCGCCGCCCACGTCGAGGAAGTTGGCGGGGCTGCCGCCCGAATGCTGGATGATGTCCATGGTCGCCATCGCAAGTCCCGCTCCATTGACCAGACAGGCGATGTTACCGTCGAGACCGATGTAGTTGAGGTTGAACTCGCTGGCTGCAACTTCGCGCGGGTCTTCCTCCGCGATGTCGCGCATCGCCACGATCGCCGGCTGGCGGTAGAGGGCATTGTCGTCGAAATTAAACTTGGCATCGAGCGCCAGAAGCCGGCCATCCGGAGTCACAACCAAGGGGTTGATTTCAACAAGGGTGCAGTCCGACTCAATGTAAGTGCGGTAAAGGGCGGTGAAAAGCTTGGAGGCCTGCGTCATCAACGGCCCGCGTAATCCTAATGCCGCGGCGATTTTGCGGGTCTGGTAGGGCTGGATTCCGAGGAGCGGGTCGATGGTGATCCGCAAAATCTTCTCCGGGGAGTGCTCCGCCACCGCTTCAATGTCCATTCCTCCCTCTGTGCTCGCGATGATCATGGGCGCCGAAGACGCGCGGTCGAAGAGAATCGCGAAGTACAGCTCGCGTGAAATATCAACAGCCTCCGCTACCAGCAGGGTGTTGACAACGCGCCCCTCGGGACCGGTTTGATGGGTGACCAAAGTCTGGCCGAGCATTTGCTCCGCAAGGTGGCGCACTTCCGCCGGAGTTTTGCAGAGGTGGACTCCGCCTTTGAAGCCGTTCTTAAAAGTGCCTTTGCCGCGTCCGCCTGCGTGGATCTGGGCTTTCACTACGATCTGGTCCGCCCCGAGAGCAATGGCCGCTTGTTCAGCTTCTTGTGGTGTAAACGCGGATTTTCCTTTCTGGGAAGCTACACCAAATTTTTGAAAAAGTTCGCGGGCCTGATACTCGTGGATGTTCATGAAGGATTGAAATGAAAGGAGAACGTTTTAATCTCCTCTCAGCCAATTCTTTGCAAATTTGCGACGCTTCTGGCGCAAGTCTGCGGCGGGTTGTATCAGCCTCCGGAGGGATTAAAGCGGGTTGCTTTTCTAGTGGGTAAGACGGCCAATAAGCAAGGGAAGGTTTGCACGCATTGATCAAATCTTTACAAATTCCCGTTGTTTGGTGTGCAGAATGCCCTGCCTGAAGGCCGGCGGCGACGACAGTTTTGACGGACACGGCAACCGACTGCCACAGCGCCCGCGCGGTTGGGTTGCATCCGCCGCAAAGGTTGAGCCTTACAGGCTTTCGGGCGTGCTTAAAAGCTCGGCGATGCGCACGAGGAGGCGACCTGCGCCGCCTCCGTCCAAGACGCGATGGTCAAAGGAAAGGGTGAAATGAGCCTCGGTTGCCGGCAAAAACTGGGAAGTTTTTGCGTCCCACCTGGGAACGATTCGCCCGGCGCCCATGCCTAATACCAGGGTTTGCTCGGGCAGAGGGATGGGGGTTGCCCATTCCAGGCCGAAGGATCCAAAATTGGTGACGGTGGCGATGGACCCCCCTGTGGCATCCGCAGGAAGGCGGCGGCGGCGAGCCAGATCGACGAGTTCATTGTAGCGCACGACGAGCGCGTTCAAGGGAGTGCGGTCGGCATGACGAAGGACGGGAACAAGGACGCCGTCCTCTGCTTCGACGGCAAAGCCGACATCAATCGAGCGGGGGTGGACGATTTTGTCTCCGATGAGACGCCCCGCCAGTGCACTGTTTTCGCCCAGAGCAATGGCGAGCGCCCGCAGGCCGTAGAGGGCAGGTCCGGCTTTTGTGGTGGTGAGTTTTCGGTGGGCGAGGAGGGGGTCAATCACGACGGGCATTCCGACGGTTGCAATGGGGCGCGTCCAGGAGCGCCGCATGGCGTCGGCGACCGCGACTCGCATGCTTGAGGCTTGGGAGAGCTGTTGGTCATCGAGTTGGGAGAGGAACTTCTCGAAGTCCTCGATGGTGAGGCGCCCTGCGGCTCCACTGCCTGCGATGCCTGCAAGGTCGGCGGCATGCAGCCCAAGTTCAGCCATGCGTGCTTTTAAGCGAGGCGATAGGAAGCTGGCTCCCGAGGCGTGGGCAGGGACGGGAAGTCCTCGCAAGGTGGGGGCAACGCCGGTGGTTGAGAGTGGGGGAGACTGCAAAAACGGAGCGGCTGCGGCGTCCGCCGGAGAGAAGCCGTGAGGCAGAGACTCCCGCATGGCAGAGGAGGGGGCGATGACTCCGTCCAGTCCAAGCCGATGGGCTTCTTCCACGGTGCACTCCACAAAGCCAAGGATTTCGCCCACGGCATAACTCTCCTGGATCTGGGCGCTCCATTCGACGACGCGTCCGGAACAGGGAGACGTGACGCCCATGACGGCCTTTTGCGTCTCCACCTCGAGAGCGTCCTGATCACATTCAACTTCGTCGCCAATGGAAACGTTGAAGGCAATGATGGTGGCTTCAGCAATCGACTCGCCCAGTTGGGGCATGACAATGGGAATGCGAGGCATGGCAGTGGAAAGAAAAGGGAGTTAAACGATTGTTTTTTGAGGCGGCGGGTCAGAGGCGGAGTAAGTCTCTGAGGGCATTAGAGATGGTGCTTGCCGTGGGCCGGTGGGTGCCCCAAAGGTTTGGATGGAATGGAACGGGCGTATCTTTGCTGTTCAGGCGCATCGGCGGCGCATCCAAAAGGTTGAATCCATCCGTGGCAATCCTTGCGAGGACCTCCGCTGTGACCCCGCCCCAAGGCCAGGCTTCCCCGACTGCGAGCACGCGCCCGGTGCGGGCTACGGAGGCGAGAACCGTGTCGGTATCCAGCGGTTTGACGGAGCGTAGGTCGATGACTTCGATTTCCCAACCATCGGCGGCGAGTTCTTCGGCGGCGGCCAGTGCCTCGTGCAGCATGGCGCTGTAGGTGACAACCGTGGCGTCCCGCCCGGCGCGGGCGATGCGGGCCTTGCCCACGGGCAGAGCGGCAGAGGGCAGCGCTTCCGCCTTGAGGTGGTAATAAAGGTATTTGTGCTCGCAAAAAATGACGGGGTCGTTGAGGGCAATTGCCTCCAGCAGCATTGAATATGCATCTTCCACCGTGGCTGGCGTCAGGATGATGAGCCCAGGGTAGTGGGCGTACAATGCCTCCAAGTTTTGCGAGTGAAACGGTCCGCTTCCCGGCGTGCCTCCGCTCGGTAAACGGATCGTGATGGGGCAGGGTTCGCCTGTGCGCCAGAACATGGTGGCCGCCTGATTGACAATCTGATTAAACCCAACCGTAGAAAAGTCGGCGAATTGCATTTCAATCACAGGGCGCATGCCCTGCAGAGCCGCTCCAATCGCGGAGCCAATCATCGCGTCTTCACTGATGGGGGAGTCAATCACACGCCCTGGAAAAGTGGCGGCCAGATTTTTGGTGGCCTTGAAGGCGCCGCCGAAAGCCGCGATGTCCTGGCCGTAGATGTAGACTCGAGGGTCACTCTCAAGCGCTTTTTTTTGCGCTTCACGGATGGCTTCTAAGTAAGTGATCAAAAGAGAGAAGAGTGGGATCGATTTTCTGATGCCGCGTTAGATCGCGGCGTTGTTTCCATCCGCCAGATGCCGGTGCGAAATCGCGCACCAGTCTTCTGTGGCCGGGTCTGGCGCCGGTTCTCTGAGGGCGTACGCCACGGCCTCATCGACTTGAACTGCACACTCACGCGCCCAAAGTTCAAGCGTAGGAGCTTCTGCCCACCCGTTCTGGAGCAGTTTTTGCTGCGCATTTTCCAGGCAGTCCCGTCCCAAGGGGAGGTTTTTTAAATGGGTGGAAACATAGTGCGCGTCATCGTGCTCTCCATGGCCTGCGAGTCTTAAATTGGAGGCCACGACAAGCTGGGGACCGTGTCCCGCACGTGCCTGACGCACGGCTTCGCCGATTCCATTCATGCAGTCCTCGAGGCAGGTGCCATCGATCGAGTGGCCGCTCACACCATAGCCGATGGCCTTTTCCACGAGGTCAGAGCAGGCGAACTGGCGTTCATTCGGGGTAGAGTAGGCATACTGGTTGTTGGTGACCACCAAGACAAGGGGAAGTTTCTCCACGGCCGCCTGATTCAAAGACTCGTGAAAAGCCCCTGTCGATGTGGCGCCATCTCCTAAACTTGCCGCTCCCACCGTTCCTGCTTTTCCGTTGAATCTGTGGGCTATCAGCATTCCATTCACCACGGAAATCATGGCCCCAAGATGCGAAATCATCGGGAGAAGGCCTTCCCGCGGGCGGCCGCGGTGGACATTGCCATCCCGTCCACGCATCGGACCCGAGCGCGCACCCAAGTAGGTGAGCGTGAAATCGTGCAGGCTTTCTCCAAACGCGAGGCGTCCCGCTTGATCCCGGATGAGCGGAGCGAATATATCCCCTTGTTTCAGGGCAAGGCCCGTCGCAACGCTGATGGCTTCCTGTCCTTTGCCAAGGAAGACCCCACCCGTGATGCGACCGCCCCGAAAGAGACTCGCGATTTTTTCCTCTGCAACGCGGGCTAACAGCATCCATCGGTATGCCCGACGGTAGGTTTCAGGAAAGTCGGACGTTTTGCCTGCACGACTGGGTGCTTCGGCGAGATGCAACATAGCCCCATACTAGTGAGAGCGCCCGCGGATGCGCAAGGGTTCTCCGCATTCTGCTCAAAGCTTTCACACGAATGTGTCTTTTATGACCCGGACAAACCTGCCGCTTTGGACTGGGCAAACACGGCTCTTGCCTGCGTCGTATCCAGTTCGATTTGCTTTTTTAACAGCACTATAGAGGCGAATTTCCGTTCCTCGCGCAGATATGCCACAAATTCGACCTCAAGGTTTTTTTCGTACAGATCGCCTGAAAAATCAAAAAGGTGCACTTCGAGTAAAGGTAGGCCGGACAGTGTTTCAACGGTGGGCCTGATTCCCAGGTTTGCCACTCCTGAATAAACCGCCCCTGAGTGGACCTCTCGGACCCGCACCGCGTACACGCCATGAGGCGGCAGTTGTTGACTCGAGAGTGCAATGTTGGCTGTGGGAAATCCGAGGGTTCTTCCTAGTGCCTTGCCTTGTAGGACCCGCCCAAAAACAGAGTAGGGACGGCCAAGCAACCGCTCGGCCTCCGAAAAATTCCCAAGTGTCACTGCGTTCCGGATTCGGGTACTACTGACCACTTCTCCATCTTTTTGGATTTCTGGGACTCCAATTTCTCGAAAATGGAGTTGGGCTCCCAATTGGCCCAGTTTTTGGAGGTTGCCATGCCTGCCTTTGCCGAAGGCCCATTCTTGTCCCACACAGACAGCGGCGAGCGGCCGCGCTGCGAGTGCGAGCTTTTCAATGAATTCGTCAGCGCTTGTGGCCGCCATTGTTTGATCAAAGGGGAGAATCAGAGCATGCGAAAACCCAAGACCTCTGAGGAGAAGGAGTTTGTGCTCAGGCGGCGTGAGTAAAAGAGGGGCGCCATCGGGGCGCAGGACGTGGGCGGGATGAGGGTCGAAACTCAAAGGAACCGCAGTGCCTCCAAGGCGTTTGGCCTCGATCTGGGCGCGTTCCAAAACGGCCCTGTGGCCAAGATGTAGCCCGTCAAAAACACCGATCGCCAAAACCACGGGACCGGGGGCTTGCGGCAGTTCTGAAATGGAACGATGGATTTTCACCTCCGGCGCTCTTTTAAGTGGTTTTGAAAACAGTCCGTAGTGTTACGCGCCCCGAAGTTTCGAGACTGTAGGAAGATCCAATACCTTGGACGCAGTCCATGCAGGATCCTGATTCTTGAGTTCGTCGACAGTGACGGCATGTTCCAGGGTAAAACGCCCAGATTTTGTGCGTCTGAGGGCCTGTAAATGAGCTCCGCATCCCAGTGCATTTCCAATATCAAAGGCATAGGTGCGCACGTAAAACCCCTTGCTGCACACCACGCGGAAATCAACTTCGGGAAGGTTCACCTGCGTAATTTCGTGCGCAAAGACATGCACAAAACGGGGTTCGCGTTCGACTGTTTTGCCTTGGCGCGCGAGTTTGTAGAGAGGGACCCCGCCTTGTTTGATCGCAGAAACCATGGGCGGCGTCTGGTAAAAATCACCGTGGAACTTTTCAAAGGCATCTTCGAGTTGTCCGCGGCTGAACTCAGGGACGGGTAATGTTTCAAGGACCTGTCCATCTGCATCCTGACTGTCCGTCGTGACGCCTAGCTGCATGGTTCCTGTGTACTCTTTGTCTTCGGCCATGAGTAGGTCCTGTATCTTCGTCCCCCGTCCGAGTACGATGAGAAGAAGTCCGGTTGCCAGAGGATCCAGCGTGCCGCAATGTCCCACTTTTTTAAAGCCCAAGCGTTTTCGTACAATTGCGACCACGTCGTGGGAGGTCATGCCGGGGGCTTTGTCGATGAGAAGGACGCCGTCGATATCGTGAGAACGCATGAAACGAATAAAATGGGAGTGGGACGCGGGAAAAGAGAAAAGGCCTTATTGGAGGTGGACACGCACGTGTCTGTCGATGGCGGCAAGAACCGCCTTTTGAACAGCGTCGAGGGTGCCCGAAACTCGCGCGCCAGAGGCGAGCGTATGGCCGCCACCGCCAAATTCTCTGCAGATTTGGCAGACGTCGATTCGCGGATCTTTGGAGCGCAGACTGAGCCTTACCATGCCTCCGTCGAGTTCTTCAAAAAACGCAGCGACAATGATGCCTTGGATGCTGCGAATGGTGTCGATCAAACCTTCGGTGTCGTCGGGAATGGTACCGAGTGCGCTGGCCGTGGTGGTGCTCAGGGCAAAACTTGCGACGCGCTCGGCGCTGCTAAACTGAAGAACGTTAAGAAGAGATCTCAACAACTCGAGCCGTCGCCGGGGATTGTTTTCATAGAGAGCCTGATTGATGGCGCCAATATTGACCCCAAAACGCACCAGAGCTGCAGCGATTTCGTAGGACCGTGCGGTTGTGTGGGGATACTGAAAAGAACCGGTATCTGTTGAAATTGCCACGTATAAAGCGTTGGCCATTTCTTTGGTGATGGGCAGCCCAGTTTGGCTGAAGAGTTCGAAAAGGATTTGGCCCGCCGCCGGTGCATCTGTGTCAATGTGGACAATGTCTCCCTGGCGATCGTTGGAAATATGATGGTCGATGTTAATCCAAAAAGCTCCAGGAGAGATATTTGCGAGGCATTGTGTGCCAGCGCGGTTACGCACCGCGGTATCGAGGACGAGGACGACCTCAAAAGCTTTCGGGGAAGTAGGCGGCTTGGTGACAAGAGACGCGTTTTCCAGAAATTCGAACCGCTGGGGAAGGCCGTCTTCGTTCCAAACTTCGACGCTTTTACCCAGTTCTTTAAGACAAAGGCCCATCGCGAGCGAACATCCGATGGCGTCGCCATCGGGGCGAATGTGGCTTAAAACGAGAAAATGCTTTTTTTCGCGTATGATGGCGGCAATGGCCTCAAGGGGTGAGTTTGCTTGCATGAAAGAACCGATGAGATGCGGAGTCAACAGGTGGGGCACCTAGAAAGGGGGGGGGCGAGCGGACAAGTCACTCGTTGCGGAATGAGCCTACGCTCCTTCAACGTGCGTGTACCGCAGGTTAAAAGCGGTGCGATTAGAGAAGGGGCGGGTGTATGGGGGCGCCTTCCCCGTCAATGATCGGCGCTTCGGTGGCCGGGAGCAGGTGCAGTTCGTCCATCAGATTAATAATCCGAGTGCCACGCTCAATGCCCTCATCCAGTTTGAAATGGAGTTGGGGTGTGTGCTTCATGGTAACGCGGCGCGAAAGCAAGAACTGAAGGTGTGGGCGTCGTGTGTACAACTGGGAAAGGACACCTTTGCGCTGTTTTTCTGTACCGAAGACAGACATGTACACGTGGGCGTTTTTAAGGTCTGGAGTCACGTCCACCTGCTGGACTGTCACCAAGGGGGCGTCAAAGTGAAGCTCTCTCTGAAGGAGGTCACCTAGTTCCCTCCTGAGAAGTTCATTGACGCGTTCGAGTCTGTGTTTGGCCATGCTTGGAACCGGAGTCAAAGGGTTGGAACCGTTTGGTCTGCCGGAGATGTTACTTAGAGTTGCTGGGGGATTTTCTCGAGAATATAGCACTCGATGATGTCGCCCTCTTCGTACTCATCAAAATTGCCAAGCTTGATGCCGCATTCCATACCGTTGCGGACCTCTTTCACATCGTCCTGAAAACGACGAAGAGTGGACAGGCCGCCATCGTATATCGCTTGTTTGCCGCGCAGGACACGCGCACGCCCAGAGCGCAGGATGCGCCCATCGGTCACGTAGCTTCCCGCGACACACCCCTTGGTGAGGTCGAACACCCGCCGGACTTCCGCATGTCCGACGACGCTTTCGCGGGATTCTGGATCCAGCAAACCAGCCATGGCTTCCTTCACCTGATCCAGGAGTTCGTAAATGATGGAGTAAAGTTTGACTTGCACTCCTTCTCTCTTTGCCGTGTTTGCGGCGTTGTTTTCCACCTTCACATTAAAACCGATGACGATGGCGTTCGAGGCGGCGGCCAGAAGAACATCGTTTTCGGTGATGGGGCCCACGGCGCTGTGGAGGATTTCCAAGTCGATCTTCTTGCTCTGGATTTGCTTGAGCGAGTTCACAAGCGCTTCACTGGAGCCCTGAACGTCGGCTTTTAAGATGACACGCAGGGATTTGCGCTGCTCGTCGGCAATGGTTTGAAACAGGTTTTCCAACGTCGGCCGGCTTGGAGCTGCAAGTTTGTTTATGCGCAGGGCATCCACTCGTTCACTTGAGAGGATGGCGGCTGCTTTCTCACTTTCCATCACCACCAGTTCGTCTCCAGCGTTGGGTAGGCCCGAAAAACCAACCACCTTGACAGGGGTGGAGGCTGAGGCGAACTTGATGGGTTTGTTCGCGTCGTTAAGCAGTCCCTTGATCTTGCCGCTGTAATTTCCGCAAATAAAGGCATCCCCTACCTTGAGGGTTCCCGTGCGTACGATCAACGTGGCCGTGGGACCTCGTCCCTGTTCGATTTGGGCCTCGATGACGGTCGCGCGCGCCACCCCGCTCTCCGTGGCTTTGAGTTCCGCCACTTCTGAAACCAGAAGAATGTTTTCGAGCAGGGAATTCACTCCCACGCCCTTGAGCGCTGCAACGGGAACACAAATGGTATCACCACCCCAGTCTTCAGGTGACAGGCCCTTTTCCTGAAGCTGGCCTTTAACCCTGTCGATGTTGGCGCCAGTGGTGTCAGTTTTAGTGATTGCCACGATAATTTGCACCTTGGCGGCACGCGCGTGGGCGAGGGCCTCCAAAGTCTGCGGCATCATTCCATCGTCTGCGGCCACCACGAGCACGACAATGTCCGTGACATTGGCTCCGCGCGCTCTCATCGAAGTGAATGCGGCGTGGCCTGGAGTGTCCAAGAAGGTGATGGATTGGTCCTTGTACGTGACCGCGTAAGCTCCGATGTGCTGGGTAATCCCGCCCGCTTCGCCCGCCGCTACCCGTGCTTTTCGGATGGAGTCCATCAACGTCGTCTTTCCATGATCGACGTGGCCTAAGAAGGCTACAATGGGAGGACGAAGTTTGAGTTCCGCAGCTTTCGGCTTCTCGGTGACCTTTGGGGGCTCCACGACCTTCTCAACCTGCTTGTGAACTCCAGCGCCTTTCTCGCGCTTCTCACGTTCAAACGTAAATCCATGACGCTTGCAGACAGCGCTCGCGACTTCGACGTCAACGGTCTGATTGAGATTCACAAAAATGTTCATCCCCATCAGGTCGCGAATGACCTCGAATGGCTTGAGCTTGAGCGCCGCGGCGAGATCCCTCACGCCGATGGGCGGCTTCAGGTGAACGACTTTGTCGTCTACTGGCTCCGGTGGAGGCGCAGAAACCGTGGCTCCACCACCAGTGCCAGTATCGTTGAGGGTGGACGATGCGTCCTGAAGTGGTTCAGGATCAGCGATCGGCTCAGACGGGGCAATCTCGGGGGCCTCCGGTTCCCTGAGTTTCGAAATGGATGGGAGCGCCTTGAACGGGCGAAGCGACGAAGACGTCGTGCGCTTTCGCTCGGTTTTTTGTTTTTCGTCAATGAGCGACACCGTCGCTGGCTTCGGTTGCGGCGCCTTCGCAGGGGGCTCGGGTTCGGCCGGTTTGCTCTTGGGCCCAGAGGCAGTCGAGGACGTAGACCGTGCAGTGGTTTTCTTTGCAACGGAAGTGGTAGCTGCCGGTTTCGGGGAGGAGGAGCGTGGTGTTCTAGTGGCCATTCAGAGCGGTATGCGAGGATGCGGAAAAAGGAGGTTGTTATCGAAAAATCTGCTTGGAAGAAAAAATCAGGCCCGTGTGCCTTCCGATATGGCCCGTTGGGCGGCCGCGTAAATCTGTTCAGCGGCGGGCAGGTCACAGCCCACCACGTCGCAAATATCCTGCGGATCACCCAGTGCGTCCGCACTGACCATTCCTGCCTCGGTGAGTTTCCTCGCGACCTCCTCGGAGACCTGCAGGCTCTTCATGAGGTTAGCTATGCCTTTTTCCACATTCTGTTCAAATGCTTCCCGAACGGATTCGTCTTTGGTGATCGAGATATCCCAACCGGATAGTCGAGAGGTGAGACGCGCATTCTGACCGCGTTTCCCAATCGCGAGCGAGAGTTGATCGTCATCCACCTTGATGTTGACGTTCTTTTTCCCCTCGTCGAGCGTGATGGTCTTGATTTTCGCGGGTTTGAGGGCCTCTACGACAAGTTCCCTGATATCGCTACTCCAGCGAATGATATCCACTTTCTCATTGTTGAGTTCGCGGACGATATTCTTGACGCGCGCCCCCCGCATCCCGACGCAGGCTCCCACAGGGTCTACTTTCTCGTTGGGGCTCCATACAGCAATTTTAGTACGGTGTCCCGCTTCGCGGGCAATTCCCTTAATGAGGACCGTGCCGTCGGCGATTTCTGCGACTTCTGTTTCAAAGAGGCGGCGTACAAAATTTGGGTGACTTCTGGAAAGGATAATTTCCGGTCCGCGGACTCCGTTTTCCACGGCCACAACGTAGGCCCTCAAGCGGTCCCCGATGGCATATTCCTCGGTAGCAACCCTCTCGCGATTGGGCATGACTCCTTCAAATTTTCCCAAATCAACGATCACATCAGAGCGCTCGAATCTGCGAACCGTCCCGGTGACGATTTCTCCGGCGCGATCCTTGAACTCGTCGTAGATCATCTCTTTTTCCGCCTGACGGATGCGTTGCATCATCGCCTGCCTCGCCGTTTGCGCTGCGATTCGGCCGAAATCCTTCGGAGTAACTGGGACGTCTATCTCTTCGCCGAGGGCAGCATTTGCATTGACCTTCAACGCCTCTGAAAGACTGATTTCGTCGTGTTTGTTGGTCACTCTTTCAACAACAATCAGCTTGGCGATGGTTTTGAAGGTGGAAGCTTTGGCGTCAAATTCCACGCGCAAGTCCCGCGCGGGTCCAACCGCTTTGCGAGCTGCCGTGAGCAGGGCATTATTCATGGCTTCAAGAAGCACTTCGCGCTTGATACCTTTATCCCGCTCAAAAAAGTCCAGGCCTGCCAGAATTTCGCTGTTCATACGTTAGGAGGTGCTAGAGACGAAAAAAGTGGGTCCAACTGAACCCACTTTCGCACACAGACCTTCTGAGCCTGCCTTCACTCTCTAGCCGGTCTGTGATAGTATTGGTCCTTGAGCAGGGAGTCAAGAGAGATCACAGATACGCCTGCCTCCATTTTTGGAGCGTCTTTCGCCGTGTCCTAACCATCCGCTCGAATACTCCCCCCAAGAATGGCTCTCTTCACCAGTGAAGCGGGTGATTCCATTAAAGTCCCAGACACTCGCGCTGCCAGGGCATCAAGGACTCATACGCCTGCACTTCACTGCGGGAGAGTTGCTCCAAGGTTGCTTTTGGTGCAATCAAGGTGGGGTCCAGTGCCAGTTTTTGAGCAATTTTGTCGCGCGTTGTCCGCAACTCTTTGAGTCTCGCTTCCTGCTCTTGGGTCGTCCTTAGCCTTGGTTTGCGGATTGTCTTCGGATAAGCATCCGGATCGAGTGCCAATGCTGATTCTACAGCTTCACGCATGCGACTGAGCCGCGGTCCGCGCAGATGTCTTGGATCGGGCGGTTGGCCCCTGTCATAGGCATCGGAAAAGGCGATGAGTACATCGTTGTTCAGGATGTGGAATGCAGGTTTATCCACCGCCTGCGCTTCCTGATCCCGCCAGTTCCAGAGGGCCCTCAAGATGGCAGTGCCGCGTGGCGTGAGGTCCGAATAACCGCTGATTCTCCAGAGTGTATCTGGGTCGCGTTCTCGAGTCACTGAGGCGGATCGAATCGCTCTTTCACACATTTGCTCAAACCAGTCCCATCGGCCCAGGTCGCGAAGTTTGGCTTCTTGAATCTCGGCGAGCGTCAGCAGATTGAGGGTGTCATTGACCGCGTAGGCCAGCATTTCGGG
>CANJPY010000104.1 GCA_947476255.1 Chthoniobacteraceae bacterium | reverse complement strand
TTTTTATAAAATGACGACGATCGATTTCATCCCCCCCGGATTTCAGGATGATGGCTGCCAGCGCAGTACAGACCACCACGGCGAGGGGAAGTTGTGCGGCCAGCGGCGAGAGCGCATCATGGAGGACAATGCCGACCAGCAGCTGAAGCGTAAAACTCGGAAACAGCGTTCCTTCGGCAAATTTGCTGCAGGCCCACCCAAAGATCAGGAAAAGCCCCAGGCACCACAGTGCGAGTGCGAGCGTGGCCTCCGTTACTTCAAGAAGCCCAATGTGCGAAATAACGGCGGGTGCTGCGGCATTCACGGCTGCGGCGCTGAGAAACAGAACCGCCACTTTTAAGTAATTGTTCATGATCGTAAGTCTGCAAAAGACTGGGGATGGCGCTAGTGGGTAACGGTCCCACCGATTGCCTTGCAAGAGCAAACTAGCTGGCGACGCCCCAAAGACCGTGAAATACCCAGCCTGTGGCTCTTCGGAAGGCGAACGCAGTAGTAAGGTGTGAGAAAAATGGGAGTGTGTGGAAGGGGAGAATGCGGGCACCGCAGAAGATTCTGACAAGGGTCTGAATTGTGGAGGAGGTGGAGTTTTTGTATGCTTGTCTGCGCGTTGCGAGGAGTGGGCGGCGAAATGGATGCGTCAACTTCGCAAGGTGTGGCTGTTGAGAAAGGGCCTCATGAGAACGGATTGATGGGCGTGGAACGGTACCTCTTGGAATTTTGCGGTGGAGAGCGGATTTTCGGACCATAAAAAAACCGGCGCCGGCGTGCGAACAACCTGCCGTAGGACGGGGTGAGATCTGAAGCAGGTTTATGATGGGCATCTATTTATGCCTGTGTTACGCACATAGGCAGGCCACCCCGGCGGCGTTGACTCATCGTATTTCTGTTTTGCTATCCATGAAGAGACTGATTCCTTTTTTTGTGTTTTGTATTCTCGTATGCGCTGGGTTTCGAGCTGGTGCTCAGGAGAAGGGGGGGGCTGCCGCATCCGTGTCGGAAAAAGCGGTACCAGGGGGGAGCGTGGTTTCTGGAGCGAGACGCATTCCGGCGGAATTAGAGGCGTGGCGGGACTGGGCGACCTGGGAGGACCGGGAGCAGAGGGCACCGGCTCTTTATTCGGATGGGAACAAACGTCTGAGCCTGTGGCCGACGCGGTTGCAGCTGCGCGTGGGGGCGACGGGAGGGGAGTTTGAGTTTGGGGTGACGATGTACAGCGAGGGGTGGGTGCGGTTGCCTGGAGATGGCCGGCAATGGCCGACGGGGGTGACGGCGGGAGGGGTTGCCGTGGCGGTATTGGAGGAGGGGGGAAGGCCTGCGTTATGGCTTGGAGCGGGGGAGCATCGCATTGCGGGCCGTTACCAGTGGCGAGCCATGCCCCAGGGGCTTACGCTGCCGCCTCAGATCGGTTTGCTCATGCTGCGCATTGAGGAAAAAGAGGTGGAGTCTCCGACGTGGGATGCCAATGGCTTCTTGTGGCTCAAGCGCAATGCTTCGAGCGAGGAGGCGGATAAAAATTTCATTTCCTTGAAGCTTTACGCCGCTCTGGAAGATGGGATTCCGATGTGGTTGCAAACGGAGGTGGAATTAACGGTGGCAGGCAAGAGCCGCGAGGAGGAGCTGGGGAACCTGCTGCCGGAAGGGTGGAGCCTGGCCGCGGTGGAGAGTCCGGTACCCGTCGCGGTGGACGAACTGGGGCATGCCAAGGCGCAGGTGCGGGCCGGAAAGTGGACCTTAAAGTTGTCGGCGTTCCGTCTGGATGCAGCCGGAGAAGTGCGGTTCGGAGCGCAGGCCAAGCCCGGGGCCACAGAGGTGTTGCTGGCGTTTCGGTCCCGTCCGGAACTGCGCACTTTGGAAGTCATGGGCGCGCCCTCGGTGGATGTTTCGCAAACGACGTTTCCCCAGCGTTGGCGGGAGCTGCCGGTCTACCGGTGGGAAACGGGAGCGGCGCTGCGCCTGGAGGAACGGATGCGAGGAATGGGGGACCAGAAGCTTTCAGGTGTGTCTATTTTGAGACAGCTTTGGCTGGAGGAGGACGGCGGAGGGTATGCATTTCGGGATCGCATCAGCGGGGCGCGTCAGCAGACGTGGCGTTTGGATGTGGCAAAGGGACAGACTTTGGGAGCGGTGCGAAGCGGGGGCGAGGGCCAGTTGATCACGCGCAACCCGCGCACGGGAGCGACCGGAGTGGAGGTAAGGGCGAGAGGGTTTCAGTTGGAAGCGACGGGACGAAGCGGGCGGGGCAAGGACATGTCGGCGAGTGGCTGGGAGACGGATACGGAGTCGGTGACTGCGGAGTTGAACCTGCCGCCTGGCTGGCGGTTATTTGGGTTGTTTGGGGCGGACTGGGTGAGCGGAGACTGGCTCACGGCGTGGACGCTGCTGGATGTTTTTTTGCTGTTACTCTTGAGCCTTGCGGTGTTCAAAATCTGGGGCTTTTGGCCGGCGGTGCTGGCCTTTCTTGGGTTTGGGCTTTCGTATCACGAGCCCGGTGCGCCCAGGTATACGTGGCTGGTGGTGCTAGCACCATTGCTCCTTGAGCGGTTACTGCCTGCGGGACGGGGGCGTGGTTTTGCGGGGCTTCTCAAGTGGGTGTGCGTGCTGATGCTGGCGTTTGTGCTGGTGCCCTTCCTTGGGCAGCAGGTGCAGCAGGCCCTTTATCCGCAGCTTGAGCGAGTCAGTGCTTGGGGAACTGAGGGATCCAATGGGTTGTCCGCGTCTATGGCTGCAGCGCCGCAGATGCTTGTCAAAGGTGAAATTGCTAACGATCAGGGTGGCGTCGAGCTTGCTGTCGCAGGGAAGTCTTCCGTGCTTGCGGAGGCTGAACCCTCTCTGAAGGAGGCTATTGGTAGGGATGCGTCGGAGGTGGGGCGCAAAAGAAAGGAGCTCCAATTTTCCGGCCAGGCATCGCTGGTTTCAAAGGCCCAGACGGATTCACGCACGAACAGCAATCTTGCCTACGATAAAAAGGCCAGGATTCAAACGGGCAATGCAATGCCAGACTGGAGTTGGCGCAAGGTGCGTTACGGTTGGAATGGACCCGTGGACGCAGGGCAGCGGGTGCGGGTGGTGCTGATCTCCGTGGGCATGGAGCGGTTGTTGACGGTGCTGCGGGTGGCTTTGCTGCTGGGATTGGCCGCGGTGCTTCTCGATGTGCGCCGGATGCGAGTGGCGCTTTTCCGGAGGGCGGCCACAGTGGTGCTGCTCTTGGGGGCGATGGCGGTGGGGACCGGGCAGGCGCAGGCTGAGGTGCCCGACGAGAACACACTGCAGCTTTTGCGCAAGCGTCTCCTTGAACTGCCGCCTGTTTTTCCACACGCGGCGGACATTCCCGTAGTGGACCTTGCCCTCGAGGGACAGCGGCTGAAAATGGAGGCGGAAATCCACGCGGGTGCACTGGTCGCAGTGCCTTTACCCGGGCGGTTGCCAGTGTGGTCGCCGCTTTCGGTGAGCGTGGATGGCAAACCGGAGGCGACTTTGCGGCGAGAGGATGGATCGCTTTGGGTGGTGTTGCCCGCCGGGGTCCATCAGGTGCGTGTGGAGGCGCAGCTTGCACCCGCGGACGAATGGCAGTGGTCCTTTGTGCTCAAACCGCGCCGGGTCCGCATCACCGCGCCCGAATGGACTGTGAGCGGGGTGCGCCCCAGCGGTGAGCCTGAGGCGCAGGTGTTTTTTGTGCGCAAAGAGAAGAACGCAGGAGGGCAGAGCGGCTACGACCGGCAGGAGTTGCAGGCGGTGGCGCGAGTGGAGCGGCGTGTGGAGTTGGGACTGGTGTGGCAGGTGCGTACGACGGTGCGCCGGCTTTCGCCGCTGGGAAAGGCGGTGTCGCTCCGGGTGCCGCTTTTGGAAGGGGAGAGCGTGGTCTCGAGCGGAGTGGCTGTGAAGAACGGGTTTGTGGAGGCGCGTCTTGGCGCGCAGGAGAGCACCTACCAATGGGAAAGCAGTCTGCCCGAGGGCGCGACTTTGGCGCTTGTTTCGCGCAAGGAAGACGCCTGGGTGGAGCGTTGGGAGGCGATGGTCTCGCCGATGTGGAATGTGCTGTTCTCGGGTCTCGCGCCCACATTTGAGGAGGCGAGGCAGGACTTGCTCCCGGTGTGGCAGCCGTGGCCCGGGGAGAGAGTTGAATTGTCGCTAAGCAGACCGGAGGCCGTACCTGGTGCGACCGTGACCGTGGACCGAGCACGGCACGAGGTGCGCCTGGGGGATAGACAGCGGCTGATGAAACTCGATTTTGGGCTGCGGTGCAGTCTGGGTGAGGATTTTGTGTTGAAGCTGCCGGAGGAGGCCGAAATCACGGAACTGCTGCACAATGGAAAGTCGATACCAGCCCGCAGAGACCGGGAGAAGCTGGTGGTGCCGCTGCGACCCGGGGAGCAGAACGTGTCGGTGAGCTGGCGCACCAAGCTGGAGCTTGCAGCGCGCGGGCGCACGGAGCAGGTCGAGTTTCCCGTGGAGGCGGCAAATGTGGAGACGCGGGTGCACATGCCGTCCAACAGATGGGTGCTTTGGGCATGGGGTCCACAGCGCGGGCCGGCGGTGCGGTTCTGGGGGGTGCTGTTGGGAGCGCTGCTGGCAGGCGCGGTGCTCGGACGGTTGCAGGCGTCACCGTTGCGGGCCGCGGAGTGGATGTTGCTGGCGGTGGGGCTCACGCAGGTGCCGCTGCCGGCGGCGCTGTTTGTGATCGGCTGGTTTTTCCTGCTGGTATGGCGCGGAGGCGAGGGTTTTCAGAAGCTGGGTTTTTGGAGGTATAATTTTGTGCAGTTGGCGCTTTTGGGCGCGACGCTGGGGATGCTTTGTATCCTCGTGTTTGCGGTGGGGGAGGGACTTCTGGGTTCACCCCGGATGTTTATTGAGGGCAACGGCTCCAATGCGGCGCTGTTGCGGTGGACGGTAGCTCGCGTGGAAGGGGCGCTGCCTCAGCCGGGATGGGTTTCGGTGTCGGTCTGGTGGTACCGGGTGGCGATGTTGGTGTGGGCGCTTTGGCTTGCTCTGGCTCTGCTCCGGTGGTTGCGTTGGGCCTGGGACAACTTCAGCCGCGGCGACCTGTGGCGGCCCAAGCGCGCAGCCGTGCCTCCCCCGCTTCCATAAACCCGCGCGGGTTGCGCGTGCGGGAAGAGTGTCCTCAGTGCTTGTTGTCGCGCTCCAGGCGCACTTCCAAAGGCGGAATGCGGGTCCGGAGTTTTCTCCTTGATGCCTCATGTCCCTTGACGCCTTCTCTCCAAAGATCTGGGCAGGTGGAGGAAACGGTTGATACAGGTAGACGCGAGGTTGTTACAGCCGTTAAGGTGGAGGCATCCCTGGCATTGCACCAGTATCGTTTCCTAAAGCATCCGCGTCTGAATTTATGGATATGAAAAGTTTAAAGTTCCTCGTTTGTGTCATCGTTTTATCGCTGTCGTCTGCGTTCTCTGCTTCGCCGCCGCCCGCCGCTGACGAAACACCGTATGCTCAAGCATACAAGGCAGGGATGGACTTGGAAAAAGCGGGAAAGATGGCGGAAGCGCGCGTGGAGTTTCAAAAGGCGCTCGCCATGGAAGGCATTACTCCGGATCAGGCGGGAGAGGCGCTCCTGAAAATTTCACAGGGCCATACGCGCGAATATCAATGGCAGCCTGCAAATGCCGCCTTGGAAAAGGCCCTTGCGCTGCAGGGCGTCTCGGATGCTCTCAAAATTAAAGCTTATCTCGGGGTGGGAACGATTTGGATGAATTACGGCGATTGGGTCCGCGTGAAGAATGCAAATGCCGCCGCCTTGGGGTTTGCGAACCTCCTCCCTGAACAAAAAATCCAAGCGCAGAAAGCCATGGTGAAAGCTCTCCTGAACCTCAGGGAGTTTCCGGGCGTCCGGACCGTGCTGAAGGAACTTCTGGCAACCGGTGAACAGCCACCCAAATCCGGGGAGCAGCCTCTCCCTAGCACTGTTCTTAAAGAATACGCGGCGGCGGAGGTTCTGCCCCAGACGGAGCGGGCGGCGCTTCAAATCGCGATTGCCAAGACGTTCATGAGCGAACGCAACTATGCTGCGGCACGAGACGAGTTCGTGAAAGCGCAGGCCATGCCAGGCTTGCAGGACGCCATGCGCGCCGAGATTCAATTGTATCTTGGGTTGAGTTTTTACGAGGAAGGAGATTATCAACGCGCCAAGCCCGAACTTTTGAAGGTGCAGAATCTGCCGGCGGCCAATGTCAGACCCCCTTGGGACGGGGGACGCATGGGATATGTCCCGGGACGCGAAGCAATGCTGCGGCTCCGCCTCAGGAATCTGGCTCCTGATGATCAAAAACCGCTGAAGGTTTTGTTCATTGGCTCCAGCCATACCTTACGGGGAAACATTCCCGAGCTCGTCACTCAAATGGCCGCCTCCGCGTCGGAGGGCCAGCCTCGGCTCATTGCGGGTGATTACATCCGCATGGGAACCGGACTCAAAACGTTCTGGGATGCTGGAGACACTTTAGACACAGCCCGCGGCGTGATTTCGGCGGAACCCTGGGATGCCGTCGTTTTCGAGACGTTCTACAATATGAGCAAGGAGGACATTTTGAAGTATGGCTCCCTGATTTCTGATCTGATCCGCAACCAGAAGGCGCAACCTGTTATTTATGAAACCCCGATAGCGAAAGCCGCTTTGTACCCGGAGAAGTTCGAAAAATTTCATGCTGACAATCTGAATCTTGTGAAAGTGGCGAACATTCCGGTCGCCCCAAGTGTTGCGGCTTGGATGAAAATTTTCGGACCGAAACCGACGCCCGAGCAATTGGCGGGCTTGTACGACGATTGGATTCATGCCTCGCCCAAGGGGGCTTATGTGACGGCGTGTTGCATCTATAGCGCGCTCACGGGACGTAGCCCGCAGGGGCTCTATCATCCACGCGATATTCCAGCGGCCGAAGCTGGGGAGTTCCAGCGGATCGCGTGGGAAGCCTATCAGGAGGCGAATAAACAATAGGGGATGAATCGTTTGACGCGCTCCACATCCGGGAAAAGGACATTGTCTTTCGCGTGAACCCCGTGAAAATGGCCACCGGACAGCTGGCCTGCTTCGCGCCGGGGGCTCAAAAGCAAAGACAACTCCCGCCTCGTATCGGAAATCCGATATTCAAGATAGAATGCTTATGAAATTTTTCACCTCCCTCGTTTCCTTACTTGTGTTTACCCTGACCGGGAGTCTTTCTCAGGCAGCGGTGGACGGTGCTCGAATTGAAGCAATTACGGGCCTCAAAGGAATGCTGAATGAAAGCGAAGGCGTTTTTAAAATCACCTCTCCTCGCTCGGACATCAACGTGACGGTTGACGGATGGGCGATGCCCCCATTCATGGGACTGACCTCGTGGGCGGCTTTTACCGAGGGCAAAAAAGCTCCCCTGATGGTCATGGGCGATCTGGTGCTCATGCAAGACGAAGTCAATCCTGTCATGAGTGCGGCTCTCGCTGCCGGCCTGAGTGTGACTGCCTTGCACAACCACTTTTTCTACGACGAGCCAAAGGTTTACTTTATGCACATTGCAGGCGAGGGCGATCTTGCGAAACTCGCCTCCGGAGTGAAAGCAGCGCTCGAGACGGTTAAAACGATTCGGTCCGGACAAGCTCAGCTCGCAAAAGGCTTTGGGCCTCCGCTTGCCCAGGGAAGCAGCCGTATCACTGGCGCCGAAATCGACGGCATTCTCGGATCCAAAGGGCAGGCGAAGGACGGCATGTTCAAGGTGGTCATCGGGAGGAAAGCCACCATGGAGTGTGGTTGCGAGGCGGGTAAAGAGATGGGCATTAATACCTGGGCCGCTTTCGCTGGCGCAGACAATGACGCCCTCGTGGATGGCGATTTCGTGGTCATAGAATCCGAATTGCAACCTGTGCTCAAGTCGCTGCGGCAGGACGACATCAACGTCGTCGCCATTCATCACCATATGACCGGTGAAGCACCGCGCTACCTGTTCGTTCATTATTGGGGACGGGGATCTGTGGCGAAACTGACCCAGGCCCTCAAAAATGCGCTGGCTCAAACGGCTCGATAAACACACGGGAGTCGTTGGCGCTGCGCGGGACTGATTACCAACTCGAGAGTTGAAGCCAAGCGCCTTTCGTCATCGTGTTTTGGGTGACGGCCTGTAAGGCTGCCGCAGAAGGCGTTTGAAGAGGGTTTACAGTCGGCTGGTGCGAATCGGCGGGGTCGGTTTAATGCGTTGACGGGCAAGCGGTTGCTTAAAGTTCAGCTGCGTGCAAAGGGCGGTCGTGAGGTCTGGATGAGCTGTGGTACGCAGTCTCAAAAGTGGATCAAGGGACTTCTGCAGCGACGAAATCAGACGCTTTAAAAACAAAAGTCTCTGACCATTTAAGGAGGAGTTGTTCAAATGAAGAGCTGCCGCAGTGCGGATCTTCTGAATCCAAGGACCTAAAGTGGGGTACGGAGGGATTTCTTGCCGCGCTGCATCGCTAGGCCTCCAGTACTGCCAATCAAGCATTGGGTTGCGATTTAGTAATGGACGACGAAAGCGAAGGGGGGGAAGGGCGGACTGTTCTGGTCGGGCATCATGGGCGCCTAGGGGGCTGGAAAAAGAATTCGGGGTAAAAATACGCCAGCGTTCTGATGTGGCGTTACAAAAAAGGTGGGAAGGGTTGTATGAGGACAAACGACTTAGCACGAGGAATCATGGTCGGTGTGCTTCTGGGAATGGGCACGCTTCTTGGATATGGAGAACCAAGCGATCCCCCGGGACGAGTGGGGCGATTGTCTTATGTTTCGGGGCCAGTCTCATTTGCGCCAGCCGCGCTTGAGGACGAATGGTCCGTGGCGTCGCTGAACCGGCCCGTGACTTCGGGCGACCATTTGTGGACGGATGACGGGGGGCGGGCCGAGATACACGTGGGTTCGACTGCCATACGCCTGAGTGAGCGTACAAACGTTGACGTTTTGAATTTAGACGACCAGGCCACACAATTGCGTATTGTTCAGGGCTCGATGAATGTTCGCGTGCGCCACGTTGCACCCGAGAGTCAATTTGAAATCAATACGCCTACCGTTGCCCTCGAAATTCAAAGCCCCGGGGATTATCGCATCGATGTTGATCCATCTGGAGAACAAACCACCGTTAGTGTTTGGGGGGGCGAGGTCCGTGTCACGGGTGCAAACACCAGCTTCATCCTCACTTCAGACCAGAGCGTTACAATAGATCGTGATTCTCAAAATTACGACATCAACCGACTCCCTGCCTCCGATAGCTTTGATCGCTTTTGCCTGGCTCGCGACCGACCAGAGGACGACAGTCGGTCGGAACGGCACGTGTCCCGCAATATGACGGGGTACGAGGATCTCGAGACTTATGGCACCTGGAAGACAACAGACAGGTACGGCACTGTGTGGTATCCCTCCAAAGTTTCAACAGATTGGGCCCCTTATCGAGATGGTCACTGGCTTTGGGTTGAGCCATGGGGATGGACTTGGGTTGACAATGCCCCGTGGGGATTTGCGCCATTCCACTACGGCCGCTGGGTTTCTGTCCGAGGCCGCTGGGGGTGGTCCCCCGGAGCGGTTCAATCGCGGCCCGTCTATGCGCCGGCATTGGTTGCATTTGTGGGAGGTTCAGGCGTGAACCTCTCTGTTTCGGTGGGGCGAGATCCCGCGGTTGGTTGGTTCCCCATAGGGTATCGAGAGCAATACGTTCCGTGGTACTCTGCGTCGACTGGTTACGGCCGAGAGGTCAACGTTGCACATGTTACGAATGTGTCGAACGTGACCAATATAAACAACATCACCTATGTGAACCGCAATATCCCTTCGGCAATCACGGCCGTTCCCGGGGCGGCATTCTCACAAGCGCGACCGGTCCGGCAGGCCATGATCGCGCCTGTGGCACGACAGGAGCTTTCTCGGGCTCCGATCCTAGCGGGTGCTGTTCCAATCGGGCCGACTCCGCAAAGTTTATTTGCGAAGAAGGCGACAGGGCGGCCACCTGAGGCGGTTCGGACGCGATCTGTAGTGGCGGTGACAGAGCCTCCTCTTCGCGCAACCTCATTCCAGCAGCGCCAGGCGGAGAGCGCAAAAAATCCAGATGCACCATTCAAAGTCAGTCCTTTGCCCGCTCCAAAGTTGGTGCTGGAGGCAGAGAGCAAAACGACGACAACTGGAGGACCGTCTCACGTGCGTTTGATTCGTCCCGATCGAGGAGCAAATGACCCTCCCTCCACGCCTTCGGCAACACCTGCAACACCTGTGGGGGGAGCGAGGCATGCTCCTTCAGGGCCTTCTACGTTACCGATTCCGATTCCAGAGCCCCTCGTCTCGCCACCGGCGCAAGGCGTTGCTCCGGCCTCTGCCGCAGGCCCGCCCGGGGCGCAGAAAGGTAGCCCCAAAGACGTTCCTCGCCCTCTAAAAACGCAGGCGCGTGGCTCTTCAAATCTTCCGGCGCAGAAGTCTACAGCCCCAGCAATAGCCGAGCCACGTACGCTGGCCGTGCCACATTCGCCGCCTTCCGAGGACGATGCAAAGAAAAGCCTGCCTAATCTCATTCCGCCAGGCAGCAAGCAGGCGGTCCCGCGCCAGCCGCCGGCCACTCCGCCCAATGGACGCTCGATTTCGAGGCCCGCTCCGCCAAAAACAGAGACGCGTGACATACCAAACCTGCCGGCGCCGAATGCCGCCGAAAAAACAAAAGACGGCCAGCGATTGCAGCCACTCGAAAGCAAAATAAAGCCTGCAACCGTGCCTTCCAAAATCCAGCAAAACAGCAAGCCTGAGGCGCCACCAGCGCCACCCTCAGCGCCACCTGAGAAACGGGCCGGCCTGACTCCTCAGGTTCGAATGCACCCCGAGGGAAGGCCTTCCCCGCCCCCTGTTTCACACGAGGCCAGCAGAGATAAACGGCCGGCGGCGGCCCCCGTTCAAGGAACTCGCGGCGAGGACGCGCCCAGACCCGCAGCTCGGCCCACCCCGCCGCCACCCCGACCCCCAAGCCCAAGCCCAAGCCCAAGCAGACCAAAACAGGAGGAGGCTCGGCCGCCCGAACAGCAGGCGGCTCCGCGCCCCACCCACCCAACCCCGAAAGAACGCGGCAAGCCTGCAGAAAAAGACAAAGATAAGGACAGGGAAAAAAATTAAATGGGTGCAGCGTCACACGTGGCGAGGGCTCCAGTGGCGTGCCCTGCGGGTTGCAGCGCGCCCGCGGTTTAAAGCCGGCCTGTCACGAGTAAAATCACCAGAATGACCACGATGAGGCTGGAGACACCCCCTAAGAGATGGTTGCCAGAACGAAATCCATAGCCGCCACCGCCAAGCAGTAAAAGAATGAGGAGGATGATAATGATATTCATAATTTTCCACGATTTCCACGATTTCCACGATTTCCACGAGTGTGAGGCGAGCGAGCGGCCGGCCGGGTTTCGCTTTTCTAATTCATTTCTCTAATTCATTTCTCTAATTCATTTTTCTAATGGCGGGCCTGGCCTGAGAGGTGGACCGGTGTCGCATGGATCAAACTCGCTCGGGGGGCTTGTGCTCTCAACGGGGTGTTTACCCCATTGGAAAGGCACAGCCGGCGCGTACCGTGAAGCTGGTGTCCAAGGGCAAATCAACAAAACCGCTCGCCGTCCCGGCCGCAGTGCGTGTGGATGCCCAAGGAAAAAGGGGAGAAAACGACAAGGACAAACGACGATGACAAAACTCGAAATCAAGGGCGACTGGAACATCACCAAAGGCAAACTCAAACAAAAATGGGCGCAACTCACGGATGAAGACCTTCAATACGTCGAAGGCAAGCGTGATGAGTTGTTCGGCCGGATTCAGAAGGCAACCGGAGAAACTCTCGAAGCGATCGAAAAGGCGCTCCATGAAGCCTCCTCCTAGCTGGCGGCATGGGCGACAGGGATGAAGGACAAAGCCTTGCAGCCTTCTCCAGAGGCGTCTCCACAAAGTCACCCCAGTTGTGACGCATCCAGAAAAGCACCGCTTCCGGCCCTCGCACAAGGGCCGGAAGCGGACGAACTGGCGCAGGAAATCGCCCTCTCCCTCCGGTTGCTGTATCGGAGGGGTTGCATTGGAATCGGCGACGTGTCAACTCACTGTAAAAGGGTGAAAGACGTTGATGTGTTCGGCTCACGGGCTTGACTGTGGGAACGTTTTTTTGCTTTGAGTGTATGAAAAGTTTCATGAACGTCCCGGTGGTTGCCTCCTCCAAGCTGGGTCCGCAGTCCCTGTTTCGCGCTTGTGACGCGGAAAGCCCCGATGCCGCCTTCTTCGCTTCCTTTAAGGAGCGCTTTCAAGCCTTTGAGCAAATAGATGCGGGCTTTGGCGCGTTTAAAAAAGCGGCCTTGGAAGCCACCGTTGGTGCAACGGAAGTGGAACTCGAGAATCGGCGGGAGCTGGACGCTCAAACCAGAGAGCGGTTCGCCGCGATTTTGCACGAGGCCTATTCCACCGGGGCGATGAGTGCTCCGGTCGCCTTTCTTGAGTCTTTGTCCAAACCTGATTTGGAGGTTCTGCGGCGAGCTCAAGCTCTTGCAGAGCACATCGACACACACCGCCTTTCCTTGGAAGGCGCCTACAATTTGTTGCTGCCCGGCGGCTATAAGGTGGATTTTAACAAGGATGGTCTTTCCGAAATTGGGATCGCCAAAACAGCGTTTTTTCCGCCGGTGGATGCGCCGCAGGAATTCAGGAGTGCATGGTTGCACGCGACCGAAGGTTTGCCGGAAATTGAGGTGATGGTGCACAGCCTTTTGTTGTGGAGCACTCTGCATCAGGACCAGATTGTGATGCCCGAACAGGGGCGTTTTGTCGTCGTGCGGACGGACCTCCTTTCGACCTATTGGAAACTCCTGCAGGATCGGGTGAAGATGAATGAAGAGTTTCGCGCGTTCCTAGCGCCCGGGCAGTACGAGCGGGAGCGGGCTTTTTACCTGCGTCTGTCGGACCTTATGGGAGCGAAAGTGTGAAAGTTTGCGTCCTTTGAGGTTCGGCTTAAGGGGGGGGCTAACGGGGGCTTAAGGGTAGACCAAGGCGGTGCGGCACAAGAGGGCGGAAACTCCTTTGGAATCGTGAATCACTGCGACCTCCCAGCGTCGTTTGATGGGCGGGTCGCCATCCGATCGGATGCAAAAGAGAAAGTCGAAGGGGCCTTTGCCGGCGAACATCTCGTGCTTCTTTTCCTCCACGGCGAACCCTTGTGAGATCATGTATGTTCTGGCGGTATCCAGAGGCATGCCGGCCGGCAGTTTGGGCTCCAGAAGCTTTAGCATTTCAGAGCTCTTGGTGAGCTCCTTCCCGACATTGGCGGAGGGGCCGTCGCATCCGAACAACAGAGGAAGGGCGGCGAACACGACTACACGTTTAATAAACACCTTTAGCCCTTTTAGCCTTTTTAGCCTTTTTAGCCTTTTTAGCCTTCGAGTCGCAACAACAAGGCGGGTGTTGTCTCGAGATTGATGGGGGGGTGACATGGGGAAGGCGGATGATTCCAGAACCGTTGAGCCAACATATCCTCAAAAACCAAGCAAGCAAACGTATCCGGCGACTTTATGCAATTTGTATCTTTCTATATTGCTAATGGTTACTGCAGAGGAACGGGGGTGGAAATTCCGTGGAGACGCTTGGAGAACTGGCGCGCTCGGTGAGTATGTTATGGCGCTCCGAGCGCAGGGTGTAAAAATGCAGGTTAACTTGAGGGCCGGTTGGGATTCCAGCTCAGGCTTACAGCAAGCGGATCAACATGATCGGATTTCTGCACGATTCGGGCGATTTGTTTTGGCATCAAATCAAGGAGGGCCGGGGTGATAGCGCAGAATTTATCGCCGCCGTAGAAGAGGATGTCTTACCGCATTTACGGAGGAAGACGGTTCTGGGTCTGGACAAGACCCCGGTGCACAGATCCCGGCTCGTGAGCGAACGCAGGGGCTGAATGGAAAAGCAAGGGGCTGCGGCTGTTTTTTCTACCTCCGTACAGTCCGCAGCTGAACCGGATCGAAACGGTTTGGGGCTTTCTCAAAAACCGTTGGTTATCTCCTGCCGCTCACCTGAACTTCACGTTTCTAGTATCCGTCGTAGCCGCCATCCTGTGCCAGATCGGTGGCGCGTACCGAGTTTCTTTCTCGTGAATACTTAACAACGCGCAAACGGAGCTGCGCGTTCAAAACAGGGCATCTCCCGAAAAGGCAAACGCCCCGGAAGCTCGAATAGCTTCCGGGGCGTTTGTAGGTTGGGAGGGAAAGCGTTATGCTGCGTGGGCAGCCTTGGGCACTCCCGGCTTGGAAGCGAGAGCCACTTGGGCTTTGGCCACCAAGACTTTGAATGCGCCTTCGTCCTTAATGGCGATATCAGAAAGAACTTTGCGATCCAAGTCGATTCCGCACGCCTTTAAGCCCTCGATAAAGCGGCTGTAGGTGAGGCCGTGGGCGCGGGCCGCGGCGTTGATGCGCTGCTGCCAGAGCATCCGGAAGTTGCGCTTGCGGGTTTTACGGTCGCGGAAGGCCCAGTACTGGGCTTTCATCACGGCATTTTTGGCGTACCGGAACAATTTGGAACGACGTCCGCGAAAGCCCTTGGCTTTCTCGATCGTTTTCTTACGGCGGGAGCGACTGGCTGGGCCGTTTGTGGCTCTTGGCATAGGATCAGTTAGTGTTGTTTGATTTCAGCAGATTGTTTTCTCCTGTGAATGTCCGGCGCCTCATCTGCTGAGGAACCCGGCGTGGCCTGTATAACAGGGAGAGCCGGGCAGGCGCTTGGGACGGATGGCTTTCATAATGCCAGCAAGGGGAGCAACCGCTTCGCCTAGGCGAAGGGCATGCATTCCCGGATGCGAGGCGCTATGGTCTCGTGCACGAGGCCGGCCTTACCCAGATTCCGCTTCCGCTTGGCACTCTTGGAAGAGGCCAAGTGACGCAGACCTGGTTTACGGCGCAGCAACTTGCCCGAGGCGGTCAACTTGAACCGCTTAGCCACGGCTTTTTTTGTCTTACGACGTGCAATGGACTTAGGCATGGGGGGAGGGAGAGTAGAGAGTTCAGGGAGGAGTGCAACTCTGTTTTTTGGGGCGCCGTTGATTTTTAGAATCTCAGGCCTGCATTCCGGTCTTGTGCAGGCGTTCCGTCTTGCATTGCAAACTGCTGGTTTTCCGTTATTTTGGGCCTTGAGACGGTTTTTAAACCCTGTTCCCACCAAAAAATATGCGTCAATGGCTTTGTGCTGCGTCAATCACAGTATTGGTAGCGCCTGCCTGCCTGTCCCAGGCGGCTCGCGCACAGGAGGCAGACTTCTCATTTTTTGAAGAAGCACTTACCCCTTACGGAGAGTGGGTGAACATACGTGGGTATGGTGCCTGCTGGCACCCCGATGTGGAGGACGACTGGGCCCCGTATACCAACGGTTATTGGGCCTATACGGACGTGGGATGGACTTGGGTGAGTCATGAACCCTTTGGTAGCATTGTTTTTCATTACGGCCGTTGGCTGCTGACCAACGGCGGATGGTGTTGGGTGCCAGGCTCGGAATGGGCGCCGGCTTGGGTTTCGTGGCGCAGGGGGGGAGAGCATGTGGGCTGGGCGCCGCTTCCTCCAGAGGTTCCCTGGCATCCGCAGCGGGGCATCAGCGGGTGGGTGGACGTGCATACTGAAATTGGGCCTGGGTATTATCGGTTTTGCTCCGCGCGGGATTTTTGTTCCCCCAATCTGACGACGGTCCTGCTACGGCCATCCCGTAATTTGACGATCATGCTCAAGACCGAAAATGTGACGAACATTTGGTCCCGGAACAACGTGGTTTATTGTGGCGGTCCTGAATACCGGTGGGTGCGGGAGCGCGCGGAGGTTGAGGTGCCTATTCTGCGCGTCGCGCGCGAGGAAAACGTGAGGCGTTATTACTCGATGAACGTGGGGGGGAACTTTGGCACCGTGAATAATTTTGTGTACGAGGGGAAGCTGGTGTTACCGGCCCCGTCGCGCGTGGAGGTGGTCGTTTCGCAGCGAGGTCGGCACCTGCGTCCTGTAGAAACGGAAGTGTCCAGAGGCTGGCACGAGGATGGGAGCGACAACGGTCGCCTGCGGTCGCATTTGAATCAGGAGTGGGAAACAAGGGAGGTGGCCCTCCGGCGTAACCCCGAGGCGTATGGCCAGTCCGTTCTCGAAGTTAAGGTGAAGCCTGTGTCTGCTTCCGAGCGCCAAGGGCTGGTGTCTGATGTGGTTTCTCGTGGAGGGATTGCCGCACCTAGCGCGCAAAGACCTCAGCATCCTTCTTATCCAGAGAATCGGCCGGGGAATTTGGCGGCGCAGCCACCCGCGGGAAACCCACCCCTCAAAAAGCCGACTGGAGAGAAGGGGGTTGTTTCTAGGGAGACGCCCCCTTTTGCGGAGTCAGGCATTCGCCCCTCGGCGGTGCCGAAGGCGGTGGGGGTGCCAAAGGCGGTGGGTACCACAGGGGGTGCTGCTGGCAACGCCGCCGGTGGCGGCTCGATTTTCAACGGAGATCAACCCTCGGAGACTCAAAATCAGCTCGGGGTAAAGCGCCTCCAGCCCATCCAGCCCATCCAGCCCAAAGGAGGAACCAATGGGCCTGGGGGGACAAAGGAGCTGCCGTTTGAACCCGGGGCGCCCTCTGGAAACGTCTCGAACACTGGAGGACTGCGACCACCGAGGGACAGTTCGCGAGCGCCAATGGGTGAGCCAACCACTGGAGGGGGGGCAGGTTTGAGTACGGCTGCTGGAGGTGCCCCGCAGAGTCAAAAAAAACGGACGGAGCCTTATTCCCAACCCATTTCGCCCGGAGGCACAGTGGAAGCCACCAATGGAGTGCCGGGGGGGCGTCCCTCGCCATTCTCCGGAAAGGGAGGCAATGGCACTCCGGGCAATGCAACGGGGGGGGGGAATCCAACAGGCTTGGGGAATCCCAATCCGAGCTTTTCCGGAGCGCCATCCGCGCAGGGAGTGCCACCGGCGCCTCGTCAGTCTGGTTTTCCCTCAACGCAAAATGCTGCGCCGCAGAGGCCCAATTTTGGGACTGGCGCGCCTGCTCCCCAGCAGGTGCCAATGAGTGGGGCGCGCTCAACCGTGGTTCCTGCACCGCAGTCGGTACCTCAGGCCCCTGCTCCAGCGCAGGCGCCTATGGTGCAGAGGGGTTCTTTCGGCGGGCCTCCGCCCCAGAGCGGAGGCGCTGGTGGAACGCCCGCGCGGGGAAATGCGCCGGCCGCAAACTCTGTGCCCTCTGGCAGTGGTGCTTCGCTGGGTACCGTTCCAGCGGGTGGCCCGGCACAACCCGGGCAAAAGAAAAAGCCGGGTGATCCCGGTTATGTACCACCGCAATAGTGGATACGCTCCACAAGGAACCTGTTGGGGTTTTCCGCAAGATGCTCTGCTACAGGTTCTTGGTTTCGCTCGAAGGACGTTCCTTCGGGCGGCGCGGTGGGGCCTTAACCCTGCTTCGCGGACCGGCGGTGGCAAAAATATCTAAACGCCTCATTTTCAGCAGTCGGTTTTAAAAGGTCGGCACTCCACCGTTTTCCAATTCAAGCTTTTGAGGCCTGTGGATGTTAGGAGGAGCTTGCTCCGGAAGCGTCAGATTCAGTTGATCCAATAAAAGACAGACGTCCCGCTCTGGCTGCGTGTAGCGGCTCAGCACGATTTCACTCCCCTCGGTCGTGGGCAGGTGGACGCCCAATATCTGGATGGCAGCAAACTTCTCAAGCACGGCGCGTGGCGTCAGTCCGCTGGCACACCGACGCAACCGCCTTGAGCGTCACCGGTAAACAAAACGCCTAAAAACGGCAATGGCGGAGCGATCCGCGACTCTACGAGGGCAGCGGGATGGTAAATTTTGCGCTCCGGAACACACGAACTTACCCTGATAAACCTAAATGCGGCAATGAAAGCGCGGCACGCTTGATGTAAATCTATGCGGAAGAGATTGCTGTATATCAAGAAAACCTCTTTTGGCCCTCACCCACTGGGTGAGCCTCCGTGCGCTGTCTCCAAAGCCGGGGAAGACAGGACTGTCTTCCCCATGTGCTCACTTTCCCATGGACCGCGAAACTGCCTCAACCCGGAGGGTTCCCAGTCATTAGCCGGCCGGTTGAGCGTAGCGACACCACCGGTATCTTCCAGCCCCACAAACACGCATCCCAAAGGGATGCCTTGTTTTGTGGTGTGATGACCGGTGGTGTCGCTCCGCCTGCTAAAACTTTGGGAAGCCGCCGGATGAATCCAACCACCATTCCGAATCAGGAATATTAGCC
>CANJPY010000103.1 GCA_947476255.1 Chthoniobacteraceae bacterium | reverse complement strand
CGCCTGCATGAGCAATACGGCCTGACTCGTTTTCCCACGAACGCCACACGGCAATGCAAATGAAGCAAACCGGAGAACAGCCTCCGAGAGCCGGATGCGGGAAATCCGCCCGTCCGGTTCGATGAGGGGGAGAGGAGGACAAGGAGTGGGTGTGGCCGCAAACCATCCTCGTCTCCCTACTCTATCTATCAAGGAATTCCGCCGCGGAAGCCACGGCCGAGAAAATACCGCACAGGGATACACGATGCAGCTTTTGAGCACAGGAGTGGATCTGCGAACCGCGCGCGCGCTTCGGTTCAGCGCCTGGCCAAGGAGCGGGCGCTCGGTCTGGGACCTCCGCAAGGCCATCAGGGGCTCCGGAAGAAACGACCCCGTGAGACTCCGCTTAGCCTTGAACCACGCTCGCAAGCGGACCCCGTATTCCTAGAGCCCCCCCCCCGACAAAAGAGTGTCCGGTTGTTTTCTCATTCGAGCGCCGTGATTTGGATGCACGCCGCCATGGCCCGAGCGCGCTCACGCGCTAAATCAGGGGTTTCTCCCGAGGCAATGGCGACACCCAGCCTTCTGTGACCATGGCACTCGGGTTTGCCGAACAGGCGAAGCTGACTTTCCGCCACGGCAAGCGCCTTCTCTACGCCGGAGATGATCGGTACACCGTCAAGGTGTCCAAGCAAGGCAACACTGTGGGCGGGGCCAAGGAGCCGTATTTCCGGGATTGGAAGTCCGAGAATCGAGCGAGCGTGCAAGGCAAACTCCGAGAGAATCTGGCTCCCAAGGGTCACCATCCCAGTATCGTGTGGACGTGGACTGACTTCACTGAAAATCACGTCGTCACCCTTTACGAAGCATTCCACGCCAAAGAGACCCCAGCCGCCGAGGTTTACAACGATTTTTCGCGCGATTCTCTGAGCTTCCTCCCACGCTGTGTTGGACATCGGGCAAGGCTGCCAACTTTCTCGGTAGTCCCCGTCAATCTGGACATGCCCCACTGGCGGACAACAAAAGATTCCATTCACGGCGGAAACCGTCAGGACTGTGATTTCGTAATCAAACGCCACAAAGCCTTCCACTATACAACGTCCCGCTCCAGCGCGCGCCCCGCTTTGAGCGTACTTCCACGCTTCATTCATTTGCGCGCTCCCTCGCACGAGGCTTTGCCCGTGGCCGCTGGAGGACATGAGCGGCTTGAGCACGCAGGGAAACCCCAGCGCTTCGGCCGCCTCGAGCGCTTCGGCCTCCGTGGCTACAAACCGGTAAGGAGAAGTCGGTAAATCGAGCTCCTCCGCTGCCAGTCGCCGCACGCCCTCTCTGTTCATGGTAAGCTTCGCCGCCATTGCCGTCGGGACAACTCGCAACCCCTTCGCCTCCAGCGCGACTAAAACATCGGTCGCAATGGCTTCGATCTCCGGAACCACCAAGTCGGGTTTTTCCAGCGCGATGACCTCGCGAAGCCGTTCCCCGTCGAGCATGGAAAAAACATGACTCCGGTGGGCCACCTGCATCGCAGGCGCGCCCGCATAGCGGTCGCACGCCACCACCTCGCAGCCCAGGCGCTGCAATTCAATGGCGACCTCCTTGCCAATCTCGCCGGAGCCCAGAAGCAGCACACGGGTTGCACTCGGAGAGAGAGGAGGAGCGAAAGAGCCAGATTTGAACATAGCGGAATGGGTTTAACGGGTTCGGTACACGTGAGTCAGAACCACATCATCGCGCCCAGTCCCGTCTGCTTCAAGCCAAGCCTCCAGCCCCCCCAAGCTGCGGTTTCGATCCGCGCCGAAGGCGATTCTGCCTCCAGGGCAAACCAAGAGAACTTTCGAGCACCGATGTACCAACGATTCCGCCGCTTGTAAAAAATTCCCTTCTGCCATCTCCATCCCTCTCGCCCCCCGTCACGGGGACATTTTGGCGCCCACCCAGACTGACGTTCACACTGGCGTATTCCTCAGTCTTCTTCCTTCCTGCCGTTGTCCCGACTGTGCGCCCCGCCCTTGTGAGAGCGCCCTTGTGAGAGCGCCTATTTCTTGTAACCGCTCTCACTGGTTTTCGAGCAGCACACTCCCCCGCCTGCATCTGGAGCGCCGGAGTTGGCGCCGCTCCGGCTTCCGTCGTTCATGCAACCCGAGTGGCTCCCCCCGCCCGAGTGGCAACCGCCACAGTTTGCACAGCCACTGAGCAGGTTCACGGCGAGTGCGCCTGCAAGGCATGCATAAAACGGCCTCTCCAGTCCGGCCTTCCAAAACATCCGGCTTCCCGAAAAGAAAAACCCACGGGGTTTAACTGCTTCTGATAGAGACTTCGGATCCGGCTTTTCCTCGCGGGAACTGTTACAGCTATATGCGTTAAACTCGATATTCATTTTTAGTGACCTCCATTTGTTTCATGACCCAGCCTCCGAGAGACACGCAAGGGGGCCGTTGACGGCACGCCAAAAAAACTAAAACCCCTTTTTACAACTCTTTCATTTCCGTCCGAGCGCGTTGCTTTTCCGTCCGAGCGCCTTGCCGCAGGCGCTTTCCCGCCTAATCCCTCGTCGCTGGCAGCCTCCATCCTTCTCTACGAAAAGAGTGGAGAAAAAGCCTTAAGCAATTGGCGCTTTCGCCAAAAATCGGCGAGTCCGCCGTTTTGGCGCAGGCCCAAAAACCTCGTAGGCAATGGAAACCGCCTTGCTTCGGGCCCCGGCCATCCCCCCGGCCTACTTCGACGGCTTCTCGTAATTGACTGCCTGAGTATCCACAGGTGGCGACATCGTTGACGGAACCCCCCCCTTTTTTTGTGCCATCACTGGCCCGCCTGGGGCAGGTTTAAGCAAAACAATCGCAGCCAAACCCACAGCAAAGGCAGCAGCCAGACCCAAAACGTATCTTGGGGTACTCAAACTGTGCTCGCACAGATGCGTTTCAAGCCGCTCCACGGCAATCTGCCAAAGTGATTTTTGCAATAAAACGGACCGCTGGCGCTCGTGCAAAGACTCCAGAAGCTTTTGCTCGTAATCCGCAGGGATCCTGACTTCCGCCCTCGCTCTGAGGAGCTTTTGTAATTGTTCCTCGTTCATTTCTCGTTTCTTTGAGTGTGAAATTCGCCCAGATAACTTTGAAGTTGCCGGTGAGCGTAAAATAGCCGCGATCGAACTGTCCCCTCAGATACCCCCAAAACTTTCGAGATCTCAGCATGTGCCATCCCTTGAATATCAAACATGGTCACCACCGCACGGTGTTCCGGGGTTAACTGCTCCAATGCCGCCGTGAGGTGCCTCTGCAGTTCCCCGAGGCTCGCTTCAGTTCGGGGCGTCTGGGAACTGACCAACAACATCTCCTCAAAACCAAGGTCCCCTTCCTCGCGCGGAAGAGCTTCTTCAAAACTGACAGAGCGCCTCCGGGCGCGGCGTTTGACAAAATTAATCGTCATATTTACCGCTATCGAGTGCACCCAAGTGGTGAAGCGCGACGCCCCGCGAAACCCCGCCAGAGACCGGTACACCTTGCTCCAGATATCCTGAAGCAAATCATTTGTATCATCGTGATTGGACGTCATGTGATAAACCAGCCCGTACAATCTTTGCGTGTGCTTAAGCACTAACGCATCGAAAGCATTGCCTTCACCTGCTTGGGCACGGCTGACCAACTGGACATCCTCTAAATGCCCGTCTGTCTCAAGCGCTGCCTTGAGTGTTCCTTTGAGCGTCTGGTTCAGATCCTTTTGTTCTTCTGACATGACTTCTGCGTCTCCGCACACTATCCCCATAACAGGGATCACATCAGACGGAAGCCGTGAATGCGAGGGTTCCTCCCGCAACACTATCTTCGGATAGAAAGAAACAGCAGCTTGACTCATGGCTTTCTATTTTGTCTGACAGACTGGCCGCGAGTTCGTTCAACAAAATTGTTCGCTTCCTGAGCGCCCTGTGCCCGCCGAATGTCTGGGACCCGCGCTACCTCTCTGGCTGCCGTGATTCCTTGCCAAGAAAGGCCCGTGCTCAGCACACCATACAATCAAAGATTGTTTCCTTCCCCACTCCCAAGGAACATTGCCGGATGACACGTCATGACGGCCGCCAAGCCGACCAACTTCGCCCCATCTCTTTTACCTTGGGAATCGCCCCGCACGCATCCGGTTCTGTTCTTGTCGCCTTTGGCAACACCCGTGTCATCTGCAGCGCCATGCTCGAAGACGCCGTACCGCGTTGGATGAAGGAACAAAATGTGGCAGGCGGTTGGTTGACTGCCGAATACTCCATGCTTCCGTATTCCACCCTCTCTCGCAAAGCACGTGACGCCTCCAGGGGAAAACAGGACGGCCGGAGCATCGAAATTCAAAGGCTCATCGGCAGAGCGCTCCGCGCCGCCGTTGATCTTCCTGCCCTCGGCCAGCGGACTCTCTGGATTGACTGCGATGTGCTTCAGGCTGACGGCGGAACCCGCACCGCCTCGATTACGGGCGCATGTGTCGCCGCCTTTCTCGCCTGTCGTCGCCTCGTTGAAGAGCGCAAACTGCCTCGCCTCCCCATCCGCCAGCTTGTCTCCGCGGTCAGTGTCGGCATCGTCCGCGGCGAGCCCCTGCTGGATCTGGACTATCCTGAAGATCATGCTGCAGAGGTTGATATGAATCTCGTCATGACCGAGGCCGGACAGTACGTGGAAGTCCAAAGCTCCGGTGAGGAAGCGGTGTTTTCACCACAGCAGTTAGATTTGCTCCTCGCTTTGGGCAGACAGGGTGCCCAACAACTTATCAAAGCCCAACGCAGTATTCTCGGCATTGAGCTCGAGGGCGCCGGCACCCTTTAATCCACCACGTTCCCATCCATTTTCACCCCTATGCAGCTGCTTCCTGGCTTCCGCGATTTTTATCCAGAGGATTGTTCACTTCGCAATTACACGCTCTCTATCTGGCGTGAAGTCGCTGCACGGTATGGCTTTTTAGAGTACGACGGCCCCGCTCTGGAACCCGTCGAGTTGTACAAAAAGAAAAGCGGAGGGGAACTCGTTGGACAACTTTTCGACTTTGTCGACAAGGGTGAACGCCATGTCGCTCTGCGTCCGGAAATGACGCCTACCCTGGCCCGAATGGTCGCAGCCCGAGAGCGGGATTTTAAAAAACCACTGAAATGGTTTTGCGCTCCGACGTTTTTTCGTTACGAAAAACAGCAGCGCGGACGCCTTCGAGAATTCATCCAATTGAATTGCGATATTCTTGGAGATGCATCGCCCGCCGCTGACGCTGAGTTGCTGGCTCTCGTGATTGATGTCCTCCGCGGGTTTGGGCTGGGCCCGCAGGATTTTGTAGTCCGCCTGAGCGACCGCGACGCTTGGATGCAATTCGCTTTAGGCAAGGGAGTACCGCAAGAGCGTGTTCTTGAGTTTCTCGGCCTTGTCGACAAGTTAGAACGCACCTCCGAAGCCGAAAGCGTCCGGAAACTCGCCGACTTCGGTATCGAACTCGGCGCCGTCAGGGCCTTTATTGCAAACCCTTCTTTGGAGACAACAAAGCTTCAAGGAATACTGGCAGATCTTGCGGCACGCGGTCTTTCAGATTTTGTTCAAGTCGATCTCACCATCGTCCGCGGGTTAGCGTATTATACGGGTCTGGTTTTTGAGGTCTTTGACCGCGGCGGTAAAGAACGCGCGCTTGCGGGCGGGGGGCGCTACGATGGCCTGCTGGAGCTCATGAGCGATGGAAAGGTTAAAATGCCAGCGCTGGGTTTCGGCATGGGCGACGTTGTACTGGCAAACATGCTCGACGAAATCCCCGCTGCCAAAGCAATGCGTGACGCCTGGCTTGCCAAACGCAGGCCGGCGGAAATTTACGTCATCATTGCAGACGACACTCGCCGCACCGAGGCGCTTGGCCTGATTCAGACTCTTCGCAATGCGGGTCTTCGGACCGACTATTCGCTTGCCTCCACAAAGGTTGGGAAACAGTTTCAAGCGGCCGAAACCCTTGGTGCTGAATTTGCCGTGGTTGTGGGCGCCGAGTGGCCTTCGGTGAAAGTTAAAACTCTCGCCACACGCGAAGAACGTCTTTTGCCTGTGGAAGGCCTCGCCGCCGCTCTTCGTGCTTAACGGTCTTGGTGCACGGCTTGTTTTTTGGCTCTCTTACCCCCCTACAGAATATGAAACTACTCTTGGCGCTTTTTCTGTTTCTAGCTTGCGCGCAACCGAATCTCCTTGAGGCAGCGGACCCAACTAAAGCAAAAGTTTTGGAAACAAGGGTAATATCACAAGATCCCTGGTTTTATCATGGGTGGCCGACCTTGATGCGTCGTGAAAATGGCGAGCTTTGGGTTGCCTACTCTGGGGGGCGCGCCGGCCATATCTGCCCCTTCGGACAAGTCGCGGCGATGACCTCTAAAGACGATGGAAAATCCTGGTCGCGCGCGCGTGTTCTGCACGACAGCCCGATGGACGACAGGGATTGCGGCATCTTGGAAACGGCGAAAGGGACTTTAATTGTCAGCACATTCACCTCCCTTGCCTACGAGCCGCTGCTTGAAAAAGCGGAAAGGGATCATTCCTGGCCAGCGGAAAAAATAGCGCTCTGGAAGGCGACACAAAACCAACTGCCTTCCGAGGTTCGCCGCTCTCAGCTTGGAGAGTGGGTGTTGCGCTCCGTGAATGGAGGCCTGACTTGGTCTTCGCCTGTCCCGTCGGTTGTCAACAGCCCGCATGGTCCGGTTCAGCTCAAAGATGGGCGACTTCTTTACGCCGGAAAAAAGCTGTGGACAGCGGAGAATGAAATTGGTGTCAGTGAGTCCCTCGATGACGGCCAAACGTGGAACTGGCTGGCACCGATCCCCACACGCGAGGGCGATGGAGCGGCCCGCGGGTACCACGAACTACATCTCGTGGAAGCAGAGGACGGCACGCTTCTCGTTCAAATCCGCAACCACAACACCAGCAACGCTCTTGAAACCCTCCAAGCTGAATCCAAGGACGGCGGAAAAACTTGGTCTGAACCCCATTCGATCGGCGTCTGGGGCATGCCCTCGCATCTGCTTAAACTCAGGGATGGTCGCCTGCTCATGACCTATGGTCACCGGCGTATCCCCTTTGGAAACCAGGCCCGAATCAGTACGGACAACGGCAAAACATGGGGCGAGCCAATGACCATTTCCGCTGATGGCATCGGTGGCGACCTAGGGTATCCGAGCACTGTTGAGTTGTCCGACGGAAGCTTCTTAACAGTCTGGTATGAAAGCATGAAAGAGCCCAAACTGGCCGTTCTCCGACAGGCTCACTGGCGGCTGGAATAGGCTCGAAGATACCAGGTCTTATCACACCAAGGAAACCGCACGGACAAGACGGAATCAGGGCGGATTCCCTTCCCTTCTGCGCCGGCGCACATCCTCAATCACGCGTAGAATGTCTTCCTGTTCGCCGTGTTCACGCAGTTGAGTTTCTGCCTTGTCGAGCGCCCGGCTGACAGCTTCTGAAACCCGTGGCTTCTCATCCAGAATCCGGTAGAATTCCTTGATTTTCAATGAGTTTTGACGCGGTGCCGCGACCGCTTGGTACCAGTTCACATAGTCGTGAATGCGACTCAAGCGCGCCGATACACTTTCGCGTTCAAGCGTCGCCTCGCGAAGTCGCTTCGCTATCCCCGCTGTTTTGCCTCTCGCTAATTCGCCGCATATGTTCGCGTATGTTTCAATGACGGCTGAGTACAAAAAATGGCCTCTTTCCAAAAGTGCCATCCATTCGAGCTGTCGCGCCATCAAGACGCCCCGCGCTCCCGACATTCGCAGAAAATCCGAAAATTGCTCAAGGGGAAATGTGAGGTGCTTTCCTGTTTCGATTTCGGCTAAATCCAACTCTAGAAGACGCTCAATCTCACTTTGAGTCTTGCGTCCGTCCAAAGCGCGAATTTCATCCTGCGTACCGTAAGCGGCGATGGCCAAGGTCCACTCCTTCTGCAATGCAGCAGGCGTGTTACCGAGAGATGGAAAAATTTTCTGGAGGCTTTGAACTGGTGCTCGCGTGAAGTCTGTCTTGAGCACATCACGCAGGCCGGAACGACTCTCGGGCCGATTGCTCAACATCCAGAGCAGGCAACGGGCGAGATCCACCTCCTCGTCTGTAGATGCTCTAATATCATTCTCCGGCCGGGCCAGAAGCAGCTGCGGCGACGGGATTCTGTTGGTCTCAAAAATGCCTCTCAATCTTGCGGGAAAAAAATGAGCCTCTGGATGATGATGCTTATGCAGCAGGGCATCCATCAACCAACGAGGAGGGGAGAGGATCACGTCATGCGAGGGATCAGCGCGCGCGTCCAATCGCTTCGAGGGACGCAGAGACAGCTCCGTCATCAGAGCCGCCAAAATTGTGCGCTCCAACTGGGGTAGAATCTCCTCTCCGGGTGAGGCAACACTCAACTGCGATACGATCTGCTCCGAAGGTGGCGAAAGACGCACCTGTAATTTCACCCCCCCGGGATCCTCCATCACTTGAAAGCTTGCAGGGACTTCCGCCGGATGTACTGGGTTGAGCACGAATAGCAGCGGTCGCGCGACGGGGTAACTTTCAAGAGGGAGAAAAAGTCCTTTAAGAAGTGTCTCCCTAATCTCTCCTGCCATTCGCAGTACAGCGACCCTTTGAGAAAACGTACCGCCTTGCACCAAGAGTTGGCGCGCTTGGTCTGTGGTTTGAACTGGCCGTGCGGGGAAAGGCGTCGCGGCCCAACAGTGGGCCAAGACGCAATTGCAGAAAAAAATAAAAACGGCCCCGCGCATGTACCGAGGCCGTTCTAATCTAAAAACCTCAAAAGCACAACCTTCGCCATGACTCCATTAACCATGATTCGGGCTTGCAAACCGGAAAACGGCGCGTGCCATAGGACGCTCCTTAAGCGTGGGGCCGTTCGTCAGTGGTTTGGTTTCCCTGCGTACGCTTCCGCTCCAGGTTCAGGCACCTCTTCCAAAAGCTTCTGCACGATATCAAGAGGAGTAAGGCCCTCAGAGTCGGCTGCAAAATTCGTAAGAATACGGTGCCTCAGCACCGGCGGTGCAGCGCGGCGTATGTCCGCGCAACTCACATGGATTCGTCCATCCAAAATCGCTTTCGTGTTTGCGGCTCAAATCAGATTTCTGATTCAGGGATAAATAGAGTAGGGAAGTGAGGAAGTCCTAAACGTACCGCTGCGCGACGGTGTTTTACTGGAATGGTCTAGGAAACATAGGCTATCGGGAAAGGGCGGGCGGCAAAACACGCTGCCTCCACGCAGTGGCTTTCGAAACAAACACAGTGAAAGATTTGCATTTGAGCCCATAGACATGTCATTTGGCATAATTACAAGACCGCAATAAGTTGGGGCCGTAAATTTGCGTTTAGGGTTGAGGTAGGATCGTTTGATAAGACCTTTGACTACGCGCACGTGGCGGATAAAGAGTAATGTGTAACGAAACGCTCTCTCCAATGAACTTTATTGATAGCTATCTCGAGGAATGTCACCAGATTGTCCGCGCCTTGGACCGGAGTGCAATTGCGGGCATGGTGGAGGTTTTGAGGCACTGCCGTTCTGAGGGAGGAAGAGTATTTGCCCTGGGCGTCGGGGGTAGCGCTGCAAATGCGTCGCACATGGTGAATGATTTGCGAAAAATTACGCTGATCGAGGCATACGCTCCTACCGACAATGTGTCCGAACTGACGGCGCGCACCAACGACGAAGGTTGGGCGAGTTGTTTTGCGGCTTGGCTTGCGGGTTCGCGCCTTCAGGCGAGGGACGTTGTCTTTATCTTGTCTGTTGGAGGAGGAAATTTGCTCGAGAATGTGAGTCCAAATCTGGTGGAAGCGCTGAAGTACGCGGCCAACGTGGGTGCCAAAGTCGTAGGTATTGTCGGCCGAGATGGAGGGTATACAGCTGAGTGCGCCGATGCCTGCGTGATTGTGCCGACCGTCAATGCCACGCATGTGACCCCCCATACCGAAGCGTTTCATGCAGTGGTCTGGCATTTGATAGTCTCCCACCCGGATCTCAAGGCGGTGGCAACCAAATGGGAATCGGTGGCAGCGGCAAAATGAAAGGGCGGTTTAGAGAGGCAATTTATGAATCAGACTCATCCCATGGACGCCAGTGAAGTTCCATCACTCAAGCAGCTGAAGATCAAAATTTTCTCCGATGGAGCAGATATTGATTCCATCGCGGAAGCTCATCAGGCGGGTGTGGTGAAAGGATTTACGACAAACCCTTCCCTGATGGCAAAGGCTGGCATCACCAATTACATCGCCTTTGCCAAAGAGGTTCTCAAGATCGTGACAGACCTTCCTGTCTCCTTTGAAGTTTTCAGCGACGACTTTGAGGAGATGCGGTATCAGGCACAAAAAATCGCGGAGTTAGGTTCCAACGTCTTCGTGAAAATTCCAGTCACCAATACGAAGCGTGCTTCAGCCGCAGCCTTGATCAGGGAGCTGCACGCGGGTGGGATTAAGTTGAATGTCACGGCGATTTTATCTTTGCGCCAGGTCGAGGAGGTTTTCAGGGCGTTGGATGCCAACGTGCCCGCCTTCGTTTCTGTATTTGCGGGGCGCATTGCCGATACCGGCCGCGATCCTCTCCCTTTGATGCAGGCTGCCTTGGAGATGGTTCGTCCCAAACCGAAAGCAGAGCTTTTGTGGGCAAGTCCGCGCGAGGTTTTCAATTTGATGCAGGCGGAAAAGATGGGATGCCACGTGATTACGATGACGCCGGAACTTTTGACGAAGGCGTCCAAGTTTGGAATGAACCTGGAGGAACTCTCGCTGGATACCGTAAAAATGTTCTACAGTGACGCGCAAAAAAGCGGCTTTAAAATAGCATAACATTCTCCCCGCAATGATTATTACACGTACTCCCTTTCGAATCACCCTTGGCGGCGGCGGGACGGATTTGCCTTCCTTCTACGAGCAGCACGGCGGGTTTGTATTCACCATGGCGATCAACAAGTACATGTTCATTTGCTTGAACAGGCGCTCGGTGGCGGACAAAAAAATCGTGATCCGGTACAGCCAGGTGGAGACGGTGGACACACTGGCTGAAATCAAGCATCCTCTTGCCCGAGAGGCTTTAAAACTCCACAATTTGGATCAAAATCTCGAGCTTACGAGCATCGCGGATATGCCCGGAAAAGCTGGCTTGGGTTCGTCTGGCTCGTATCTTGTCGGGCTTTTGACGGCCATTCACGCCTACAAGAATGACATTGTTTCCATGCACGCCATCGCAGAAGAGGCGTGCCACATTGAAATGAATCTCCTCAAGGAACCCGTTGGAAAACAAGACCAGTATATTGCGGCACTCGGTGGGTTTCAAGTTCTTGAAATCGAACGCGATGGGCGTGTCAAAACAAGGCCTGTGGCTGTCGATGCTGTCACCGCGAATGAACTGGTGGCAAAGTGCCGGATTTATTACACTGGCCTCCAGCGGTCAGCCTCTTCCATTTTAAAGTTACAGGATGCAAACGCCCGCAAAACGCCAACCGCGGGGCGCAATGCGGTTGTCGAGAACCTGCTGGAAATTAAGGAGCTTGGAATGAGGATTGAGAAAGCGTTCATGGATCGAGACCTCGACCTGTTCGCGCAACTTACCGATCAACATTGGTTGGTCAAGCGTAAGCTCTCTGCCAACGTCAGTATCTCATCGGTAGATGATCTTTACGAGGAGGTCAAAAAACGATTTGGAGTCCTTGGGGGGAAAATTATCGGTGCCGGCGGCGGTGGTTTTTTGCTGCTGTATTCGACAAACCCAAGCAGGGAACTCGACGAGTACATGTCCTCCCAAGGGATGCCTCGAATGAGCTATTTCCCATCAGCTCAGGGTTCTAGGGTTGTTTCAGACCTGAGCTCCTTTGACGATTTCGGAGGCTAGTTTGTCCAAATAACGGAACTGGAAGGGAGTCATTTGAGGCGGTAGTTGTGGAATTTCCTTCATTCGGTTAAGGTTCAACAAAGGTTGACTTGCCTGTTGCTTGCGCTGTTCCTAGTTTTGAAGGTTACGCGATAAACAAGCGCTTCTGGCGCCAGCTCAAGTATACCCTATAAACTCCCTAAGCGTGCATTCGCCTGCGATCGCCCCTCAACTATCGATAGTCGTCCCAGTCTTCAGAGAAGAGAAGAATGTACCTGAGTTTTTGGGGCTCATGACTCCGATTCTCGAGACGGTCACGAAGGAGTATGAGGTTATCTTTGCACTCGATCCCTCCCCAGACAGAACCGAGCAAGTCATTTTGGAGCAGCGGCACAAAGACCACCGGGTTAAGATGCTGAAGTTTTCGCGGCGCTTTGGCCAACCGATGGCCATCCTGGCCGGGTTGCAATACTCGCGGGGTGCCGCCGTCATTGTGATGGACGTTGACATGCAGGATCCACCGGAGCTTGTAGTCGAAATGGTCGCTCGCTGGCAAAATGGCTTTGATGTTGTCTTGGCGCAGCGCCGCACAAGAGATGGTGAAACCTGGCTCAAGAGACTGATCACGCGCGCGGGTTATGCGGTTATACAGCGAATTTCCGAAGTGGAGATTCCTCCAAACACCGGTGAGTTTCGGCTCATGAGCCGGCGTGTGGTGGAGGAAGTTTTACGCCTGAAAGAATGTCACGGCTTTCTGCGGGGTCTCGTGGCGGTGGTGGGTTTTAAAAAGGACATCATTGTGTTCGACAGGCCGACGAGACTCCATGGGGAGGGCAATTATAACCGGTTCCTAGGTTCCTTAAGGATAGGTTTCAACGGGGTTTTCTGTTTCTCAACCTACGCGCTCACGCTCAGCACGCAGATGGGATTTGGCATCGCGGGTTTATCGCTCCTTTTGGCGCTTGCCTATTTAGGACTGAAGTTACTTGGATTTCCCTTTCCAGTTGGCAACCCGACGATCGTTATTCTCGTGTTGTTGATGGGAGGAATCCAGCTCATCAGCGTTGGAATTCTTGGTGAGTATGTCGGACGCATCTACGAGGAGGTGCGGCAGCGCCCGAAATTTATTGTGGAACACGCAGAGGGCTTTGAAAGAGGCTCAGAGAAGCACGGGTGATGTATTTTTATGGGCGACCCCAAACAGACGCAGTCAGCTGTCCACGAATCCGAAGAGTTTTGGGAGCGGTTTTCCGCGAGCGCCTCCCTGCATCCAGCCAACTTGTATCGCTATGATCTGATCGCTGACTTAGTGGCAAGAGATAAGCAGCAGCACCAAACAATCGTCGATTTGGGGTGTGGTAATGGCTCACTGCTGTCTTATTTTCATCATCGAGGATTCGGCACTCGCCTCTTGGGCGTTGACGGTTCCGCGGCGATCATTCAGCACAATAAGAAACGGCTTCCCTTCGCCGAGTTTCAACAGGCAGATCTCCAGCTCGCCAAACAGTTTCCACTCGAGATTCAGGCTGATGTTGTCACATGTTCTGAAGTGATTGAACACATGCCCGATTACACTCCGGTGTTTGACATAGCACATCGTCTTTTAAGGCCGGGCGGACTTTTCATCCTCACAACGCAGGGCGGTAAAAGGCGGCGACACGACATAGAGCTTCTCGGTCATTTAAGACATTACAACATCGGAGAACTCGCAGCGGAGACAGCAGCCAAGGGGTTTCAAATCCTCCGCAAACAAGAGGCGGGATGGCCGGCCCTGACTCTCCAAAAAGTCGCAGCGTCCATGTTTATGAATCGCGTTGCCAAGGAACTTGCCTCTCACGAGGAACCGTCGTTACTCTTCCGACTCGCCTGCCGGATCGTCGGCATTTTCCTCAAGTGTTCGTCAAAAAGCTTCGGTCCGCAGTTGGTGATCGTCGCGCGCAAACCTGATATTCAAATTTCATGAAAGTCGTTGTTGTGGGAGGGGCGGGGTTTATTGGGTCTTGCTGCGTGAAAAATCTTCTGTCTGATCCGGCGGCGGACGTGGTGGTTTTCGACAATTTTTCCTCTGGCCGGCACTGGCATTTGGAGGCTTCCCTTTGCAGCGGACGTTTGAGAATCATTGAGGGTGACGCGGCTGATTCTGGAGCCTTGCAAAACGCCATGCAGGGGGCGGAATTACTGTTCCACTTCGCCTCCAATCCTGACATCGCGAAGGCAGCCACAGAACCCACCATTGATTTTTATCAGGGGACTTTGCTGTCCCAGAATATCTTCGAGGCCGCGCGTCTCGCGGGTGTGCGCAAGGTGGTATACGCAAGTGGCAGCGGCGTCTTTGGTGACGATGCACAAAAGGTGTTTGATGAAGACGACTTCAGCCCCCAGCCAACCTCCACGTATGCAGCGAGTAAGGCTGCTGGAGAAACACTCTTGAGCGCTTACTGTTCCATGTTTGGTCTCCGAGGGCTCACGTTTCGATTTGCAAATGTTGTGGGTCCTCATCAAACGCATGGTGTCGCTTTTGACTTTATTCGAAGGCTTCGGAAAAATCCGTCGCTACTTGAGGTGATGGGTAATGGAAGTCAGACAAAGTCCTATATTCATGTCAATGATGTGATAGCCGCGCTCTTGCACTTTGTGGCCGTGTTTCCCAAGCCCTATGATTATTTTAATCTGACCACACAGGATGCTTTAACCGTGCGCGAAATTGCAGAGATGGTCATCGCTGAGATGCAGTTAACCAACGTGGAGATTCGGTACGGAAATTCAGATCGCGGTTGGGCGGGTGATGTTCCTCGAATTCGGTTTACCGCAAATAAGATGATGTCGTTTGGATGGACTCCTGAGCTTTCATCTCGAGAAGCAATGAGGGCTTCCATTCGCGGGATGCTTGAAAACGAGTCTTCTGGATTGTTTCAATGATCGACCATGTATTGTTGACTGGCGCTGGAAGCGGTATCGGGCGTGCAATAGCGCTGAGGCTCGCGAGGGAAGGCGTGGGAATGATTCTGGCGGGCCGGCCGGCATCGACTGAAGTCACACGACGTCTCGTGCTTGAGATCGGAGGAGAAGCCGAGGTTTTCCCCTGTGATCTTGAGGACCATGCACGCATCCATGAAGAGTTGTCGGCGCGCGTTGCTTCAAAGTCTGCCGCACGGTGGGGGGTCGTACTCGCGGCCTCGACGCTTGATACAGTCGCGGGCCGGGTGGATGCAGCGGAGTTTGAGCGGGTGTTTCGAGTCAATGTGACAGGCAACCTGGCAGTTCTGCAAGCATGTCTGCCGGAGATGCTTAAATCTAAGTTTGGGAGGGTTGTCTTTTTCGCGGGCGGGGGGGCGGCATATGCGTTCCCTTCTTTTCCAGGGTATGCTTTGAGTAAGGTGAGCACGGTGCGACTGGTGGAAAATCTGGCAGCCACCTACGGTCTCGCGTCAGGTGTTTCCTTCGTGTGTGTGGCGCCTGGCGCTGTGGATACGCCCATGCTTGCGAAGGTGATCGCGTCCGGCGGCGAGGTGAAAACGAAGACGGCGATGGACGAGCCTGTCGAGTTTGTCGCCTCCTATGTTCAAGCCACAACCATGGCCCTAAACGGTCGGTACGTTCATGTTCGTGATGAATGGCGTGCTGTCTTGGAAGGGTCTCGAAAGTTGTCAGAAGATCAGTTTTTTCTCAGGCGTGTTCCATGAAAACAGTCAATATTCTTGGTGCTGGTTTGATCGGGCAGGAGAGAATGAAGGCTGTGGCCAAGCTGCAGGCTAGGGGGCTTTCCGTGAGACTGGGTGCTGTCTATGATCCGTTTCAGACGAAGCTGTCGGAGTATGCGGAGCGATACGGTTTTTATCCTGACTCTGATTTGGAGCATTTTTTGAATTCGCCTGCAGACCTCACGGTGATCGCATGCCCCCATGAGACGGCTGTGGAGTTTGCGTGCCGAATGGCTGGCTGCGGCCGGCCCGTGTTATTGGAAAAGCCGCTGGGACGAAACCTGGATGAGGCGGAAAGCATCGCGGCTGCGTTTAAGCATTCAAATACAACGCTTTTTGTAGGCCTGAATTATAGGTTTATGCCGGGAATTGTGGCGTTGATTCAAGACTGGCAGCAGGGAAGATTCGGGGCGCCGATCTCTTTGCGCCTTCAAATGGGTCATGGCGGCCGGCCTGGCGACGAAGAGACGTGGAAGCTGGATCCCGTTCGCTGTGGTGGCGGTGCTGTGCTGGACCCTGGAATCCATTTGCTCGATTTGATTTCGCTGCTGACACACAATGACGCAGTGCTTGAGGGACAGCACGCATGGAAGGGGTTTTGGAAAACAGGCATCGAGGAAGACGCCCACTTTTTATTTCGCAGCGGATCGACGACAGTTTCTATGGAGGTGAGTGTGGTGCGCTGGAGGAGTCAGTTTGAGATATTCGCGCTTGGAACTGATGGATATGGCCAGGTCACGGGGAGAGGGCGCAGTTACGGCCAGCAGGTCTATCGGCGTGGAAAACGTTGGGGATGGCAGCATGCGAGCAGTCAGCTTTCTAGTGAAGAAATTGTGGTGGAGGATGATTGCGAGGATTCTTTTGCGGATGAACTTGCGGCGTGCCTTGGATTGGGGGCAGAGCCAGTAATTTCTCCTGCACAGCTTCATGACGCATTGCAGGTGATGCGGTTTTATGAGTCCGCTCAGGCTGCATTGAAGTGAGCCGCTTATCCGCTACGAACCCTGCCTGGGCGAGCGTCGGAAAAACTGGGTTTCAAGATGCCCCGTTTTTGTAAAGTCCCTGATATTTTCAGGCGCTTGCGCCACTGCGAACTTCACACCGAAAACAAATTCAGCTTGCTACTCAAAGGGTAAAATAGAGGCTCACGGCCATGCAGGTTGTCATACTTTCCGGGGGTTTAGGAACGCGCTTGAAAGACCTCGCCGTTGACCAACCAAAGGCGATGGTCCCTGTATTGCAACGCCCATTCGTCGAGCATCAATTGAGACTGCTCGGTGCACAGCATTTTACCGAAGTGCTGATGTGTATCGGCCACCTTGGAGAGCAGATCGAGAGTTTTGTGAGTAATGGTGCCGCTTTTGGGATGAATGTGGAATACTCAAAAGAAGACCCGTCTGCCCTTCTCGGCACAGGAGGTGCATTGCTGAACGCCTTCCCCAAGCTCGCTCCCGAGTTTTTATTGATTTATGGGGATTCCTATCTTCCCACAGACTTTCGGACGATGATGCAGTGGAGCCAGTGCTCGGGTTATGCAGCCGTGATGAGTGTTTATCGCAATGCCGACCGCTGGGATAAAAGCAACACGCGCGTCGAAGGAGATCACGTCAGTTTTTATTCCAAAAAGGCCGCACCCGGGGAGTGTGATCACATAGATTACGGGCTTTCCTATTTTAAAAAGGCGGTTTTCGAGCCGTATTTAGAAGCCACTCTTCCTCTGGATCTGTCGATTGTTCAGGAGGATTTGTGTGCCAATGGGCGTCTGGGTGCGTTCAAAGTGAAGGAACGATTTTATGAAGTCGGAACCATTGCAGGAATTGACGGACTCAGTGCTTATTTATCGGAAAGGAGCCACTAGGAAATGTTGGACGCCGCTCAAACCTTGTCCCCAGCCGTTTTTCTGGACCGTGACGGCGTGTTGAATGAAATGGTGTATGATCCAACACACGGTCTTTTGGACTCTCCAAGGCGAGCGGAGCAGGTAGTGGCGGTTCATAACGCAAAGGAACTGCTTCTGGAACTGCGGCTGATGGGGTACAAGATCATCGTTGTGACGAATCAACCCGGCATCGCGAAGGGGACGCTCACGAGCAGTGACCTTCATACAGTCCATGAGACGCTGGATGCCGCTCTTGCTCCCGCCACTTGGGATGCGTTGGAGTTTTGTCCTCATCATCCAGAATTTGGAGTTGCGTGCGAGTGCAGGAAGCCCAAGCCAGGGATGCTTATGAAAGCTGCTCTTGAGAACCATATCGACCTTTCGAAAAGCTGGATGGTCGGTGATGGGTTAGTCGACGTCCAAGCAGGCCGCGCTGCTGGTTGTAAAACCGTCCTTGTGACAAAGCTGAAGGTCAATGTCGTCGAACGTTTTTTTGAAATGCAAGGTGCCGAGCCAGACTTTGTGGTGCGCAATCTTGTCGAGGTGTTGGGATGTATTCGAGGAGAGTTAACTTTTCAGAAGTGTCGGGAATGACCGTGGGATCGTTGATCCAGAAACGCGCAGTGTCCCTGTTTTGAAAGGGGTGCATCCCTTAAACCATGAGGAATCACTGTTTTAACTTAGAAATGGCAATGAGGGATCAGATGCCGGAGGCATCACAGCCTATACGGTGGCTGAGTGGAGCGACACCACCGGTCATCACACCACAAAACAAGGCATCCCGGAGGGATGCAAGAGTATGCCAAGCGTAGGCCTTCCACCGGTACCACGCAGCTTCAGACAGCCCGAGCACACTCTGGCATCCCTTTGAGATGCGTGTATGTGGGGCTGGAAGGTACCGGTGGCGTCGCTACGCTCAACCGGCCGGCTAATGGCTGGGAACCCTCCGGGTTGAGGCAGTTTCGCGGTCCATGGGAACGTGAGCACATAGGGAAGACAGTCCTGTCTTCCCCGGCTTTGGAGACAGCGTACGGAGGCTCACCCAGTGGGTGAGG
>CANJPY010000102.1 GCA_947476255.1 Chthoniobacteraceae bacterium | reverse complement strand
CAGAGTGTGCTGGGGGTGTCTGAAGCTGCGAGATACCGTGAAGAACCTACGCTTGGCGCAGTCTTGCATCCCTCCGGGATGCCTTGTTTTGTGGTCTGACAACCGGTGGTGTCGCTTCGCTCAACCACCGGCAAATGGCGGTGATGCCTCCGGCATCTGATCTCCCTTTGCCGTTGTTAGGATAATGATAAGAGTGACTAGGAAGCATTGCCAAAGTCCCAAGAGGGCGTGCTTGACCCTGCATTTGAAGGTCTCAGGTGGATGGAAAGCCATCGCGAGGAAACCAACAGAGTCTTGATTGGATACATTTGGTTTCATGGTTTCCTTTCTACAGCACCTTTGAACATGAAATGTGCCAATTGAGTGAAAAATAAAAACGCCCGGTTATTTTTGTGTAGAATAGTCTGGTGGTGAGTGGCTTGGGTTGAAATTATTTCTGACTCTGCGGCATTTCGGTGTGGGTTGACGGTGCCGGGTGCTGTTGGGTAAAGCGTACGATTGGCCAAATGGAGACAGGCTGCGGTTGGGTTTGTTGGCGAGGGTTCCGCGCTGTCCGGTGGATTTGTCGGATTTGTAAGAAAATACGCGACAGAAAAAGAAGATGGATGTCCACGGGTTCGTGGAGATTATTTTCGGATGTCGTTTTCGATTCCCTCCAAATTTGTCACGCTCCCGAGTTTGAGTTTCTTGTGTCTATGGAGTTTTCATGTTCTGGCAGGAACTGACGATTGGCCGCAACGCCGGGGACCCTTCGACAGTGGCAGCACGCAGGCTGGTTTGACTCCAACTTCCCTGGAGGACGCGAATCTCGCTTGGAAAGTGGAGTTGCCTGGCAAGGGGTGTTCAACTCCGATTTTTTTCGACAAACGCATTTACGTCACCGCGCCAGTGGGCGGGAATGACGCGGTACTTGCCTACGACTGGGAAGGTAAGTTGCTTTGGAAAACCGAATTTAGCGCCGAGACGCCAGGAAAACACCGGAATGCAAGCGGGTGCAATCCCTCGCCGGTGACCGATGGTAAGCTGATTTTTGTGGCTTACAAAAGCGGCAGTCTGGCGGCGCTTAACCTCGATGGCTCCATTCGCTGGCAGAAAAACTTGGTCGCTCTTTTTGGGCCTGTGCATTTATTTTGGGACTTTGGAACGTCCCCTGTGCTCACGGAAAAAGACGTGGTCATGGCGCGCATGCACGGCGGGGAATCTTGGTTGGCAGCCTTCGACAAAGAGACGGGCGAAATACGTTGGAAAACCGACCGCACCTACGCCGTGCCACGCGAGGTCGACAACGGGTACACCACCCCTCAGGTGATTCAACACGAGGGAAAGCAGGCGCTGCTTTCTTGGGGGGCCGAACATTTGACGATTCACGATGCGGCAAAGGGAAATCTGATGTGGAGTTGTGGCGATTTCAACCCGGCGAAATCTCCTCTTTGGCCGGCAATTGCGTCTTCTGTTGTGGTCGATGGGATGGCGGTTGTGTGTTTCGGTCGCGCCGACAAAGGAGCCCCTAGGCTGCACGGAATCAAACTCGGCGGGGGCGGCGATGTGACCACAACCAATCGTGCTTGGTTGCGGGAGGATGTGGGAGCGTTTGTGCCGACCCCGGTTGGGTACAAGGGCCGCGTGTATGTCCTGAGCGACCGTGGGCAGTTGGACTGTGTCGAACCTGTCACCGGCAAGAGCGTTTGGACGGAGACCTTGCCTCGCTCTAGTTCGAATTTTTACGCGTCTCCAGTCATTGCCGGTGGAGTCATGTACGCACCACGCGAGGATGGAACGGTTTTTGTACTGCAGATTGAGGGTGGGTTCAAAGTGCTGGCAGAGCGAAAGTTCGATGACAGGGTTATAGCTTCTGTCGTGCCCGCGAAGGAGCGGGTTCTCGTGCGTGGGGAAACGTTTCTCTACTGCTTCAAGCGCCCTTAATGCTAAGGGCACGCGGGTTTTCCTCGCACCGAACGTCCTACCGCGCTTTGACCCATCTGTTCAGCCATTCCACGGTCTTGTCCCACATCTCTGGGAGGTATACGTGTCCGACGTCAGGGTAAACAACGTTTTCAAAACGGGCGGAGTCTGCTCCAAGCAGGCGATAAACATTTCCCACAACCTCGCCGATGCGCCGCACTCCGGCCACGGGCGAGCCGCCATCCTGGTCGCCTGTCATGAAAAGCATCGGTCTGGGAGCGCCGAGTGCAATCACAGCTTCTGTGTCGAAGCGCTTGAGCATACCCGGCACAAAATAGTAAATGCCATGGGCTTTGAGCATGCCTTCGCGGATCAACTCTTCGTAGCGGGTCATGCACCCCACACACACCGCAGCCTTCGGGCGCTCGTCCATGGCCATCACCCACCAGCTTCTTGTGGAACCCATGCTGATGCCCGTCACGGCTATGCGCTCGGCATCGACCTCGGGGCGGGAGCACAAGTAATCCAAAGCGGTGAGATCGTCGCGCACCATCATGCCCCACAGCGTACGCCCGGCCCACAACTGGAATTTGGCGGCGCTCATTTCTCCGGCGCTCCCGAGTTGAGCGGGACCATCGGGGCCCTTGCCGTTGCGCTCCCCGAAGCAGGGTGCGTCGATGGCCAGCACAGCATAGCCTTCGCGCACGAGCGCCTCGCCCGCGGGAATGGGAGTCGCGTTGGTTTGAAAGAGTTCGTCTTTCCCGCTTGTGTAGTGCCCCCCATGCCAGTGGCAGTAAAGGACTGCCGGTGTTTTGTGCTGCGGCGAGGCGGTTTTGGGGAGCAGGAGGTATCCCTTCACCTGCTCTCCGGCACCATTGTCGAATTGAATGATCTCTAAAAAATAAGAACCTTTGTCGTCCCGGGCGAGCACTTGGAAGGCCGAAAGCGGGGGGCGTGGCGGCAGGTCTCCGAGCAATTCCGTCAGGGAGCGGCGGATGTCTTCGCGTTGTTTGGGCCAATCAGCGGCAGATTTTGGCACCGTCATGGGCGGCGCCAGAGGCGTCTTTGCGAGCCACTCGGCGGCGGCATCAGAGGGGGCAGCTTCCATGCGGATGAGGGTTAAAAACAAAAAGAAAACGGTCCAGCGCATAGGCTTGGGTAACACACTGGCGGGGTGGATAAAAGCAGGACCTAAAACGAGGTTGTCGAGAATTATGCCGGATTTTTCGAAAGCCTTTTTCAGAGGACACAAAAAAGGGCGCCACGGATGATGGCGCCCTTTTCCAATCCTGTGTTTGTGTTAACGCAGAAACGCTTCGTGCAGGCCTCCGTCAACCGTCACAACCTGGCCTGTCGTTTTGCTCAGCCGTTTTGAAACGAGTAGGAAGTAAGCTTCCGCTTGGTCCGCCGGAGTGATGGGCGACTTGGTGAGCGTGCGGTCCGCATAGAACTGCGCAAGCTTGGTCACCAAAGATTCCGTAGCCTCGTCCTCGGTGTAGGGAATATTGTACTTTGCAAGCGAGCCGATGACTCGATCGCGTGGAAACATCGCGCTTCCTTGGACCACTGTGGCCGGGGCAACTCCGTTGACTCGAACCAAGGGCGAGAGCTCAATGGCGAGTTCGCGCACGAGATGATTCGCCGCGGCCTTCGAGGTGTCGTAGGCGAGGCTTCCTTTCTTCGCCACGGCTGCATTTGCACTCGTTGTCAGCACAAGGTTGCCGCGCAGGCCCTGCTCCTTCCAAGTCTTGAAGGCTTCGTCGCCCACAAGATAACTGCCGGTGACGTTGATCCTGAAGGTGAGGTCCCAGCGGTCGTCTGGAATGTGTCCGGTGGTGTCGCTGGGGACAAAGATGCCGGCCGTGACACAAATTGAGTCAAAGCCGCCGTAGGCCAGTGCCACCTTGTCGAGCATGGCTCGAATGCTTGTTCTGTTGGTAATGTCCGCGGCGAGGCCAATGGCCGGTCCGCAACCGCTTATTCCTGAGCCGGCTACGCCAATACCCAAACCGTACTTGCCTGTGATTTCTGCCGCTGTGGCTCCGGCTGTGTCTTCCTTAAGATCAACGCACACAATGTGCGCACCCTCTTTAACGATGCGGTGCGCGGTTTCCTTTCCAATGCCGCTTCCCGCACCAATGACAACTACCACCTGTCTGGCGAGCTCTTTTTCTGCGGGCATGCGCTTGAGTTTTGCCTCTTCGAGGAGCCAATACTCGATGTCAAACGCCTCCTGTTGCGGCAGCGCAATGTATTCGTCGATGGCCTCTGCGCCGCGCATGACTTCCACCGCACAGTTGTAAAACTCCGCAGTGACGCGCGATTCACTCTTGTCTTTGCCCCATGCAATCAAGCCCAACCCAGGGATCAGAATAACCGTTGGATTAGCGTCGCGAACCGCTGGTGAGTTGTCATGTTTGCAACGGTTGTAGTACGCTGCGTAATCGTTCCGGTAGCTTGATAAAGCCTCGGAGAGAAGTTTCTTCAACTGCGCTATATCTCCCGTTGCCGGATCCCAGTCAACGTAGAGCGGCTTGATTTTGGTGCGCAAAAAGTGGTCAGGGCAGCTTGTGCCCAATTCCGCAAGTCGTGCGGCGTCCTTCGAGTTCACGAAACGCAGAATGGCTTCGTCCTCTTGAACGGTGCCAATAAAACGGTTGTGCTGACTGACTTGGCCCCGGAGCCAGGGAAGAATCGCAGCGAATGCCTCATGGCGTTTTTTTTCAGAGAGGGTATGGTATTTGGCTCCGCCGAAGGCTTTGGAGTGACCGCCTTTGGCCTCGTAGCGTTGTTCAATAAACAGCGCTGCTTTTTCAATAAACTCGAGCGTGCGAGTGTAACACACCTTTTCATCATCATCCCACGAGATGAACCCGTGCTGCCCCATCATGATCGCTTTGACCTCAGGCTGTTCCTTGGAGATCTTTTCCATCGCCAGACCGAGTTCAAACCCGGGCCTCATCCAGGGGACGTAGGCCATTGTACCACCGAATATTTCCTTGGTCAGTTCCTCACAGCGTTTGGATGCTGCAATGGAGATGACGGCATTGGGATGCATGTGGTCCACATGCTTCCCAGGCAGAAAACTATGGAGCGGGGTGTCAATGGAAGAGGCCCGCGGATTAAGATTGAAAGTGGTATGGGTGTACATCCCTACCATGTCGTCCTCGGCTCTGGACTTGAGACCTTTATCCGCACGGGCTGCGTAGTTCGCCTGAAGCGCGATCAACTTGTCTTGGTACAAAGAGGAGAAGTTTTCGCGCAGGCTTGTGCGGAGGTCCCCGCCGGATCCCTTGACCCAGAGCACTTCGGCGGGTTTGCCTGTGAGGGGATCTGTTTCCAGAAGTTTGGCGGACGTGTTTCCTCCGCCCGTGTTGGTGATACGCTGGTCGCTGCCAAGGAGGTTGGAGCGGTAAATAAGCCGTCCAACAGGATCCAGAGAAGCGGCTTTGGTGTCATCCCAGAGAAAGTTTACGTGTTTGAATTGGCTCATCGGTATGTTTTTTGGGTTATGATAGAGGGTTTGATTAAAAAAAGGGGTGGGACTGTCGATTCCAATCTACGCGTGGTTCACGTAGCCAGAGTTTCCCATCGTGCCGCAGCGGCCTCCCATACGGCAAGATTCTCTGCGCATGGATGGAATTCTTTCATCGCGTCCGCGAAAGATTCGCGGATCACATCGCGGATATCCGATAAGCAGTTTAATTCCCCTGCGGATTTTGCCTGAAAAAGAACGTTGCCGACGGCCGTGGCCTCAACCGGGCCTGCGATGACCGGACGCTGGCATGCATCCGCCGTGAATTGGTTCAACAAATCGTTACGACTTCCGCCGCCCACAATGTGAATCACTTTGATCTTGGTTCCGGTGATTCGTTCAAGTGCTCCCAGCACCTGCCGGTACTTCAAGGCGAGACTTTCAAGAATGCAACGTACGAGTTCCCCTTCAGATTCGGGAACCGTCTGGCCACTTTTACGACAAAACTCTTGGATGGCTTGGACCATGGCAATCGGTCGCAAAAACTGGGGAGCGTCCGGATTAATAAGGGAACGCAATGGAGCCGCCTGCGAAGCGAGGTGCACAAGGTCTCCGTATCCGCGCGTGTTTCCGCGAGCGTCCAAGGCTCGTTTCAATTGTTGAAACAACCACATGCCCACAATGTTCTTTAACAGGCGGTAAGTGCCGTCCACCCCACCCTCATTGGTGAAATTGAGGTGCATGGCCTCTGCGCTGAGGTTTGCGTCCTGGATTTCGACGCCCATCAGAGACCATGTCCCCGAGCTGATATACGCCCATTCGCCGTGTCCGTGACCGTTCACGGGAATCCCTACAACTGCAGAGCCAGTGTCGTGGGTTGCGGGAGCAATGACCCGCGCACCAGCGAGATTCGAAATCTCAGCTACCTCCGCTCTCAGCCCTCCAAGGTCCGAGCCGGCTTGGACAATTTCTGGAAGAAAGTGCGAGGGAATCCCCAATTTGTCGAGCAAAGCAGTGGACCAAGTCCGGGTTTTGGGATGCAAGCACTGGGTTGTGGTTGCATTTGAAAACTCAGTGACGTCAGAGCCGCACAACGCCCAGTGAATCCAGTCGGGAATCATGAGCAGTTTGTGCGCCTGAGACAAAAGATGCGGATGGTTTCGCTGGGCCGCAAGGAGCTGCACCAGAGTGTTGATTTCCATAAACTGCAACCCTGCAGACTCGAAAATTTCTCTCCGCGGCACAAGCGAACAGAGTTCTTCTACCAGCCCTTTGGTGCGTTCATCTCTGTAGCAAAACGGAAGCCCCAACCACTCTCCTCTGCGATCCTGCAGCACATAATCGACCCCCCACGTATCCACCCCGATTGAACGAATATATGGATTGTTTCTGCCAGCAAGGAGGAGTCCATCCCTGATCTCCTTCCACAAGTGCAAGAGATCCCATCGCAGCGTATTACCGATGGGTACGGGGCCGTTGGAAAAACGATGGATCTCTTCGAGACGAATTTTTTTGCCATCCCAAAGCCCAGCCATGATCCGACCGCTTTCCGCACCGATATCCACTCCAAGGTAAGTTTGTAAGCCTGCCATTTGACGTTTTTCTTCTATCGCACTATTGCGCTCTCGAGCCACGAGGGATCATTGCTCCAACTCGGTTTCAAACAGGTACTGCCCGGGTTCAATTTCGCAAATTTCTCTGCCATTCTTAAAGCTTAGAAGCCGGACACCCTCGGTCTCCGACGCTGACCTCCCATTGACTCGTATTGTTTCGCTTGCGCGCGCAGGAAGGTGGAGCGTTGCACTCGTATTTGGTGGAATCTCCACTCGATATTCATATTTCGGGCTCTGGTATTTCCACTCCACTTTAACGGGGCCGCCGGGCGAAGCGTATGAGGCTCTCACCCAGTTTATCGGTTCTTTCATCTCGGCTCCAGCGCGTGACGGGTTGATGGGGCTGAGAAGTATTTTTTTGTACCCAGGCCCATCGGTGTCTATTCCCACGAGAGACTGAAACATCCACTGGCAGACTGCCCCAAAGGAATAGTGACTGAAGGAATTCATGGAGGCGTTCACGTCACCACCAAAACTTTTCTCCTTGGTATAGGCATCCCATCTCTCCCAAATTGAGGTGGATCCATTGACCACCGGAAAGCCCCAGGAGGGGAATTCGCGACTCTGGAACAGACGCAGAGCGACATCCTCTTTCCCAACTGCCGTCAGGGCTGGAAGAAGCGACTTTGTTCCCAAAAAACCCGTGCTCATGCGGTACTCGTTCCGCTCGATCATTCTTGCGAGCTGTCTGCCAAGAATCGCACGCTTTTCCTCCGGAACGAGTTCAAACTGGAGCGCTAGAACGCAGGCTGTCTGAGAAGCCGTCTTGAGCGTGCCGTCCTCGTTGAGATGCTTATCTGAAAATGCTTTTAGGACGTTTTGACGTATCTCGTGGTATTGTAGCGCTTCTTTTTCGCGGCCTGTTGCACCGGCCATCTCCGCCATCAGTTGTGCGGAGTGAGCAAAGTATGCGGAATCAATGAATTCCATGGGGGTCGGGTCTTTGAGGTTCAGCCAGTCACCCCACGCATTGCCGATGGAGACGCCTTTAAACGCGGGGCTTGAGGAAACCCTGAAGTCCATGAACCGCTTCATGGAGTTCCAGTGGCGGTCGATTATCCGTTTGTCGCCGTAAACCTTCCAGATCGTATGCGGGCAAATAATACCTGCGTCCATCCAGGCTGTTCCGAAGGTTTTACCAGGTTCTCCGTGGGCCATCGGGTAGGGGGCATAGTCGGGGTACGCACCGACAGGGCGCTGGGATTCCTCTACGTCATCGAGCCATTTTGTGAAAAACGCTGCCATGTCTGCGTTGTAGGTCGCGGAGCGCACATAAATCTGAGCGTCTCCCATCCATCCCATTCGCTCATCACGCTGGGGGGAATCCGTGGGTATCTCGAGAAAATTGGCGCGCTGGGTACGAACGATGTTCTTAAAGAGTTGGTTGATCACGGTATCGGAACACTCAAACGCACTTGTCCCTGGGGTGTCGGAATGAAGCACCAAGCCCGTAAGCGTCTCTGGAGAGGGCGCTGATTTCAGTCCGCTCACCTCGCAGTATTGGAACCCATGGTAGGTAAAGCGCGGAGACCAGACTTCACCCTCGGGGTCACCCCTCAAAACGTAGGTGTCTGTGGCGCGTGCTTTTCGAAGATTCTCCGTCATGAGCCTTCCCTCTGGGTGGAGCATTTCTCCGTAGCGCAGAGTGATCGTGTCACCTTTGGCTCCTTTGATTTTCAAGCGAACAATACCCGCGAAGTTGGTGCCAAAATCAAAGATGTACACGCTGGGACTGGGTTCGGTGATTTTCTGTGAATGAAGCTCCTCTGTAACCTTCACATCAGGACCTGTATAAGCTTGTAACCTGCCCGGTTTTTTAAATCCTAGTTCAACATCGCGTTCTCCAAGGTTATCGAAGAAAGGAGCTTTGAGGTTAGGGTTCGCTTCAGCGGGAACCGATTTCTCCCAAGACTTGGCATCGAATCCGGCCCTATCCCATCCGACAAGTTCGCGATTTGCGTCGTAGCGTTCCCCCATGAGCAAGTCAGCCTCCTCGATTGGTCCAAGGGAAGTGGTTTTCCATGTCGGATCCGTCCCCACTGTTTTTCGGGAGCCATCTTCAAATTCCACGTCGATTTGCGCTAGCAGAGCCGGCGTTTTGCCGTACATCCAACGGCCTGTTTTGTGCGGGCCATACCCGACCAAAAGCCCGAAGCCGACGTAACCCGAATACCAACCGTCGGAAAGGATTGCGCCAAGCGTATTCGGGCCTGGTTTTAGCAGGGGCGTGACATCAAAGGCGCGGTAATAAGCCCTCTGCCGGTAGTCGGACCAACCCGGTAGAAAAAAAGCATCGCTTGCCGGCTTTCCATTGAAGCGTAATTCGGCACTTCCAAGAGCGCTCAGATATGCGGTTGCACGTCTTACTGGCTTGGCTATTTCAAATTCCTTCCGGAAATATCTGGCTGGCGGCAAAACGAGTGGTAACGGCGAAGTTTGCAACGGTGTTTCATCCTTTCCTGATATCCACTTTGCAACCCATTGGTCAGGGTCCGTCAAACCAACGCGCCATGTGCCCGGCGCAGACCAATCCGATTCGACTCCTTCCTTGTCCCACACTTTGACCTGCCAGAAAACTTGCTGGGAAGATTTGAGAGCCTTGCCGGAGTATTCAATCTGAGCGGTTTCGTTGCTTGCTGTTTTGCCCGAGTCCCAAAGATCAGGCTTGTTGCGGTGGAGTTTTTCAAGAGAGGTTGCAGCGCGCACCGCCCATGCGGACTGTCTCTGGCTTGAACCATCGCTCTGGAGATCCCAACTTAAACGCGGCCGCAGGCTCTCAACGGCCATCGGTTTTTCGAGATACTCGCAGCGCAGATGAAACGGACTCAGCGCTCCAGCGAGGGCCGAAGATGGAAGAAGGAGTAGTAGGGCGAGTCGCATGAAGTTGGCGTGCAGGAGGTTCTAGAAATCAAATTGGTCCACGTTGTCTTTCGTGAAAAGGAACGGCTTGCCTAGAATGATCGAACTTCCCTCAATCTCAAGTTCTCCCAAACGTCCGGCTTTGAATGTTTTGTCACCGGGATTCAGCGATTTGTTCGCGACCGCGTTTGCCACTTGAATTGCGAGATATCCAAGGTCTGCAACCCTCCAAAGAATGACGCTTTGTGTGACCCCTTCCTTGAGATAGGCGCGGTTTTCGGATGGCAATCCCAGTCCGAGCAATTTCACTGCACCGGCTTTTCCTGCCTGCTTAATGGCCTCCGCCGCACCCGGGACCGCAGGGGAGCAAATGGCCATGATGCATTTCAAGTTCGGATTGGCGCTGATGAGGTTGGTGGCTTCAGACTGCGCCTTGTCCTTTTGGTCATCACAGGGCTTCGTATCAACCAGCTTCATCTTCGGATATTTGGAAGCGAGTCGGCTTCCAATAAACTTGCGCCACTCGTTCATGTTGGCTGCGGTAAGGGTGGCTGTGATGATAGCGAACTCACCCTCCTCTGCGCACAGGCGCGCAGCTTCATCCATCAGCGCTTCGCCGATGCCCTGAGGTGTCGCCTGATTGACGAAAAACGAACGGGCGTCTTGAGTGGTGTCACTATCGTAAGTGACCACTTTGATTCCTTTTTGCTGTGCCTTTTTTAAGGCACCGGAAATGCCTTCAGTGTTCTCACATGCCACTGCGATGACATCCACGCCAAGAGTGGTCCAGTTTTCGACTATCTCGTTTTGTTTGGCCGGATCCGTGTTGGTTGGTCCGTCGAATAGCAGTTCCACTCCAAGCTCGCTGACGGCTTCGCGTGCTCCTTTCTCGCATGCTATAAAGTAGCTGTTCCCCTTGCCTTTAGGCATGAAAGCAATTGTGAGCTTTCTGCCTGCCGAGTCGGTTTTGTTGCAACTTGGAAACAGCAATGCCGCTGGCACGGCAAGAAGAGAGGTGAGGAATTGCGAACGCTTCATGAGGGGAGAATAGGAGTTTTTTGTGCGTGTTGGGAAACCGAAGGTTTAAGTTTTTCTAAATTCGTGGAATCCTTGGCGAACATCTTCGCTAGGTGGTTTCCTATCCCTGGAGCGGTCAGTGCAATCAGGAGCAGTGCGCCAGTGAGCAGTGCTGCAAGTTCTCCTCCCACCCCCGCCTTAAAAACGGCAGGGACGCGGCCGATTCCGTTGCTCAAAACCGCAATGGCGGTGATGCCCGCCAGTGTGCCATGGACAGTTCCAGTGCCTCCAAAAATGCTGGTGCCCCCGAGAACAACTGCGGTGACCGCGTATAGTTCATAACCCATACCGGCATCTGCACGTGCCTGATGAAGGCGGGCCGTAAACAACAGGGAGGCAAGTGCGGCGGTTATTCCCGTAAGAAGGTAGGGAAGTGCCGTGCGCTTTTGCACAGAAATCCCCGCGTAGCGCGTTCCTTCGGGTGAAAAACCGATTGCACGGAAACTGCGGCCAAATGTCGTCCTATGGACGAGGAGGTAGAAAAAGAGAGCCGCTGAGGCGAAAATCCAGGCCTGAATGGGCATCCCTACCCAGTGGATTTCGCCGAGGTTGATGAAATCTGAATCAAAAGAACGATACGTTTTTGTACCCTGTGTGATTGCTTCGGCAAGACCTCGGAAAAGCGAGTATGTGCCGAGGGTCACAATTAATGGAGGCAGACGAAGTGCTGTGATTAGCAGGGCATTGAATGCTCCCGCCAGGAGGCCTGCCAAGAGCGTAAGTGCTGCTGCTGGGGGCGTCGCGACGTGCCAGTCGTGGGTGATAACTCCAAACATAACGGCGCAAAAGCCCATCAAAGACCCCACGGAAAGGTCGATGCCCCCTGTTAGAATGACAGGCATCATGGCCAGAGTCAGAAGCCCGATCTCAGCAGAATGGCGTATAATATTACTGATGTTATCTGAAGTGCCGAAGTTTTTCGCGGTGCAGAGAAAAAAGCCCACCTCGAGAAGCACGACCATCAGGAGCAGAAATTCCTGCCGCAGAAGCTGCTTGGGAATGAAGCGGGTTTGAGGGCTCATGATTTAACGCGAGTGATGGCGGACTCGAAAGCCATCTGCGACAACGGCCAACAAAATAACAAGGCCTTGTATTGCTTTTTCCCAGTAGGCTTCGACGTGCAGAAATGTGAGTGCCGGGTTAATGGTGGAGAGAAGTAGGAGGCCTACAAAAACGCCCCACAGAGTACCTCTGCCTCCATTTACGGCAATGCCTCCGACAACACCCGCAGCAATGGCTCTGAGTTCGAGACCCACTCCACATTTTGGATCGACTTGAGGTGACTGCACCAGATTGAGCACCGCAGCAAGTCCCGCGAGCACCCCCATCAGGATAAAGACACTGAAAGTGACCCAGCCTGAGTGGATACCAGAGAGTCGCGCCGCTTCCGCGTCGGAACCGACTGCGTAAATGTAACGGCCGAGCGACCGTGTTTTTAAAAAGTGTGCACCCACGACAACCGTGACGCATCCAAAGCTGATGAGGAATATCTGTCCGCCAAGTTGGGATAGGCCAAACCACTGGATACCGGCCGGAAGGTTTACGAATTTACCCTGCTGAAAAAGCCGCAACACCTCCGCCCAAGTGACCATCGTTGCTAGTGTGACTACAATACTTGGCAATTTCATCCCAGCGATGAGCCAACCGTTTAGTGCGCCCATGAGTGTACCCGCACTGACGGCTGCAGCAAGCGCAGTGGGCAAGCCGTATCCGTTAGCCGCCACAGTTCCGGCGAGGACTGCACAGAGGCCGAACTGTGAACCGACTGAAATATCGATTTGCCGTGAAATCATGACGATGCCGACTCCAAGAGCAAGGATGAGGGCAGGGACTTGGGCTGTGAGCCGTGAGAGCAGCGGCTGCCATTCGTAAAAATGGGGGGCAAAAATCGCGAGGATAACCAGCAGAATTGCGAGAGTCACTAATACCGAAAGTTCGCGGAAATAGGTTTTCATGCGGAACGTAGCGCGGCGGACATCACGGATTGAGCGGAGGCGGAGGCGCCGTCCAATATTTCCGCAATGCGGCCTTCGCGCATCACGGCGATGCGGTCGCTCATGCCAAGGATTTCGGGCAGATCACTGGAGATCATGATTACGGCGAGCCCCTTTGCTGCGAGGTCTCGAATGATCCTGTGGATTTCACTCTTCGCTCCAACATCGACGCCTTGAGTTGGTTCATCTAAAATGAGAAGGCGCGGTTCCGTGGCGAGCCAGCGTGCAAGGGACACCTTTTGTTGGTTGCCCCCGCTAAGGCTACCTCCCAAGGCATCTGGGCTGGAGGCTTTGATTCCAAGAGCATGGACGAAACGTTTTCCAAGGTCGCGCTCCCTCTGGAAGTTAAGCCATTGGGCAGGAAAAAGTTTTGAATGGACCGCCATGCTGATGTTTTCCGTGATGGGCATCGGGAGAATGACCCCGTGGCGTCTGCGGTCCTCCGGAACATAGGCAATTCCTAAGCAAACAGCCTGCCGCGGGTTCCTAACAACCAATTCTCGGCCATCGAGATGGATGGATCCTGAATCTGCAGGGGTGATTCCAAACAGAACCCGCGCAAGTTCGGTGCGTCCGGCTCCGACGAGACCGGCAAGACCCAAAACCTCTCCGGCGCGCACCGAAAGGTTGATATCTCGAATTCGGCCGGCGGCGCACGAGATGTTTTGCAATTCGAGAATCACTTCGCCTCTGGCGGACTCTCTCGGCGGGTAGATGGAGGCTACGTCTCTCCCCACCATGAGCCGGATGAGTTCGTCTTCGGATAGTTCGTTTTTTCCGGCGGCGGAACGCACTGAACGCGTGCAGACACTCTCTCCATCGCGAAGAACAGTAACGCGATCAGCGAGGGCGAAAATTTCCTCCAAGCGGTGCGAGATATAAATCACGCCGGCGCCCGAAGTTCTGAGGTCTCTGACTACTCCGAACAGTAATTCCTGTTCGGAACGTGTCAGCGAAGCTGTGGGTTCGTCCATGATGACGATTTTTGCTCCTGAACCCAACGCGCATGCAATTTCGACCAACTGCTGTTCGGGCATTGAAAGCTCGCTTACGTGAGTTTCGGGGCGAATGTTGGCCCCAATCCTTTGGAGCAAAGCAACTGCAGTCTTGTGGCGTTGCTTCCAGTTTACTTTTCCAAACGGGCCGTTTTTCTCAAGTCGTAAGCCTATGTTCTCCGAAACACTGAGGTCCGAAAATAAAGCCGGCTGTTGGTAAATACACGAGATCCCCAACTCTTGGGAACGCGTGGGCGTGAGATGGCTGACAATGCCGCCGGAGATTTCAAGCGTCCCCGAATCCGGAATATGCGCTCCGGTGATCACTTTGATCAGTGTGGATTTTCCCGCTCCATTTTCTCCGAGCAGCGCGTGCACCTCGCCTGGGCGGAGTTCAAACGACACCCCCTTGAGGGCCTTTACGGCGCCGAAAGATTTTTTAATGTCGGAGAGGCGAAGCAGGAGTGGTGGCATAGGGCTTCAGGAAGGGGGGCACTAAGCACGCAATGATAGTACATCTGCCTCGTAAGTTCGTACATCCGCGATCCAGCGCATGCTCTCAGGTGCGTTTTGCCGCCTGCAAAATTCATCCCAGACGGCACCGGAGGGCAGCGCCTTGAGTTCCTCCTGCAATGCGAGTCGACTGGTGTAATCTGCTTGGAGTTCCGCTCTGCGCAGTGCTTCCGTGGGTTCAAGAAGTGCAGCGAGCAGGGCGCGTTGCAAAGCCCTTGTGCCTATCACCCACGCTGCAACCCGGTTGATGCTGGCATCAAAATAGTCGAGGCCGATGTGTGTTCTCTTTAAAAAGCCGTTGACCACAACCTCCCTTGCAATGGACAACAGTTCGTCATTGAGTACAACCACGTGGTCGCTGTCCCAGCGTACGCCCCGGCTTACGTGCAGCAGCAACTCTGGAATAAAGAACAATACGCTGGAAATTTTGTCTGCGATTCCTTCCGTAGGGTGAAAGTGGCCGGAATCCAGGCAAAGCAGCTTTTGGCGGGATACCGCGTAGCCGAGATAAAACTCGCTTGAACCGACGACGTAACTCTCGGAGCCGAGGCCGAACAACTTCGGCTCAACGGCATCTAGGTTGCCCTTGAGGTTGGTTTCAAAAATAGAGTCGAGGGATTCCGCTAGACGTTCTCTGGGACTGAGCCTGTCTGCGGGGGTGTCTTTGTAGCCGTCGGGCACCCAGAAATTGGTGACGGTCTTGGTACCGAGCGCCTTTCCCATCGCGGAACCGACCTCCCGGCAGCGGCGCCCGTGTTCAATCCAGAACTTTCGAACGCTCTTGCTTTTATGAGACAAGGTGAATCCGTCCGCCGCTTTTGGGTGCGAGAAAAAGGTGGGGTTAAAATCCAAGCCAAGATTCTGTTGCTTCGCCCAGTCGATCCAGTGGCGGAAATGTCTTGGCTCGATGGAGTCCCGGTCGACAGCCTTGGATCCGAATTCTCCGTAAGAGGCGTGCAAATTGACCCGGTGACTTCCGGGAATCAACTTGAATGCCATTTCCAGGTCTGCCCGTAATTCATTGGGGGTGCGTGCTTTGCCGGGGTAGTTTCCAGTGGTGGCAATGCCTCCTCCAAGTTCGGGCACGCCTTGTTCAAACCCGCAGACATCATCCCCCTGCCAGCAGTGTACGGAAATTGGAATGTCAGCGAGCCTTTCAAGGGCGGAATCCGTGTTTACGCCGATTTCAGAATAGCGTTCACTGGCAGTCGAATATGAATTTGATTGGGGGCTTGCGGATCTGGCTTTTGATTTCGCGTTCATGCGTCGCACTGGTTGTCCGAATCTTCGCGCGGTTTGAGTTCCGATGGGGCTGGGGGGATTTAGTTTGTAGACCGTACTGTATGTATTTGGCGACTTCTTCTATGCGGATGCAGCCGTTCAAGCGCGGGGAATTAGTTTTAAACTTAATCTAGACAGTCTTGTATGGTGGGGATTTATCACGCACTGGTCTCTGGCGCGTGGTGTTGCATGAAGGGTTGCGCAAAGAGTTTTCTGTTTCAGAGTTGATTCCTGCTATGCGCCGTGGATGAATGCCCACCCGCGGGGAAGATCCGCTTTTGCTTTAAACATCATGAACCACGTCACCTCCCTTCAAATCCTAACTTCAAATGTCCGCTCCGCGGTTGAGTCTCAATTGGAAGCCACCGGCGGGTTGTTGCGCCTGGCGCCCTGTTGGGTGCCGAGGTCTTTTTTGCAACCAGGCAAGCGACTCAAGCTGCATCCCGATGATCTTTATGCTTTTGGCTTAAACAGGGGAGGGATTGACGAGCGCTGGTTTGCCTCCACCACGCCCGCCGCCAATGACAACCGCACGCCTGACGAGGGACTCTCCTATGTCGTCGCTGGGCATCACCGCTTTACGTTGCAGGAAGCGGTCGCGGAATGCGGGGCACTACTGATCGGCGATGGGATCTGGAGCAAATACAAGAAGTGGCCGGTGTATTCGAAGTTCTTCGACAACATGGGGCCCATTCCGCACCACATGCACCAGAGCGCCGAGCAGGCGAAGTTGGTCGGTCTGGAAGGCAAGCCGGAGTCGTATTATTTCCCCCCTCAACACAACAACGTGGGGAACAATTTTCCCTATACTTTCATGGGACTGGAGCCCGGAACAACCAAAGACCAGGTGCGCAAGTGTATTGCGGACTGGAACAAGGGGGACAATGGAATCCTTGATTTGTCCCGTGCCTACCGCCTCAAACCAGGCACTGGCTGGTTGATTCCGCCCTGCGTTTTGCACGCTCCCGGATCGCTTTGTACGTACGAGCCACAGTGGGGCAGCGATGTTTTTGGGATGTATCAGAACTTGGTGGAAGGACGTTATGTGCCGTGGGAGTTGTTGGTGAAGGACATGCCCAAGGAGCACCACCAGGATATTGACTTCATCGTGGAGCAGCTCGATTGGGAAGGCAACTGTGACGCGAATTTTAAAGACAATCACTACCTGGAGCCCATTCCTGTAGCAGACACGCATAGTGCGGGTTACGTGGACCGCTGGATCGTGTACGGGCGGATCAAAAAGGAGCAGCTTTTCACGGCCAAGGAACTGACCGTGGAACCCGGAGTGAAATGCACAATCCACGACAAGGGAGCTTACGGGTTGATTTGCGTCCAGGGCGTTGGAAAAATCAACGGCCAGACTCTCAACAGTCCCAAGTTGATCCGTTTCACGGAACTCACAGAGGACGAGTACTTCTGCACCGAAGCCGGTGCGAAAGCGGGGGTCACGTTCGAGAATCTTAGCGAAACTGAACCGCTGGTTGTGCTCCGGTATTTCGGGCCGGAAGTGAATCCGGACGCGCCTGAAATGGGGGCATACCGCCGGTAACGATTTCGATAAAAAACAAAGGGGTGCTTCCATATGCGGACGCACCCCTTTTTGTGTAGTTTGGACTGGCTGACACTGATTTGTATGGGAGAGGGAGGAAGGGTTGGATGGTGAGGTGGAAAGGGTGGACAAAAAAATGGGGATAGTTTTGGGAGAGATGTCTGTTTGCGATTGCACGAACGCCGAGGCGTGCGACATTGTGTCCCACATTGTAGATTGCCGATGAATCCAACTCTGCTCATTGTTGATGATGAAAAGCATACACGGGAGGGACTTCGGGCCTCGCTCGAAGATGCCTTTGATGTGTACATCGCCGCGGATATTGCGGGGGCGCATTCGGTGCTGAAGCGCGAACATGTTGATATTGTGCTCACAGATCTGCGTATCGGCGGCGAAGATGGAATGCAGTTGGTGGAGCAGATTCTTGAGCGGGCACATCCGCCGGTGGTTGTGATGATGACGGCGTATGGGTCCGTGGACACCGCGGTAGAGGCGATGCGCCGGGGAGCTTACGACTTCGTGACCAAGCCGGTGAACATTGACCGTTTGGAGATGCTTCTGCAACGGGCGTTGAAGTCTCAACGCGTTGAGAAAGAGGTTGTAGAGCTCAAGAGGCAAGTTGACAAGCAGTACGGGCTTGAACGTCTGGTGGGGGGGGCTGCGCCGATGCAGGAGGTCTACGATACGATACGGCAGGTTGCCCCAACCCGCGCAACGGTGCTGATCCAGGGGGAGAGCGGCACCGGAAAGGAATTGGTGGCGCAGGCATTGCACTCGCTCAGTGACAGGTCTAGAGCAAAGTTTGTGACGGTGCACTGCGCTGCGTTGTCTCCTCAGCTTTTGGAAAGCGAATTGTTTGGTCACGAAAAAGGCGCGTTTACGGGGGCGACTGAGAGGCGACTGGGACGGTTTGAGCAGGCGAATGGAGGAACGTTGTTTTTAGATGAAATTGGGGAAATAGATCAGACAACGCAGGTGAAGTTGCTGCGCGTTTTGGGCGAGGAGCGTTCCTTTGAAAGAGTGGGGGGAAGTACTACGCTCAAGGTGGATGTGCGGCTCGTGGCCGCAACGAACCGCGATTTGACCAAGATGGTTTCAGAGGGCAAGTTTCGCGAGGACCTGTATTTTCGTCTGAGTGTTGTGCCTTTGACTTTGCCCCCGTTGCGCGCGCGAAAGGAAGACCTGCCCGTACTCGTGCAGGCGTTTTT